>NVSD01000023.1 GCA_002401105.1 Flavobacteriaceae bacterium | reverse complement strand
TAGGAGACCTCGGAAAAGGTTTTTATACCAAAACCCTATATTTGTAATGAATCAATTATTGTTTAACCCAAAAGTTGCGTTTATAAGTTGAATTCAGCAATAGATAAAATCAATAATGAATATATTGGTAATGATGTTAAACTGATGATACTTGAAGCTCACAAATTAACACAGTACAATTCACATCATGAATGGGTATTTGAATTAACAAATAAATATTTAACTTAAACTGACAAATACTCCTCTTTATAAAATATTTAATCACATTAATAAAGTAGTTAGTTCTACATAAACTAACTACTTTATTAAAACTATACATTTAATAATTATCAACAAACACTAATTTAATCTCTTAAATTTTCAGGCTTTGTAATTATTAAATAGAAATCAGTTAAATTTCTTACCGTTAGTAATAAAAGATGTAACACAAAAAATACCAACACAGAAAAACCAATATATTTCGTTAAACATGAAAACTCAATATTCTCTAAAACTATTGGATATGTCAAACAAAAAATTATTAAAAAAACCTCAAGAACAACTGAATATGTGAAATTTATTAATAGCAATCTAAACAATGTTATTTTAGTATTCCCAATTTTATAACTCGTTTCTTGATTTTTAATAGCAGTCAAATTTTTACTATGACCTGTTGTTAAAATTGTAATAATAGTAATTGAAAAACCCGCAAGAATACCTAATAAACTAATTGAACTATTTTTAAAAACTTCAGTAGACGAAACCTTTGCCCCTGTATAAAGCAAAACAAAAATCGATATTCCAAACAAAAAGGGCACAAACCAGTCGAATAAAGCAATTCTCCTGCTAAGAGTTTTAAAATAATCTGATATCAATAAGACAAATTCTAGATACATAATATTAGTTATAATTAGCAAAAACCACCTCAATTTCATCTAACATTTCATCTGAAAGAACCTCTCCTGTATCTTCATTAATAATAGGAGAAACGTATTCTTGTTTTTCGATGAAATCTGAATTAATCTTTACAACATTATTATCAGAATTTCTTCCAACTATCCTCAATCTTCTAACTCTATTCTCCCCTCCATTAAATTGAGCAAAAACATCTTGTGCAAACTCAGAAATAGAATCTCTGTTTTTTGCCTTAACGGAAATAACTATTTCGTGTTTTACAGAACTTATTCTCTCAGAATAATCTAATACATCACCCGCTAATAACTGTTTATCAACATATACATCTGCACAGGTCACTCTTGCCATCCCGTTAATTTCTTCTAAAAAATTATCTTTAGCAATAGTCTCGAAACCAAACTTAATTCTATCATCTAAATCTAATAGTCTAGCAAAATGATTCAAATATTTAATAGCTTGTTTAATACTTATACAACCCAAAAACTTTTCTAAAATGATGATAACATCTCCACCCACAACTTTAGTTACAAAATGAGTTTTTTGTAATTCTCCCTCTTCAATTCTTTTTGGACTATCTCGTTCACTAACAGTTAAGCTATCCAAAAGAGGAGGTCTAAAATTACGTATTGCACTTTTAAAAATTAATTGGTGCCTAGTTTTTCGATTAAATGAACGAATCGAATGTAACAACCCAAATTTAGGTCCTGAAACAACTCTTTTCCTATCAGTATTAGGGAGCCCATCAATATAATCCAAAACTAAATTTAGTGAATCTAAAACCGACAAATCACCTTCCTCTAGGGTTAAATAATAAAAGCCAATTTTTCGTATTTTTCTTACCATTAGTGTTTAATTTTATCTGTCTAAATTATATAAATTATTAGCCAAAATATCAAGATTAAATCTATTTAAAACAGTTTATAGTAATTCTAAATAATTCAAGTGATTTTATCATTCCAAATATTTAACATAAAACTAATGAACACAACAGGAATAAGGAACTAATTCGTCCCCTCAGTAACACCCTAAAAAGAAAAAACCTTACAAGTCAATGACTTGTAAGGTTTTATAAAACTAATTGCGGTCTGGACGGGACTCGAACCCGCGACCCCCTGCGTGACAGGCAGGTATTCTAACCAGCTGAACTACCAGACCGTTGCTCTTAGCGGTTGCAAACATACGAGGCTTTATCGTATCTACAAAGCTTTTTATAAAAAATTTACAAAAATATTTTCCTGCGTTTTAAATAGGCCATCAATACTTTTTCAAAGCCTTTATTAATATCTACAGGCACATAATCTATCTTATACTGCATGCACTTCAATTTCAAAGTTTTAAACTGCTCCTCCATCATTTTCTTATAATTTTCCTTAACGGTATCGGCGTATAAATTGATTTCCTCTCCTGTTTCTACATCCATAAATTTTTTAGGTGTATTGTCAAAATCAAAGTCCAATTCGTGCTTTCCATCATAAGTATGAAACAAAACCAACTCATGTTTGTTGTATTTCAAATGACGCAAGGCCTCAAATAGGGCCTCCTGGTCCATATCCGTTTGAAACATATCTGTAAATAAAAACAACAAGGAGCGTTTGTGAACTTTTTCTGCTATTTGATGCAGCACTTTATACGTATTTGTTGTTTCCGAGATTTTTACTCGGAGCACCTCATCCAAATAGCTCAACAACATCCTCCGATGGCGATCACTCCCCTTTGCAGGCGCATAAAAATTACTTTGACTACTATACACACTTAAGCCAACAGCATCGCGCTGACGCTTTAAAATTTCCATTAGCACTGCTGTAGCGTATACAGAAAACGAAATTTTATTTAACTGTTGCAAACTTGGACGATCCATAACAGGATAATACATAGAAGCCGAATTATCTATAATAATATGACACCTTAAATTAGTCTCTTCCTCGTAGCGTTTTACATACAGTTTTTTTGTTTTTGCATACAGTTTCCAATCTATATGCCGTGTACTCTCTCCTTTATTATACATACGGTGTTCTGCAAACTCCACAGAAAACCCATGAAAGGGACTTTTATGCATTCCAGTAATAAATCCTTCCACCACCTGACGGGCCATCAACTCCAAATTCTGAAGTTCTCCAATATGTTTTACATTTATTTCTGACATGCTGTTCTTTTTAATACCCATTAATGGCATAGCCTTGTAAATATAGTAAAATAATCAGACTGATTTAGAAATGAGATGTTAGTAATGTGAAACAGGAACCAAGAGACAAGAATCAGGACAAGGAGATTTGACAGGTTAGCACAAAGATAAACTAGCCTATATAGCACGCATATATCAGGTAAAAATCGGTTAAAAAAAAGAAGTCAAGAACACAAAAAAAAGGGCTCGACAAATGCCGAACCCTTTTTCAAATTTTATACCATTTATTTTTATAAATGTGCGTCAATTTTACCAGCGTATGTTGCTTTTGGAGCAACACCTACTTGTTTATCAACTACTTCTCCATTTTTGAAAATAATTACAGTAGGAATATTTCTCACTCCATATTTAGCTGCAAAGTCTTGATTTGCATCTACATCAACTTTTCCTACCACTGCTTTTCCTTCGTATTCTTTTGCTAATTCTTCAACAATTGGTCCAACCWTTCTACAAGGTCCACACCATGCTGCCCAAAAATCAACCAATACTGGCTTATCTGATTTTAAAACTACTTCTTCAAAATTAGCGTCTGTTATTTCTATTGCCATGTTTTCTTATTTTTATATTATTCTTAAGTACAAATATACTCATTTATTTGGCTATTAAAGCATCCCTTTTAATCAGTTTATTTTATACAATCATCAAATGGATTTATAAAACAGATAGGTAACAATTGTTACCAACACTATTTCACAGCCACATAATATCAACTTATTATAGTATAGTTACTAATAGTGATCTAGAAAATTTCTTTTGCAATAGCATATATATTACTCGATTTACCCATCGAATAAAAATGAACCACCGGAACCCCTGCTTGGATCAATTCTTTAGATTGCTGTATGGCCCARTCAATTCCAACTTGACGAATTTCCTTATTGTTTTTACWCAACTCTATTTCTTGGACTAATACATCTGGTAAATCCAATTTAAACACCTGCGGCAATACTTGTAAATGACGGGCAACAGCAATCGGTTTTATCCCTGGAATTATAGGTACGTGAATCCCAATCTCCCTTGCCTTGGCTACAAATTCGAAATACTTTTGATTGTCAAAAAACATCTGAGTTACTACATAATCTGCACCTGCATCAACCTTTTGTTTTAAGCGCCTCAAATCAGCATCCATACTCGGAGATTCCATGTGTTTTTCAGGATATCCTGCAACTCCAATACAAAAATCTGCCTTATGTGGCGTTTCTATAATTTCATGTAAGTATTTACCTTTGTTCAAATCACTRATTTGACGTACCAAATCGGCTGCATAGTGATTCCCTCCATTTACAGGATTAAAATACTGTTCATGTTTCATGGCATCACCACGCAAGGCCATCACATTATCCAAGCCTAAATAATGACAATCTACTAATACGTATTCTGTTTCTTCTTTTGTAAATCCACCACATAACACATGCGGAATCGCATCTACATCATATTTATATTTTAAAGCCGCACAAATACCTACCGTCCCAGGACGCATYCTTGTAATTTTCTGCTCCAAAAGTCCATTTCCTTTATCCAAATAAATACGCTCTTCTCTAGAGGTGGTTACATCGATAAAAGGAGGCTTAAACTCCATTAGAGGATCTATATTCGCATATAAATCATTAATATTTTGTCCTTTTTGTGGTGGTATTATCTCAAAAGAAAAAAGTGTTTTTCCTTTTGCCTGTTGTATATGTTCTGTTACTTTCATTGGTATTGGTTGCTGGTTGTTAGTTGTTRGTTGTTTGGGCCACTCTTKATGGTTACTGGTTGYTGGTTGCTTGTTGCTGGTTGTTAGGGCCACTCTTTATGGTTGCTGATTGTTAGTTGCTGGTTGTTGGTTGTTTGGGCCATTCTTATGTATTTCTGATTGACAAATGAAATCCCCTCTCTATTTTCTCTTCTCTCTTCTCTATATTCTCTTCTCTATTTTACTGATCCGCTAAATTTGGGAATAACCATTYTTTTGCTTTTTCTAAGCTGATGCCTTTACGTTCCGCATAGTCCTTCAATTGATCGTCTGTTATTTYTCCCAAACCAAAATATTTAGATTGCTCATTTGCCAAATAATAACCCGACACGGAAGATGCTGGCCACATAGCCAAGCTCTCTGTAAGCTTCACTCCTATTATTTTTTCTACTTGCAATAATTCCCAAATAGTTTCTTTTTCTAAATGATCTGGACAGGCAGGATATCCTGGAGCAGGTCTAATCCCACTATACTTTTCTTTTATTAGCTCCTGATTACTCAGCGATTCGTTTTGAGAATATCCCCAATGTTGCGTTCTTATTTTTTTATGTAAATATTCTGCAAATGCTTCCGCAAAACGATCTCCTATGGATTGCGCCATAATTGCGGTATAATCATCATCATTTTCCTTGTGCTTTTTCGCCAGTTCCTCTACCCCAAAAATAGACACACAAAAAGTCCCCATATAATCTTGAATATTCGTTGCTTCTGGAGCTATAAAATCTGATAAAGCAATATTAGCGACCCCTTCTTTTTTCTTTAATTGTTGGCGTAACGTTCTAAATACAGCCTGTTCTTTACCTTTTTTACTGAGGATGATATCGTCATTCGCATTACTATTTGCTTCAAACAACCCAAAAACAGCTTTAGGCGTAAACAACTGTCCTGCTATTACTTCTTTTATCAATGCATTTGCATCTTCATACAATTGACTCGCCTGCTCACCTACAACCGTATCAGTTAATATGGCCGGAAACTTTCCGTGTAAATCCCAGGTCTTAAAAAATGGTTGCCAATCTATAAACGGCAACAACTCTTTCAAACTCAATTGCTTTAGCATTTGCACACCAAGCTCCTTTGGTTTTTTAATAGTTGAAGTCTCCCAATCTATCTTAAATTTATTTTTTCTCGCCTCACTAATCGACACGTAATTTTTAGTTCTCCCCCTATTTAAAAAAGTCTCCTTAAATTTCTCATAGTCTTTTTTCAATTCTGAAACATAGGCATTAGAGGTCGATTTATTTAATAAGTTACTGACTACTGTTACCGCCCTAGAAGCATCATTTACATGTACTACGGCATTTGAATAGGATGGATTTATCTTTACCGCCGTATGCGCTTTAGAGGTAGTTGCGCCTCCAATTAACAAGGGAACTTTAAAGTTTTGACGCTCCATTTCTTGGGCCAAATACACCATTTCGTCCAACGATGGAGTTATCAATCCCGATAAACCAATAATATCAACGTTTTCTTTTTTAGCAGCCTCAATTATTTTTTCAGGTGGTACCATCACCCCTAAATCAATAATTTCGTAATTATTACAGCCTAGCACAACACTTACTATGTTTTTACCAATATCATGCACATCTCCTTTTACAGTAGCCATTAAAATACGCCCTAAACTTTTGATAGATTCACCCTTATCCTCTTCTATAAACGGATTTAAATAAGCCACTGCTTTTTTCATAACCCTAGCAGATTTTACTACCTGAGGCAAGAACATTTTCCCTGCGCCAAATAAATCACCTACGACATTCATCCCTGTCATCAAATTAACTTCAATCACCTCTATTGGTTTAGCGCTTTGCAATCGAGCTTCTTCTACATCAACGACAATAAATTCGTCCACTCCTTTTACCAAGGCATGTGTAATCCTGTCTTGGACGGAATTTTCACGCCAGGACAAATCTGCTACACGCTCCTTTTTACTTCCCTTTACAGTGGATGCAAAATCAAGTAATCGCTCTGTAGCGTCATCTCTACGATTTAAAATAACATCCTCTACATGCTCTAATAAATCCTTCGGAATATCATCATACACCTCCAACATCGCTGGGTTTACAATCCCGATATTCATCCCTGCCTGAATAGCATGGTACAAGAATACGGAATGCATAGCTTCACGAACTCCATTATTTCCACGGAAAGAAAAAGACACATTACTCACCCCTCCACTCACATTTGCATTAGGTAAATTTTCACGAACCCAGCGCGTCGCTTCTATAAAGTCAGTCGCATTTTTTTTATGCTCATCCATTCCCGTMGCYACMGSRAAAATATTKRRRTCRAAAATAATATCYTCWGRTKYAAAGCCWACYTTATCCACCAACACACGGTAAGAACGTTCGGCTATTTCAATACGTCTATCGTAAGTATCGGCTTGTCCAACCTCATCAAAAGCCATCACAATAACGGCGGCTCCATACATTTTAATTTTGGTTGCTTGTGCTATAAAATTAGCCTCCCCTTCTTTTAAAGAAATAGAATTCACTACACATTTCCCCTGCACTACTTGTAAACCCGCTTCAATAATCTCCCATTTGGAACTATCAATCATCAAGGGAACTTTACATATATCTGGTTCGGCTGCGATTAGATTTAGAAATCGAACCATGGATTCTTTTCCGTCTATCAGACCATCATCCATATTGACATCTATAATTTGTGCCCCACCATCTACTTGATGACGAGCGATGGCCAAAGCCTCGTCAAATTTCTCTTCTTTTATCAATCGTAAAAATTTACGAGATCCCGCTACGTTCGTTCGTTCTCCAACGTTTATAAAATTGGAATTCTCGTTTAAAATTAGTGGCTCTAATCCAGAAAGTTTTAAGTATTTTCTAGGTGATTGTTGCTTGCTCATTGTTGGTGGGTATTAGTTGCTAGTTGTTGGTTGTTGGTTGTTGGTTGTTGGTTGCTGGTTAACTTAATTTACGAATTGATTGGATATTTTCTAATACATCATAATTTCTTATAATAATTTATAAAACCACCTAACAACTTTTTACAGATATCTATTTGAACTAGCAGTGCTTTTAACTCTGWGTTTATAATATAATTTTGATCTAGTGATAAGTACAATTGTGTTTCTAATTCAAATAAGGAACCTCTCGCTATAAATAAAAAACGCATGGTATCTATTGCTGTTCTTCTGSCACAGCCTTCTGCAATATTTGATGGTACAGAAACAACACATCTTCTCATCTGACTAACTATGCCGTAAAGCTCTTCGCTCGGAAAACCCTTTGTTATATTATAAACTTCAGAAACCAATTTCCTTGCCTCCTTCCAAACATCTAATTCTATATATGATTTCATATTTCTATTTAATTTAATCGGAATTACTCCWTAACAACTAGCAACCGATAACCGACCACTAATCATTAATTTCTGTTTTTTTATTGGAATCACTCCCCAACAACAAACAACTAGCAACCAACAACAAACCTRTCCGCAAACCCTCGGAGTATACCTACTCGCCAACTCAGCAATCGCTTTGATATGTTCAGGAGTTGTTCCGCAGCATCCTCCAATAATATTTATTAAGTCTTTTTTCAGGTATTCCTCTATTTGTTCCGCCATATCTTCGGCCGATTCGTCGTATTCTCCAAAGGCATTTGGCAGTCCTGCGTTGGGATGTGCAGAAATTCCGAAGTTGGTTTTATTTGCAATCGCTTCTAGATGCGGCTGCAGTAAATYGGSKCCYAAWGCRCAATTNAAACCMAANAGWAANNAAKGNNSAAYATGRYTSATMGAANTWANAAAAAGCTTCKGCSGTTTGMCCMGACAAKGTACGWCCRSWSGCATCSGTAATRGTRCCMSWTAWCATSAWAGGWANATYWATANCCAAGTTCSKYWWWCACMYYTTSMAYRGCAAAYAMYGCWGCYTTGGCATTTAAGGTATCAAACACCGTTTCTACTAATAATAAGTCCACCCCTCCATCTATCAAAGCGGTTACTTGCTGCTTGTAGGCTATCCTTAAATCCTCAAAGGTTACGGCTCTAAAACCTGGGTCATTCACATCAGGAGACATACTGGCAGTCCTGTTTGTTGGCCCAATAGACCCCGCTACAAAACGAGGTTTCTGCGGTTCATTCTTTGTAAATTCATCTGCTACTTCCTTGGCTATTTTTGCCGATTCGTAATTCAAATCATAGATAATATGTTCCAAATCATAATCTGCCATAGCAATGGTTGTTGACGAAAAAGTATTGGTTTCTACGATGTCCGCTCCTGCCTCAAAATAGGCAGCATGCACGTCTTTTATTGCTTGAGGCTGCGTGATGGATAACAAATCGTTATTCCCTTTTAAAGGGGATGGATGATTTGCAAATCGGGTTCCTCTAAAGTCCTTTTCTGAAAATTTATAGGCCTGCAACATGGTTCCCATGGCGCCATCTAATATTAAAATTCGTTTTTGTATTTCTTCTCTAATTTTCGACATTTGAAATCTTCTATTATTGTTATTACAAAGCTTCATTCTTGCGTTAGGGATTGCAGCGACATCCTTTTTTTTCTTCAAAAAAAGATACAGCAGAAAGCCCGACCCTTGCGGGAACGCCTAAAATAATGTTGTCAAAAAATGGTGTGGGTTGATTTAAAAAAAATCGATTGAGCTATCTATCCAAAATGGTAGAATGTAGCACCTTCTTTATAAGATAAAGGGTTGCTAAGGCGTCATTGGGTCTAATCCCTCTGCCTTTCTTGATAACATATTCAGTAAATGAAKGAACTAAGATGCAAATTAACGCATTATTTTTGTGAAATTACTATTTATTTTGATTTTTTGTTAATCATCGAATAAACTTGATGATAAATAACGATCTCCTCGATCGCAAATAATGGCGACTACAATTCCTTTATCAATTGTTTTTATCAATTTTAAAGCACTTGCAACAGCACCTCCACTGCTCATTCCTGCAAATATTCCTTCTTCTTTTGCTAAGCGTATGGTCATCTCTTTTGCCTCTTCTTCATTTACCTCAATTACTTGGTCAACCTTCGATTTATCAAAGATGGCAGGGACATAGGCTTTTGACCATTTTCGTATCCCTGGAATACTCGCTCCGTCAGTTGGCTGCGCACCGACAATATGAATCTTTTTGTTTTTTTCTTTTAAAAACGTCGCAACCCCTGTGATGGTTCCTGTGGTTCCCATTGCGGAAACAAAATGAGTGATTTCTCCATTAGTATCTCTCCAAATTTCTGGCCCCGTTGTTTTATAATGTGCTTTCCAATTGTCAGGATTATCAAATTGATTCAGAATAAAATACCCTCTGGTTTCATGCAATTCTATGGCTAAATCCCGAGAACCTTCTATCCCTACATCTTCAGGTGTCAAAATAACTTCAGCTCCATAAGCACGCATTGTTTTTACCCGTTCTACAGTCGAGTTTTCCGGCATAATTAATATCATTTTCAAGCCCAGTAACTGTGCTATAAAGGCCAATGCAATTCCCGTATTCCCACTGGTAGATTCCACCAAAGTATCGCCATTTTTTATATCGCCACGCAACAATGCTTGCTGCATCATATTGTACGCAGCACGGTCTTTTACACTAGCTCCAGGATTATGACCTTCCAATTTCACGAATAATCGCAGCCCTTTTTTATGGAAAATGTTTTTCAACTCTACTAAGGGAGTATTTCCTATTTGATCTAAAATTGATTGTGATTTTATCATCTTTTCTATCGGTTTATTCTGATACTTTAGGTTTGATATTTATTTCAGATCTATAGGTTACCAAAGAACCTGGGGGGATGCTTTTTGTAATCCAAACATTGGCCCCTATAATACTATTTTCTCCGATGCTAATAGTTCCTCCCAGAATGGTTGCATTGGCATAAATAGTGACATTATTTTCTATGGTTGGATGTCTTTTTGTAGATGCCAAACTCTTTTTCACCTCAATTCCTCCTAAGGTAACTCCTTGATAAATTTTGACATTATCTTTTATAACAGCAGTCTCTCCTATCACAATTCCAGTTGCGTGATCTATAAAAAAGGATTCGCCAATAGTAGCTCCAGGATGTATATCTGTTCCCGTAAGACCATGGGCATATTCACTCATCATTCTAGGGATAATTGGTACATTTTGGAGTAATAATTGATGACTCAACCGGTACATAGAAATTGCATAAAAACCTGGATATGCCAAATAAATTTCTTGTAAACTATTAGCCGCGGGATCGTTTTTTTCAAAAGCTATCGCATCTAAATCTAACTGACTTCTGATACCAGAAAATTTCTTGCAAAAGACGTCCCATTGAAATCTTGCCTTGTCAATTTCTAAGGCAGCACAAATTTCTAAAAATGAATTCTCTAAAGTTTGTCTCGCTTCTTCTTCCTGCTTACAGGCATCAAACAAAGAATAAAACAATTGTTTTGAAAACTGTTCTACATTATCCTTTAGGCAAACTTTATAATTTTTTGATTTCATTTTTTATCTAAATATATTGTTATTTTTTGATTTACAGCGTATTATACCGTTTGAGTTTTAATAATTCGCTATTTACTTTTATACTTTTTTAACTGTTTTCGGTACAATTTTTCTTTAAATTCTAACGGAATTAAAAGGAAATTATTAMYRWYSACRKCSRMWAYWCYYYAYAMWKWYKYWWWTWWATTCTANAWMWKMATYYWTWWRMWMAYCMMTYKWATTKMMGKSKTATKYKTKASATGTTMMWYWKTTGCTTCTCCAAAAAANCGAACCAAAAAANGGAGCCTTTTATGATGTATTTTTTAATGCGGCAAAAGCCTTATTAAAAACCATGTCCAAAACTGCGCGTCGCTCCTATGGTCACTCCTGAATCTCGCAGCTTTTGAACATATATACTGCACAAAAGACTGGCTTCGATTTGAAATTACCAATATTACAAAGTTCACTTTTACATTACCTTTAGCATTTCACTGAACGTCAGCACTGCCACTGATTTTTATTAAAAACCCGCATTTACCATTGACGCTTTTTAAAAATGGTATTACATATTGTTGTTCGTTGCTTGAAAACGCACCGTGTATCACAACACAGCTGTCTTTGCGAGCGATAGCGTGGCAATCCCACATGCAGCAACTAATAATACCAATCACAATCCTAAATGACCGATATAAATGGTCTATTTTGCGTTTTATCGTTGTTAAAAAACACAACGATAACGAAGGCTATCCTTAGATTTTTCGTCTAGCTAAAACAAAAAGCAATTACATTTTTAAACCGTCACTTGGAAATGTATTTCGTAAAACAAGCAATTTCACTGTTATTTATAGAGAGATTGCCACGTCGTAAAAACTCCTCGCAATGTCGTTACTCTATAAATATGCTGTTCTCGATACAATTTTTCTTTTAATTCTCAATTAAACCCTTCGTAATTCGATTCAAATCAGTCACTTTTTTTGCGAAATCTCCTGTAATTTTATCTCTTACTACATTTAGATTCAGCACCACATCGTCCAAGTTTTCCGGCAATACTTTTTCAAAAAACTGCCGTAATCTCTTGGCCATTGTTGGTGATTTCCCATTGGTAGAAATGGCTATTTTTACATTGCCTTTGGTCACARTTCCTCCTAAATAAAAATCACACAAGTCAGGAGTATCCGCTACGTTTATTNAAATATTAAATGATTTTGCATCAAAGTATATTTGCTCATTTAGCTTTACATCATTGGTGGCTGCAATAACTATTTGCTGTTTGTACATTAAGTTACGTCCGTATTCCCCAAATACTAAAGGGGTATTATGTTTTTCGGCAAGCTCCTTAATTTCGTCAGAGAAATAAGTAGCCACTACTTTTACCTTGGCATTAGGACTAGATTTGAGTAAAAAACTCAACTTTTCACAAGCCACATATCCACCACCCACAATTAGGATGTTTAATTCTGATACTTTTAGGAAAACTGGGTATAATTCATTTTTGCTCATCGTACATCTTTTTTAAATTAGCAAAGCCTTATAAAGCTCTTTGTCTATCAATTACATGGTGATTTATTTCTTCGAAAAACGAACGAAATTTCACACTTTCTTTTACTACTTCACCGATCACTATAATCGCTGGCGAAGACAATCCTTTTTCGGCAACAACCTCTACAATACTATCGACAGTTCCAAGCCCTACTTGCTCATTTTCCGTACAGCCGTTTTGAATGACAACCGTAGGAGTTTGGCTTTTTCCATGCTCTTTAAATAAAGCAGTAATTTCCGTAAGTTTGCTCATTCCCATTAGAATAACCACTGTAGCTGATGACTGAGCCGCCAACTTAACATCCTCAGACAATTGCCTTGCCGAAGTAGTTCCAGTAATAATCCAAAGACTCTCAGAAACGCCTCTTTTGGTCAAAGAAACTCCTAAATTWGCWGGAACGGACACCGAAGAAGAAATCCCTGAAATCACTTGGGTTTCTATCCCAAAAGAATCTACATAATCTATCTCTTCTCCTCCACGTCCAAAAATAAACGGATCYCCTCCTTTTAAGCGAACTACATGTCCATGCTCGAWAGCATTTTTCACAATAATCTCGTWAATTTCGTCTTGTGAATACCTATGAAACCCCTTGCGCTTCCCAACAAATATCTTTATTGCATTGGGCGCATACTCCAACAACTCCCTATTTATTAAGGCATCGTATAAAACAACGTCTGCTTTCCCTAAGGCTTTTACTCCTTTCACGGTAATTAAATCTACATCACCCGGTCCTGCCCCGACTAAGGTAACTTTTGGTTTGTTTTTACTGATCATCTTGTAGCGTTTTAGTACGGTAATCCGTAGCGTTTTTATAAAAGTCAGCCGCCTCGTTTACATATTTGATTGCAAATTCCTTACTCGGCTCGTTGGTTCTAATTTGATACACAAAATCAGAAAAGGACGTTGGTAATTTAATTTTATCAGCAAACAAGCTATCAAACTGAGTAATAATACTCGCTTGTGTATTTGTTTTTTCTTGCTCAGAAATCAACAATGCTTTTGCTGTATTTACGATACTCGCATAGGCATAATAAATAGCATCTGAATATTGATTTAATTCTAAGGCTTCTTTAGCATGTGCTATTTTTTCTTCGTTTTCGAATAATATGGTCGCCACTAAATCAATCACTACACCGGCACATTCTCCGACACCTACAGCCACTTCATAAGGTTTTTCCGTTCCCCAATCCACAAAATCACTAGGCACTAAGTTCGTAGTATCGGCCAATGGCTTTAACAATTCGTAAAAATGACTCTCTTTTTTTCTATCGTAATAATCTAAAAAGGATTCCTCTTTTTGTTGATATTCTTCGAAATCGTTCAATATAAAACGCAAGGCATCTGGACCTCTTTTACTTGGAATTTTGATTACTTTATCAGCAAATCGTCCTTTTCCATCCCCTAAAACACCACCTCCTAATAATACTTGTAATGCGGGTGCTACTAATTTTCCAGACTTCACGGACATCCCTTGAAAACCAATATTTGCAATGGAATGTTGCCCACAAGAATTCATACATCCACTTATTTTAATGGTGATATCTCTGTTTTGTGCAAACTGAGGATATTCTGATTCTAATACCCGTTCTAACTCGGTTGAAATCCCTGTACTACTTGCAATTCCTAGATTACAGGTATCCGTTCCTGGACAAGATGTAATATCTAAAATACTATTAAAGCCAATCGCTGTATATCCTAACTTTGAAAGTTCTACATAAAAAAACGGTAAAGAAGCCTCTGGAATATGACGCAATAATATATTCTGACGAATACTCAATCGCAATTCATTTCCAGCATATTTCTTTATCAAGTCTGCTAAAATCCGCGCATTCTTAGTATAAAAATCACCCAAATGCACCTTAATCCCAATCGCAAACAATCCTGCTTGTTTCTGAGCACTTACATTGGATTTTTTCCATAAATCAAACAATTCTCTGTCCTTGATTTCTACTGAAGGTACGGCAATGGTATTTGCAACAACAGGAACATCATAGCTTGCAGTATCAATAGCCACTAATTGTTGAGACAAGGCTTTTTGTTCTTCATCCACCAATACTCTAAACCCATCTACACCTATTTTCTTAACCAAAAACTTCATACGTGCTTTGGCTCTTTTAGCACGCTCTCCATTGCGGTCAAACACACGTAAAATAGCTTCGGTTACTGGAATTACTTTATCACCCTCTAAAAAATCATACAATACWTCGGCATGTCTTGGTTGAGAACCAATCCCTCCTGCTAACAAGACTTTAAAACCATGTACACCATTTTTGATTTTAGCGATAAACCCAACATCATGGATAAAACTAATAGCGGTATCATCATCCGTTCCTGAAAAAGAAATCTTAACTTTTCTACCCATTTCCTGACAGATAGGGTTTCTCAAAAAGAATTCGAACAATGCTTGAGCATACGGCGACACATCAAACGGCTCGTTTGGATCTATCCCCGCAGTTTCAGAAGCGGTTACATTTCTAACTGTATTTCCACAAGCTTCACGCAACGTAATATCGTCCTTCTCTAATTCCGCCCACAACTCAGGAGTTCTATCCAAACTAACATGGTGAATTTGAATATCCTGACGTGTTGTAATATGCAAACGACCACGAGAATACTCATCAGAAACATCAGAAATTCTGTGTAACTGCTCACTAGTCATTTTCCCGAAAGGTAATTTAATWCGAATCATYTGMACACCAAACTGACGCTGTCCATATACTCCACGAGCCAATCGTAGGCTACGGAAACGTTCTTCGTCAATCTCCCCTTTATAAAACTGGTGAATTTTTTTTTCTAAGTCAATAATATCCCTCTCGACAATCGGGTTTTCGATTTCGCTTCTGAAACTTTGCATGATATGTAGTATTTTTGTTAGTTCTTRTGTGTTGAGTTCCAGCCCTCTGTCGTTCCTGTAGTAATACYACAAGAATGACAGAAGATTTAAACCCTTAGTAATCTTATTGTTAAATTATATTTTTAAGCTTCTATAAAACCAACTCCTGCCGTATGATTCGACTGTTGATCGATCAAWATAAAGGCGCCATTGGTTCTGTTTTCYTCAAAAGTATCAAAGAAAATTTCTTTATTTAATTGGAAAGTAACCAGTGCAATATCATTCATTGCTACTTCGGTAAYACCTTCTTCTACTCCAGAAAAATCAGTCTTGATTCTATGATGAATCGTCTTTACCTTTGCCAATACTTTATGCACACCATGYTGCAATAAATACTTAGCTCCTGGCACTAGTTTTTCCGCATCCATCCAAGAAACAGTGGCGGTTACTTGCTTCGCTACATGTGGAATTTCGTCCACTTTCACTATCATGTCWCCCCTGCTTACATTTACATTGTCAGCCAAGGTCACTGTCACAGAACTTTGACGACCAGCTTTCTCAAATTTTTGATCGTAAAAATGAATGTCCTTTACAGTAGATCTTGTTTTTGATGGTAGTACTAATACATCATCTCCAACAGACAAATCTGCTCCGTATACCTTTCCTGCATACCCTCTAAAATCGTGATATTCTTCCGTTTTTGGACGAATCACAAACTGAACAGGGAAACGCATTTTTCCGTTATTATAAACATCTTCTGCATCCAAACTCTCTAAATGATCCATTAATGTAGCTCCTTTATACCAATCGAAATTGGTAGATTTATGTACTACATTGTCTCCTTTTAATGCACTTACTGGAATGTAAGATATTTGACGTCCTTCAAAATTACTTTTCTCTACTAATTTCTCGAATTCCGCCTTAATTTCATTGAATCTTTCCTCAGAAAAAYMAACCAAATCCATTTTATTTATCGCYACTACCACGTCTTTTACACGTAGTAAATTATTGATAAAAAAGTGACGATAGGTTTGCTCAATTACTCCGTGACGTGCATCAATTAAAATGATGGCCGCTTGTGAAGTTGAGGCACCCGTTACCATGTTTCTGGTATATTCTATATGCCCTGGAGTGTCCGCGATAATATAACTACGCTTGGCCGTAGAAAAATAAATATGCGCCACATCTATGGTAATTCCTTGTTCGCGCTCGGCAACTAAACCGTCGGTAGCTAAAGAAAAATCGAGGTAATCGTACCCTTTTAATTTACTACTGCGCTCAATGGCCTCCAACTTATCATCGGTCATTGATTTTGTGTCGTATAAAATACGTCCAATCAACGTGCTTTTCCCATCATCTACACTTCCTGCCGTTGCTATTTTTAATACTTCCATATTCTATTGRTWGTTGNNRKTGWTANGYKRWAAGTKMTAAGTTGAGCAATATCCATGTTCCACTACCCTTTTCGCTCTTCGCTTTTCGCTAATTCCTTTATTATTGTTGTACGTTTTAAGTGATAAGCTATAAGTTGAGCAATATGTCTACCCTTTTTACTCTTCGCTTTTCGCTAATTCCTTTATTATAGTTGTAAGTGATAAGCTGTAAGTGATAAGTTGAGCAATATCCATGTTCCACTACCCTTTTCGCTCTTCGCTTTTCGCTAATCCCTAATTTTAGAAATACCCTTGTTGTTTTCGTTTTTCCATCGCTGCTTCTGATCTTTTATCATCAATACGTGCTCCACGTTCTGAGATACTAGAATCTCTAATTTCTGCGACTACTTGACTGATGGTTTCTGCATGAGAAGCTACGGCTGCTGTACAACTCATATCTCCTACAGTTCTGAATCTAACAATGCGTTCTTCCACCACCTCATCGGCGTCTCTGTACACACAATCATCCGCAGACCAAATCATACCATCACGTACAAAGGTTGGGCGTTTATGAGAAAAATAGATAGATGGAATTTCCAAATCTTCGTTTTCAATATAACTCCACACGTCTAATTCTGTCCAGTTTGAAATAGGAAAAACACGTACATTTTGACCTAGATCAATCTCTCCGTTTAACATATCAAACAATTCTGGTCGTTGGTTTTTTTCGTCCCACTGTCCAAAATCATCACGTACAGAAAAAATACGTTCTTTAGCTCTTGCTTTCTCTTCGTCTCTACGAGCTCCACCGATACATGCATCAAACTTAAACTCTTCAATAGCATCTAATAAAGTAGTAGTTTGCAACATATTTCTACTAGAATAACGCCCTGATTCTTCTTTTACTTTCCCTTGATCAATAGAATCTTGTACATTACGTACAATTAATTCCAAGCCCAATTCTTCTACTAGTTTATCACGAAAAGCAATCGTTTCTGGGAAGTTATGTCCTGTATCGATATGCATTAGTGGAAATGGAATCTTTGCTGGATGAAAAGCCTTTTGAGCCAAACGCACCAATGTGATTGAATCCTTTCCTCCAGAAAACAATAAGACGGGTCTATCAAACTGCGCAGCTACTTCGCGCATGATAAAAATAGCTTCGTTTTCTAAATCATTTATTTGTAAAATATCTTTCATCTTCTTTTCGTTTTATGAATGCAATCCACATTCTCTATTTCCCAAAACCTTTGTTGGGTCAAAATATTTAAATTCGTTTGGCAAGTTGTTCTCTTCCAAATAAGCATCTAACTGCTCGTCTGTCCAATGATAAAAAGGGCTCACTTTTACCAAGCCATCTTTACTAACCGATACCACGTCAATTCCATCTCTAAAAGCAGTTTGCCCTTTTCTAATGTTTGTAAACCATACATCTGGTGCGTGCTCTGCCATGGCTCTTCCAAAAGGTTCCATTTTTACTTGCTCTGTAAAAACTTCGTGTAATGGATCCTCTATTTGAGGGAGTCCCATGGTCGCATCTCTATGTGCAGCCGTTTGTTGAGGTACGTATAAAAACACATTTAAATCCAATGTTTCAATTAACTCATTTGCATGCGCGTATGTATTAGGAGTATTGTATCCTGTATCACACCAAATCACTTTCAAATCTTTATCTACTTCCGTACAGGCATGTAAAATAGCCACTTCATAAGGTCTAAAGTTGGTAGTTACTAATGGAGTTTTCGCAAAATCAATTGCCCATTTAATAATTTCCTGAGGTGACTTCCCCTTTAACTGCTCATTTATTTTATTTACATCCATTATTTACCCCATTTTATTTTGTTCCATGCCCTTTCGTGAAAAAAGTACAAAACCATTTTTGTTACCAACTCTACAGAACCAATTGAAAGTGCCATTTTTGTATCTCCGGTCACCGCCCAAGAAATCAACACCGTGTCCAAGGTCCCAACGATACGCCAACTAATCGACTTTACGATACTACGCATTGGTTTCTCAGATTTTATATCATCTTCGAAAGCACCCGACACAGCTATTTTATCACGATCTATTAATTGCTCTACAATCATTTTTTTTGTTTAATTATTCTGATGGCAAATCTACTTTAATTTTATTACCCTACCAACTCTATAGGGATTAAGGTTTTTAAAATGACAAACATTTAACATATCCTTATAATCACCACTCATTTTCAACAAATTAGCAGTAAAACAAGGGGCTTATTTTAACAATGCTTGGTCTAAATCTTTGATGATATCATCCACATGCTCCAATCCCACTGAAATTCTAATCMGTCCATCGGTAATCCCCACACTTAAACGTTCATTTTCTGCCAATTTACTATGTGTGGTAGAGGCGGGATGTGTAACAATGGTCCTGGTATCTCCCAGGTTAGCAGAAAGAGAACACATTTTAATTGCATCCAAAAAATTACGTCCAGCTTCTATTCCGCCTTTGACTTCAAATGCAATAATATTCCCTCCTAATTTCATTTGTTTTTTGGCGATTTCATACTGTGGATGAGAGGGTAAAAACGGGTACTTTACCGTATTAACTTTCTGGTGATTTTCCAAAAACACCGCCACTTTTTCGGCATTTTCACAATGCCTATCCAAACGCACCGCTAGTGTCTCCAAACTTTTAGACAACACCCATGCATTAAATGGCGACATTGCAGGCCCTGTATTGCGAGAAAACAAATATATTTCTCGAATCAATTCCTTCTCTCCCACAACCACACCTCCTAAAACACGTCCTTGACCATCCATTAATTTAGTCGCAGAATGAATCACCAAATGCGCCCCATACTCAATCGGATTTTGAATGTAAGGTGTTGCAAAACAATTATCTATCACTAATAGTAAATTATGTTTTTCAGCAATTTCACCAAGCTGTTCCAAATCTAAAATATCTATCCCCGGATTGGTAGGAGACTCCGCATATAAAATTTTTGTAGCGGGAGTAATCATACTTTCTATCGCATCCAAATCGTCACTTTCAAAATAGGATGTCTCGATATTCCACTTAGGTAAGTACTTTGTAAATAATGTATGTGTGGAACCAAAAACCGATCTTGCAGATACAATATGATCTCCACTATTTAACAAAGCAGCAAAGGTTGAAAACACTGCAGCCATCCCTGTTGCAAAGGCATAACCATCCTCCGCTCCTTCCATTTGCACCACTTTATTAATAAATTCCGTGGTGTTTGGATTAGTGAAACGAGAATAGATATTCTTATCCTTTTCTWCAGAAAATGAKGCTCGCATATCCTCCGCATCATCAAAAACAAAACTTGATGTTAGGTATAAAGGCACAGAATGCTCGTCAAACTGCGACCGTTCCAATTGATTGCGAATTGCTTGTGTTTCAAAATTATCGAATTCCATTTGCTGTATGTTAAGTATTTAATTTTTATCTGCTAATCTAATAATGTCACCGAAAACWCCCCTCGCCGTAACAGCTGCACCTGCTCCAGCTCCTTGTATTACAATAGGATTATCWCCGTAGGACTCTGTGAAAATTTCAAAAATRGCATCGGCTCCTTTAATTTGCCCTAAAGGACTACTTGCAGGAACAGAAACTAACTCCACCTTYAACACTCCTTTATCCTGCTGTAAATCTCCAGACAAATCACCGATATAACGCAATACATGTCCTTCTTTTTGTTCCCTTTTTAGCTGGTCGTAAACAGGATCCAAGGCTTTCAAATTTGACAAGAAATCTTGCGATGAACCGGCTCTCAAATTTTCAGGAATTAAATTCTCCACCACTACATCTTCCAATTCGTTCTGCAAGTCCAATTCTCTAGCTAAAATCAATAATTTTCTCGCTACGTCATTTCCACATAAATCCTCTCTTGGATCAGGTTCCGTAAAACCACTATCTATCGCCTCCTGCAACACCTCCGAAAAAGGACGGTCTTCTGCAGAAAAGGTATTGAACAAATAACTTAATGACCCCGAAAAAACACCTCTAATCCTGGTGATATTCTCTCCTGAATCGTGCAGTAATTTAATCGTTCCAATCAATGGCAATCCTGCCCCTACATTGGTCTCGTACAAATATGATTTTTTATGATACTGTAATTTATCTCTTAATTCCTTATAAAAACCATAGCCTAGGGTATTGGCTACTTTATTAGAAGAAACCAAGTCAAATCCATTTTCTACAAAGGAAATATAGTTATTTGTAAAGTCTGAACTTGCCGTATTATCTACCAAAATTAAATTTTCTAAATGATGTTTCTCTGCGTAAGAAATCACATCGTTTACCTCATAATTTTGGAATGTACTTGTCTCTAAATCCTTTTTCCAATTTTCAGACACCCCTTCCTTATTTAAGATAAGTTGGGACGAACCTGCCACTGCAAAAATATTCAAGTTGATATTTTTTCGTTTTAAGATATTGGCTTTACTCTCTATAATTTGGTCAATTAACGTACCTCCGACTAAACCTTTTCCAACAATAGCGATATTTATGTTTTTTGAAACTCCAAAAATCTCCCCATGAATCACGTTCACTGCCTTGTGCAAATCTGATTTTTTCACCACCAAACACACATTTTCTCCTGTCACCGTATTGTTGATTAAAATAGGTGTCACCCTGTWTTTTATCAARGCACTATACGGCTGGTAAAAGGAATGCAAACTCTGACCAATAATAGAAATTACYGATACATTTTCTGTGATATAAATCTTRCTGATATCCTTACGYTTGAACTCRTTAKAAAACTCATCTTCYAATAYTTTCTTCGCCTTGTAACCATCTTTAGCTTCCACTATAAAACCAATTCCACGTTCCGATGAACCTTGAGAAATAATACTCACACTGATATTTTCTCTTCCCARTGCAGTGAAAATCCGACCATCAACGCCCGTTTTSCCTAACAGTCCACGWCCTACAAGGTTTACYAGCGCCACATGTTCTTGAACAGACAAGGATTTTATYCCTCCACGYTCCGATGCTTCACCTATTAAAGTCCCTTCATTGTCTGCATTAAATGTATTTAAAATACGCAATGGAATATTTTTTTCTATCAGTGGAATAATRGTTTTGGCATGCAAAATATTGGTGCCAAAATTCGCCATTTCATTCGCTTCCTGATAAGAGAGTTTTTTTATTTTCTTAGAATTCTCCACTAAATCTGGATTTGCTGTATAAATCCCATTTACATGGGTATAATTCTGCAATTCCGATGCATTCAAATAATTTGCGATCAAAGAAGCTGTATAATTACTTCCATTACGACCCAAAGTGGTTGTTTCCCCTTGTTGATTGGACGCTATAAAACCGGTAATTACTTTTACATCATCCGAACTATTCTGCTTAAAATAATCGATAACTTTGTCTTCAGAAACACTTTCAATGGGTTGTGCATTTCCAAACTCATCATCTGTTACAATCAGTTTCCTAGCATCTACAAACGTAGCATTCACCCCATTATCAGCTAATTGATGTGTCAAAAACTTGGCAGAAATCAACTCTCCTTGCGCCAATACTTGGTCTTTTATTTTTGCGCTGTAATCATTTAGTAAACTCACCCCTCTAAAGATTTCATCTAACAAGGTAAACTCGCTTGAAAAATCTACCAAAGTATTCGACGTATTCTGGTATGTCTTAAACGTTTCAAACTCTTCTTGAAAAGGAATATTTTGTTTTGCTTTCTCTAAAATTGACTCCAAATGGTCTGTGGATTTTCCTCTTGCAGAAACAACCACCGCCAACTTTTCTTTACGAGCTACTTTTGATGCTATAATTGCCAAGGTGCTTTCCAAGCCTTTTCCATTTGCCAATGATTTACCTCCAAACTTTACTATCTTCATGCTAAATTTTATTTAAAAACGTCTTTTAATATGCTCACTAACTGTTCAAATTCTATTAAAAATGCATCATGTCCGTGGACTGAATTTATTTCTGAATAGCTTACTTTTATTCCTTTTTCTTTTAAAACCTTTAGGGTCTTTCTATTTTGTGTTGGCACAAAAAACAAATCAGAATCTACGCCCACCATGTGTACATTGGCTTTTATCTTTTCAAACACAGCATCTTCTGATGCTGTTCCTTTAAAAATATTAAAAGAACTTAATAAATGTGTCATTGTTTTATAGGCGTGTAAACTGAAACGTTGTTCCAATTTTTCTCCGTGATGTAACAACCAACTTTCCACATTATACATGCCCATTTCCTGATTTTYAGACCCCTTAAACTTCTGTTCAAAAGAAGCAGGAGTTCGGTAAAAMAGCATTGCCATCATTCTTGCATCATGCAATGGTTTGGAAGAATTCTTTAAAATTTGTTGCTGAACTTTATTATGTCCTCTCACCCAATCCGAAACTTTCCAATCGGAAGCCACCGGGATTAAATGTTGTATTAAATCCRGAAACAACACCGTCATTTCCCATGCTATCCCACCTCCCAAGGAGCTACCAATAGCCGCAAAAAGTGAAGTGATATTTAGTTGACCAATCGCCAATCCAAACAAATTTGCCACATCTTTTGCGCTAAATTCATCATAAGAAAAAGGGATTTCTTTAATAGCATATCCATTTCCAGGAATATCAAAACACACAACACTGTACTTTTCAGTATCGATTAATTGTGTAGCTCCAACTAAGGATTTCCACCAACCATTTTCTCCAGCCACATCAGAATTCCCTGTAAGTGCATGGTTAATTAACACCACCGGAGCAGTGTGTAGTTTTTTTCCAAAAATTTGATAGGACAACTGAACGCGCTCGTACTTTCTTCCTTTTTCAGAAATAAAATTGGGTATGGATATGTATTTAATTTGATGCATGAATAAAACCTAAACAATAATTAATTTAATGTTACTTAAATTATACTGTTACTAAGAAGGAAAAAATACCTGTGGTTTTATGTCCGTTTGTTATCTATCCGATGTGGKAGAATTTAGCACCTTCTTTAAAATTAAAGGGTTGCTAAGGCTTCAGCGGGTCTAATCCCTCTGCCTTTCTTAATAACAATATTCAATAAGTATATGAACTCGGCCACAAATAAACGTATAATCTCTTTCTTATACAACAGATTCKTRAAAWTTTAACTTACAGATACYGTAATTTTYGAAAATGCTTCTTTTAAATCCTGCTTTAAATCGTCAATATCCTCAATACCTACAGACAGTCTAATCAGGTCTTTTGAGACTCCAGATTTTTCTTGTTGTTCGTCTGATAATTGTTGATGCGTGGTACTTGAAGGATGAATAATCAATGATTTTGTATCTCCAATATTTGCTAACAATGAGAATATTTTTACATTATCCACCGTTACTTTAGCAGCCTCAAAACCTCCTTTTACACCAAATGATAAGACACCGCTTTGTCCTTTTGGCAAGTATTTTTTTGCGTTTTCATAAGATTCATGACTCTCCAATCCTGGATAACTCACCCAATTCACTTCTTCTTGCGCTTCCAACCATTTTGCCAATTCCAAGGCATTTTGACTGTGTTTATCTAAACGAAGCGCTAATGTTTCCAAGCCTTGAATAATTTGAAAGGCATTAAACGGACTCAGTGCTCCACCAAAATCACGCAATCCTTCTAGACGCACTTTGGCAATAAAAGCGGCATCACCTAAAGCCTCACTGTAAATTAATCCATGGTATCCTGCAGACGGCTCCGTAAACTCTGGAAATTTCCCGTTGGTCCAATCGAAATTACCACCATCCACAATGGCACCTCCTAATGAGTTTCCTTGCCCTCCAATAAATTTAGTCAAGGAGTAAATTACCAAATTAGCTCCGTGTTCGATTGGGTTTAATAAATACGGTGTGGCCACGGTATTGTCTACTAATAATGGAACATTATTACTTTTAGAAATTCCTGCAATGGCTTCGATATCCAATACATCTAATTTTGGATTCCCAATAGACTCAATAAACACGGCTCTGGTATTTTCTTGAATTGCTTTTTCAAAGTTTGCTGGATCCGAAGCATCCACGAAGGTGGTTGTAATTCCGAGTCTTGGCAAGGTAACATTCAATAAATTAAAAGTCCCGCCATACAAAGTGCTCGATGCTACAATATGGTCTCCTGCTCTTAGTAATGTCAATAAAGCCGACGAAATAGCCGCTGTTCCAGAAGCAAAAACTGCCGCTCCAATTCCGCCATCCAAGGCTGCCAAACGCTTTTCTAAAATATCGTTGGTTGGGTTATTTAATCTGGTGTAAATAAAACCAGGCTCTGCCAAACTGAACAAGTCGGCGGCGTGCTGGGTATCATTAAACACATAAGAAGTAGTTTGATAAATTGGCACCGCTCTCGTTCCTGCTGTTGCTGAAGTATCGTGACCTGCGTGTAATGCTGTAGTTGAAAATTTTTGATTGCTCATAATAAATATTTTTTTAATTTCTTTTTGTAAAATTGTGTGATAAAAAAAAGTCCCTTTGGATGCAGATATTACCAAAGGGACTTTTAAGTTTTATAAAACAAAAAACTAAGTTTGGCAATATMTTATCATACAACAACGCATCATACGCATACAGCGCATCATCATAAAAGTTGAAAAATTAAAAATAGTATTCATTGTTTTTTGAGTAAAAAAAAGCCTCTGATTTCTCAGAGGCTCTAGTTATATATGTTGTTTAAATTTATACAATAGCGTCCCCTGCGTAATTAATACACATCATACAGCGACACATTATGTTTAAATTTTTATTCATTTCGATTCTTTATCTGTTGGCAAATATAGAAACATTTTCCATGTCTCCAAGTTTTTTTTCAACAAAACTAAATTATCACTGATTATTTCGCATTTACATTCCTCATTCTATAATAACTAAATATAGACTAATGTCCAAATCAACAATAATTTATTTCCGATTAACAAAACCAGGTACTAGTATTGTTATTTTCCAATGACCCATCCTAAACTAAAATTAATGGTTGTCATAAATTCCGCACTACTTAAATCACTAAAACCAAGCCCAAGTCCTCCACTTAAATTCAAGCTAAAACCACTTTTATAACTGCGCTGCATCCCCCATATTGGACCAATACCCGCAAAATACTTCTCAGCATAATTAGCGTTTCCAATCATAGATTTACCACTCTCAATAGATGTACTCAACGCTAAATAATTCCCTGAATTATTTGCTGTTCGCTTGTTTTTTGCTGCTCTTTTTTCGAGGTTATAAAAATAACGATACTGTACTTCTGCAAAAGGAAAAAATGACCAATCAGTTTCCCTTCCAGTCCCTCCATTTATAGATAAGCCTGTCCCTAGTTTAAAATCTAATGTTGTTTTATTAGTAAGCCCCAATTCGGATTCTATACTGGGAGCTAATAGATTGATTTTATATAACTTTTTATTAACAAAATTATCCTGGCCAAAGGCAGTATAAAAAGTAAGAGCAAATAACAATACTAAATAATTTTTCATAGAAATATTTTTATAAATATGTTAGTTAAAATTAATACAATCACAGCATGCTCAAAAACCGAACCATACTCTATTTCGCATTTACATTCCCTAATTCCACTGCTCTTTCAAAAGCGCCAGTTACGGCTTGAATGATAGATTCTTTCACATGCCCTTTATCCAAAATATCAATAGCTGCACGTGTAGTCCCTCCCTTGGAAGCTACCATTTCAATCCATTCGTTTGGCGTTTCTTTATGTTTCTCATACAATTTCACCGCTCCGTTAAATGTTTGGATGGTCATTTGTTTTGCTTCTGCTTCTGTAAAACCTAGGTTCATACTTTTTTCTACAATGGCTTGCATAAAATAAAAGACATATGCAGGTCCACTCCCTGAAATCCCAGTAGATGCATCAATCATATTTTCATTCGCAACTTCCACAGTAATCCCTGTAGTTTCCATCAATTCGTTTACTAAAAAGGCTTCCGATTTAGAGACTGTTTTAGAAATGGTAAAACTTGTCATCCCTTCCCCAATTTTAGCAGGTAAATTAGGCATGCTACGTATTACCTTGTGTACATCTAAACTTTCCTGAATGGTTTTAATTTTGACCCCCGCCATGATAGATACAAATATCTGATTTGGGTTTGTAAATGGCTTCATGTTTTCAAACAGTATCTCAATATTATAAGGTTTTACTGCTAAAAACACGATATCAGCAAGTGGTAAACACAGCTCTAAAGAGGTACATACATTAAAAATACCCATTTGTTTAATTTCCTCGATGCGTTGCTTGGAAACATCGTAGATATTAATTTTATTCCCTTTTAAGATGGAAGAACGACTCATCCCTTCCGCAAAGGTAAGTCCCATATTACCAGCACCTATCACTAAAATATTAATTGATTTCATATGTTATTTTTTTGTTGAGATTTAAACGTCAGCATTTTTTACAGCTAACAACATGCACATTTTTCATTTATATTTTAAGAGATAAATGTACATTTTTATAACAAATCCAATCCCTTTTTCGGAAATATTAAAGCGAATATGCATTACTTTCAAATCTCCCGAAACAAGTTCGTATTCACTTCTTTTTCTGAACGATTCTAGGAGAAATTTATCAGCCTTATGCCGATTATGACATTTCTTGGAATTATTCTCAGTCACATTTTTGTTCTTATTCTAAAAATGCTAGGTCAAAAGCAAATTTTCATTCAATTTTCTTCTTAAAACATCTCTTTCCTCCTGCAAATTCAATTAATCATCTCTTAAACTAAATAAAACACCTTTTTAYCCTTATTATTAAGCGGCTATAAATGAACACAAAGGACTAAAACTCTATTYTTAATCATTTTATTATATCAGTTTCTATAAATTGTATATATTTGCAGCATCAAATTAAAAAGAGGAAGAATTTGAACTGATTGCAACCTCGTAAAAAAAATGCTAAAGCAGTAATTATTTACTTCCTTTAGCCTTTCCCGTACAATCAGCTTACATTCTTTATATCATTAAATATATAGAATAATTATGTCATATTTATTTACTTCTGAATCCGTTTCGGAAGGACACCCAGACAAAGTAGCAGATCAAATTTCTGATGCCGTCTTAGACGCTATTTTGACGCAAGATCCAAAGGCCAGAGTGGCCTGCGAAACCTTCGTCAAAACAGGTATGGTGTTAGTGGGCGGTGAAGTAACCACCTCAGCTTGGGTAGATATTGAAGAAATTACCCGTAAGACAGTCAAAGAAATAGGCTACACACATTCAGATATGGGTTTTGATGCAGACTCTTGCGCCGTATTAAATGCCATAGGTAAACAATCTCCTGATATCAACCAAGGTGTTGACCGTAATTCACCTGAAGAGCAAGGCGCTGGCGATCAAGGCTTGATGTTTGGTTATGCAAGTAATGAAACGGATGTATTGATGCCAGCCCCAATTACTTATTCTCACCGCTTAATGAAGCGTCAATCAGAAGTACGTAAAAGTGGCAAATTAGAATGGTTAAGACCTGATGCCAAAAGCCAAGTCACCTTTATTTACGAAAATAATCAACCTGTTGGCATTGATGCCGTAGTGTTGTCGACCCAGCACGACGATTGTATTAGCACAGCCGACTTGCGTGAAGCTGTGATGGAAGAAATCATTAAACCTGTATTACCTGAGAAGTGGTTAAGTAAAAAAACCAAATATTTTATTAATCCGACTGGCAGATTTGTGATTGGAGGTCCAATGGGCGACTGTGGGTTAACCGGTCGTAAGATAATTGTTGATACCTATGGCGGTATGGCAAGGCACGG
>NVSD01000022.1 GCA_002401105.1 Flavobacteriaceae bacterium | reverse complement strand
ACAACAAGCAACAAGCAACAAGCAATAAGCAATAAGTGGTAAGCGATAAAGAGTAAGCAACCATCAACTCGCAACCAGCAACCAACAACTAACAACTAACAACTAACAACTAGCAATAAGTAGCAAGCAACCAACAACTAGCAATAAGGAGTAAGCAAAAAGGGATAAGGATTAAGAGGTAAGCAACAAGTAACTAGCAATAAGTAGCAAACAACCAACAACTAGCAACCAACAACTAGAAACAAGCAATAAGGAGTAAGCCTAAAGGGATAAGGATTAAGAGGTAAGCAACAAGTAACTAAGTAGCAAGAAACTAGTAACTAGCAACAAGCAACCCACAACAAGCAACCAACAACTAGCAACTAGCAATAAGTAGCAAGCAACCATCAACACACAACCAGCAACTAGCAACCATCAACACACAACCAACAACTAGCAACCAGCAACCAGCAACCAACAACCAACAACCAAAATTCTAACTAATATTACTCCACAGCGTACTATTCTTAGCTATATGCTGATAGGTATCCAATATCATTTTATGTTCAGGTTTTGCTAAATTTGGATCTTCATCTAATAAGTGTATCGCTTCCGCACGGACTTGAATAAGCACTTCTGCATCCTTCACAATATCCGCTATTTTTAAATCGAGGACTCCACTTTGTTGTTTTCCCATTAGGTTTCCGGGGCCACGTAGTTTGAGATCTACTTCGGCAATTTTAAATCCATCAGAGGTATCCACCATGGTTTTTAAACGAACTTTAGAATCTGCGGAGAGTTTAAAACCACTCATCAGAATACAAAAACTCTGTTCTGCACCACGTCCTACCCGCCCACGTAGCTGATGGAGCTGAGACAGTCCAAAACGCTCCGAGCTTTCGATAATCATAATGGATGCATTGGGTACGTTTACCCCTACTTCTATCACGGTAGTAGCTACCATAATATTTGTTTCGCCTTTGATAAATCGGTTCATTTCGTATTCTTTGTCGGCGGGTTTCATTTTCCCGTGGACAATACTAMTTTRKYWTSTANRCAAGGNNNGKRWTYCAMKSAMAATAYYYWMGKAACCATCCATCAAATCCTTATAATCCATAACTTCAGATTCGTTTATTAGTGGATATACCACATATACCTGTCGCCCTTTTTCAATTTCCTCCCGCATAAATTTAAACACACTCAGCCTGTTACTATCGTAGCGGTGGGCGGTTTTAATTTCTTTTCTTCCAGGCGGTAATTCGTCAATCACAGAAATATCCAAATCACCGTACATACTCATGGCCAAAGTTCTTGGAATGGGTGTGGCCGTCATCACTAAAATATGTGGTGGCAAGTCGTTTTTCTGCCATAATTTCGAGCGTTGTTCCACTCCAAAACGATGCTGCTCATCAATAATGGCAAAACCGAGGTTTTTAAATTGCACTTTATCTTCTAACAAGGCATGTGTTCCAATCAAAATATCCAAGGAACCATCCATCAAGGCTTCGTGGATTTCACGGCGTTGTTTTACTTTGCTAGAGCCTGTCAATAATTTTACGGTGATGGGCAAATCACCCAACTGCTCTACTATAGAATGATAATGCTGAATGGCGAGGATTTCCGTGGGTGCCATTAAAGCGGCTTGGAAACCGTTGTCTATGGCCATTAACATACACAGCAAGGCTACAATTGTTTTTCCTGATCCAACATCACCTTGCAATAAACGATTCATTTGAGCATTGGAACCAATATCTTTTCTAATTTCTTTAAGCACACGTTTCTGGGCATTGGTCAGGTCAAAAGGCAGTCCATGTGCATAGAAATCATTAAAATGAGGGCCTATTTTATCAAAAACATAACCTTTGATGCGTGATTTACGGACTAATTTTTTACGAATTAACTGTAATTGCACATAAAACAACTCCTCAAATACCAAACGCTGTTGTGCGCGGTTTAGTAAATCCTGAGATTTTGGAAAATGAATATTGTACAAGGCATCGGCTTTGGACAGCAAGCCATTTTCTGCAATCATTTGTTCAGACAAGGATTCTCTGAACCTTCCTTGCGTTTCGATAAACAATTGTTGCATCATTTTTACCAATACCCGATTGCTGATTCCTCTATTGCTCAATTTTTCTGTGCTTGGATAAATGGGTTGCATAACAATCTGTCCACTTTTTTTGTGTACAGAAAGCAATTCCATCTCCGGATGCGCCATGGAAAATTTGGTCCCGTATAAAGTCGTTTTCCCAAACAATACATAGGGTTCGTTTACCTTTATATTGTCTTTAATCCATTTTGCGGCTCTAAACCACACCAATTCTATGCTTCCGGTTCCATCTGTGAATGTAGCTGTTAATCGAGAGCCTCTTTTTTGCTTGATAGATTTAAAGGATATCACTTTTCCCACCAACTGAATTTCAGAGGCATTTTGTTGCAAGCTACCAATTTTATAAAACTGTGTTTTATCGATGTATCTGTTTGGAAAAAAACTAATTAAATCACCAAACGTACGTATTCCAAGTTCGCTTTTAAGCAAATTGGCACGTGTTGGACCTACACCAGTTAGGTAGGTGATTGATGTATTGAGGTTATATTGTGACATCCGTAATAATTAGGTTACGAAGATAGTAAATGCTTGGAATTCTTTACTACCTTTGCAGCTCAAAAAATAATACATGCGATTACATAAGAATTTAGTTATTACCGTTGTTAATTCCTTAAAATTGATATTTATAGAAGAGGAGTATGCTGGGAAGGTAGTAGAGAAWGCGTTAAAAATTAATAAAAAATGGGGCGCACGCGATAGAAAATTCATTGCGGAAACCATTTATGACATCGTACGATGGAAACGTTTATACAACGAGATAGCCGGAACAAAGAATCATTATACCAATGATAACTTATGGAAATTAKTCGCTGTTTGGGCGGTATTACGTGATGTTGAATTGCCAGAGTGGCAACATTTTTACGGAACACCTGTTCGAAGAATTAAAGGAAGATTCAACGAGTTACAAAAAGACCGTGTATTTAAGGAGTCTATTCCAGATTGGATGGACGAAATATGTGTAAAAGAATTAGGAGAGAAAAAATGGGCTAAGGAAATCACTGCTTTGAACAAACAAGCAAGTGTAATAGTTCGTACCAACTCTTTAAAAGTGACTAAAATATCTTTGCAAAAAGAATTTGCACAATTGGATATACAAACCAGTTTTGTTCCTGAAAAAACGCATGCCTTACAATTGGACAAACGTGCCAATGTATTTGTAACGGATATGTTTAAGAAAGGATACTTTGAGGTACAGGATGCTTCCTCTCAGTTAGTAGCACCTTATTTGGATGTGAAGCCTGGAATGCGAGTGATTGATACCTGTGCAGGAGCAGGAGGTAAAACCTTGCACTTGGCAGCCTTGATGGAAAATAAAGGACAAATTATTGCCTTGGACATCTACGAGCATAAATTAAGACAGTTGAAAAAACGTGCCAAACGTAACGGTGCGCACAATATAACTACACGTGCAATCAATTCTACCAAAGACATTAAAAAATTATACAACACTGCAGACCGTGTGTTGATCGATGCACCTTGTAGTGGAATTGGAGTATTGAAAAGAAATCCAGATTCTAAATGGAAATTAAAACCTGAGTTTTTAGATAAAATCAAAGAAACGCAATCAGAGATTCTTAATAACTATTCTAAAATGTTAAAGGTAGATGGACAAATGGTATACGCTACCTGTTCTATTTTACCTTCAGAAAACGAATTACAAATTGGTAAATTCTTATCAGAAAACACCAATTTTGTATTATTATCAGACCACAAAGTATCCCCTGCAGAAAGTGGATATGATGGATTTTATATGGCATTATTAAAAAGAGTAGAGTAATTATGAAAAAAACATATTTAGTACTAAGTTTAGCTGTACTACTAGCTGCATGTGGCGGTAGTGATGATAACGTAGAAAAAGAAGAGGAAGTAATAATTGAAGAAGAATTATTTCAGATTCCTGATCAATTGAAAGATTATTATGCTACGATTGATTTTTCTGGTACCGACGAAGAATTATATGATGATTTGGCAACCCTAACAATCGCCAAACATACCAATTTTCTTGAATATTGGCAACGTCATAGTTATTTATACAAAGCGGATAAAGATCCTAATAACGAAGCAAACGTAATTCTATTGTATTCTGGTGAAAGCAGAAATAAAATGGAGTATTCTAGTAGTAGTAATAGTTACAGCCCACAAACGTTTAATACAGAACATGTATATCCAAAGTCAAAGTTGAGTGATGAACATTCTCTTGCCGATATGCATCATTTAAGAGTGTGTGACTCTGATGTGAATACGAAAAGATATAACTATCATTTTACTGATGGAACTGGTGATTATAAATTAATTAATTACGACAGATGGTATCCGGGTGATGAATGGCGTGGTGATGTAGCTCGTATGATTTTATATGTGAATTTACGTTATGATGAGCCTCTAAATGGAGATATTAGCACCTCGGGAATCAACTTATTCCTAAAATGGAATATTGAAGACCCTGTTTCAGCAATTGAAATACAACGTAATAATGTGATTGAAGATGCTCAAGGAAATAGAAATCCTTTTATTGACAATCCGTATTTAGTAACGCTTCTTTATGGTGGCGATGCTGCTGAGAATAAATGGGCTGAGTAAATGTTAGTGACTGGTAATTAGTGAATGGTGACTGGTGACTGGTGAAAATACAAAGGAATAGTTCCAATGATGGATGTTCTTTAAATGATATAAAAGCAACGAGCAATCGTTGCTTTTTTTTGTTTTTATATGATGTTATGATTCCTATCTTTTTATCGGGACTTCGACTCCGCTCAGCCTCCTTTTAGATTTGATATCAAATCAACGGTCACTGAGCGGAGCCGAAGTGCTATTCCAAATCACTTTCCGCTTCCAAATACATTGCTTCTAATTGGCTACGTATTTCATCCGATGGATCTTTCCACATTCCCCGTTGCATGGCTTCCAGCATACGCTCAGACATGTCTTTCAAGGCCCATTTATTATGCTCTTGAATAAAGGCTTTGTTTTCAGGATCTAATAAATAGGCTTCGGTAATTCCTTGGTACATAAAATCTTCAATAAGATTCGTTGTTGCATCATAAGCAAACAAATAATCCATGGTTGCTGCCATTTCAAACGCTCCTTTATAGCCATGATCTCGCATTCCCTGCATCCATTTCGGATTGACGACTCTCGATCTATATACTTTGTGTAATTCTTCTTTTAAGGTCTTAATTTTTGGATTGTCCGGCCTTGAATGATCTCCAAAAAAGGTATCTGGAGCTGTTCCTTTCAGTGTGGTCACTGCGGCTGTCATCCCTCCTTGGAATTGGTAATAATCATCAGAATCTAGTAAATCATGTTCTCTATTGTCCTGATTTTGAATCACTACTTCTATATTTTCTAGGCGTTTCTCGAAGGATTCGTGTGCAGAGGTTCCTTCATTTTTTGCACCGTGATAGGCATAGCCTCCCCAATTGATATACACTTGGGCTAAATCTGCCTGCGTTTCCCAGTTTTTTCCATCAATCAATCCCTGCAAGCCAGCACCATAGGCACCAGGTTTGGAACCAAATACTCTGTACAGGGATTTCTCTGTCGCTTGTTTTTCAGAGAGTCCTTTGGAAATCCAATCGTTTTTCTCTGTATCAAATCGTTTTTTAATAGGGTTTTTGTCTTCATCTTCGTCCAAGGAAGCTAGTTTTTCTACTGCCGCATTAAACAAGGAAATCACATCTGGAAAAGCATCTCTAAAAAATCCGGAGATACGCAAGAGCACATCCACACGTGGTCTTTTTAATTCTAATAAGGAGATTACCTCAAAATCCGAAACTCTCCTGTTCAACCCAGACCAAATTGGACGAATGCCCATCAACGCAAAGGCTTGGGCAATATCATCACCTCCTGTTCGCATGGTAGACGTTCCCCATACAGAAATACCGATGGATGTAGGATAGTCTCCATGTTCCTGTAAATAACGATCTATAATATTGTTGGCGCTTTTAACACCTAATTCGTAGGCTGCATTTGTCGGAATGGTTCGTACATCCACCGAATAAAAATTCTTTCCTGTAGGCAATAAATCAAGCCGTCCCCTTGTAGGAGCACCAGATCCACCTGCAGGCACATATTTCCCATTCAATCCTGCGATTAAATTAGTGAACTCATCGCTAGTACGGTAGATATTAGGAATGGTATTTTCGATAATTTCTTTTATGACAAGCGTTGTGGCAGTACCTAAGACTGCTGTATTTAGCGTTCCTTGTAAGGCATCCTCGATGGTATTGGTCGCTTTTAGTTCTAATAATTCTACCAATTGTCCAAGCGTTCTGCAATAAACTCCAGAGATCGTTTGTTTAAATGACGCCTCAAAATCAACATTCAAAGGGTCCACTTCCAAGCCTAAATCTTTCGCAATTGCTTGGGTAATTCCCAATACATTTCCTGTCGGTAAACGGTGTAGCGCCACAATTAAATCCAACAATTTGTCTGCTACTGGATGTTTTCCCAGCACATGTAATCCGCCTCTAATCTGGGCTTCTTTTAATTCACATAAATACCCATCTATGACAACTAACAGCGCGTCTATATCTTTTCCATCATCATTTAAATCAGACTTTAAATCTGTAGAATTCACTAATAATTCTACCTTCTTTTTTATAAGATTGGCACGTTTTGGATCCAATAAAGCAGCATCGTAATACTCATCTATTAAGAGTTCTAAGGCCAATAAATCGCCATAAYTTTCCGCACGTGTCATTGGTGGAATTAAATGATCTATAATCACCGCATGCGTTCTCCTTTTTGCCTGTGTTCCCTCTCCGGGATCATTGATGATAAAAGGATAAAAATGAGGAATATCACCTAAAATTGACGCAGGAAAACAGGTTTTTTTACTCAAAGCAACGCTTTTTCCTGGCAACCATTCCAAATTCCCATGTTTTCCCATGTGAATGATGGCATCCGCCTTAAAATAAGATTGTAACCATACATAATACGCCAAATAGGCATAGGTAGGTGGTAAATCTGGGGAATGATAGGTAGCTTGTAAATCAATATCATAGCCCCTACTTGGTTGTATACTTACAAAAACATTGCCCAAGCAAATCCCTGGAATGATAAATGCACCATTTCTATAATTGGGAGAATCTGTTGGGGCACCCCATTGATTCTCTATTTTTTCTCTTAATTCTTTCGCTATTTTATTATAAAACGTATAGAAATCAGTATCGCAAATAGTAATATCTATGTTGGCTTGGTACAAGGAATCGGGATCATTGGTTACATTCTCCGTGAGGCGATCTATCAATGCCGGAACATCTTTAGGAAGTGCATTTCCTAAGTTATAGCCCTGACGTTCTAATTCATGTAAAAAATCAACCGTACTTTGTGGCGTGTCCAACCCTACTCCATTTGCCAAACGGGAATTTTTATTGGGATAATTAGGGACCACTAAGGCTATTTTCTTTGTTGGATTGTTTTTTTGTCCTAGTCTAATCCATGCGGCCGCTTGTGCTGCAACCGTTTGACAACCTTCCTCAAAAGCTACATATTGGATAATTTCTGAATCTGTTAAGGGATCTTTTTCCAAGACCTCTTTGAATGAAATAGCGGTGGTAATAATTTTCCCATCCACTTCTGGCAAAGCGATATTCATAGCAACATCTGTAGGAGGCAATCCAAAACTACCTTCTGCCCATGTCTGATGATTACAACTAGCCATAATTCCCTGAATTACGGGAACATTAAAATCTTGAAACAATCCTTTTTCCTTGCTTGCTCTGAATGATTGAATGGAAAACCCAGTGGTATTTACAATCACTTGAGGTGTTTCCAATTTAAATTCCGCTAGCAATCCGAGAATTTGTTTTTTTATATCCGGATCTCTATAAGACAATGCCATCACGGTAATTGCCCTTACTCCTTGCTTTTCTAAATCAGCAGTCAAGGTAATAATCGGATCTAGATTGTCTGCCAAATAGTAACTTCTATAACCAAAAATAATAGCCAATGGCATGGAAGATTCCGGCAGTTCTTCTTGGAGCTCACCCACAGATGGATGGTATAAAAACAAGTCAGGAGTTTCCGTGGTTGACTGTATTTCAAAGGGGATGTTCATCCCTTCTTTTAAAATACTTTGTAGTGCTTGTAAGGTGTTATCTGCACCACCTGCCAACAAATATTTCCAGATAGTAGCCACGCCTGTTAATGATATAGAAGAGGATTGCATCAGCTCCAAATCGGGTTTATCATCACCCGGCATCACAATTAAATGTATGTCATTATCTTCGGTATATGTTAGAATAGCTTCGTATAAATAAGAATAATAAGCGGCGCCACCGAGGAGTTTTAACACCACCACCTTGGCCTGTGAAACCACCTCGTCAATATAGGTGTCCACCGTTAATTCTTGTTTAAAATAACTCAAGTTTGCCAAGCGTAAACTCGGAATATTGGACTGTTTTTTATGTAGGTTCGCATACACTTTATTCATCAGCGATAAATCGGTATCCGCTGCGGATAAGAACAGTATATCTCCAGGTTTTTGCTGTACATAAAAAACCCCTTCATCATTAGGGTTCCATCCACCAGGAATTGTTGAAATTAAGTGCATTAGGAAACAGGTTTTAAAGTTTGTTCTTTAATAAGTAAGGATAAAAGTCCTGAAGTTATAGCAAAACTAGCCATCACTCCAAAGAGTACATTGAATCCAAATTCCATGGCAAAAAGTCCTCCTAAAATGGCAGCGAGCCCTTCAAAAATAGATCGGTAACCAAAAAAGTWAGCGTATAAATGACGCTCTTTACCTTTTTCTAAGGAAGTGGCAATAATAGCACTCCACGAAGGATTAATGACCGTTTCTCCCAAGGATATCACTCCTTGAATTAAAAACACATCCATAGGCTTTTTCGCAAAAACATAGCATAAATACCCTATGCCCATGATGGTATAACCAATACACATCATCACTTTTTTACTGAACAAATCTTCTTTTATTCTCCCAAAAATAAAATAGAATACTCCTTTTAATAAGGCGTAAATACCAATCGCTATTCCTGCATCCATTAAATCCCCACCAATATCCTTGATGAAAATGGCATAAATAGGTGCTAACAAATTGGCTCCTGAATGAATTAAAATAGATGTTAATAATAAAATTTTGACGTTTTTATGCATGTGTTTTTAATCTAAAAATTTAAATAGTTGAAGGAATCTCTTGTAAGTTTCTTCCAATAATTACTAAGGTCGTTTTGCGTTCTTCATTCTCTTTCCACGGTCTGTCAAAATAATAGTCAAAACGCTCTCCTACGCCTTGTAATATCATTCGCATTGGTTTGTTTGGAATGTTTACGAAACCTTTAATACGGTATATTTCCTCGGATTGCACTCTGGCTTTTAAGGTTTTTACCAAGGCTTTGATATCCAACGTTTCTGCACATTCCTCTACAATTGTCTTGATAGAATCGTCATGTTCGTGGTCGTGCCCGTGATTGTGATGATGATCATGAATGGAATGTCTATTATCTAAATCATCTTCTGTAGCAGCCTCTATCCCCAATAACAACTCGTTGTTAATTTGACCATTCTGCATAGGAATAATCTTTATATTCGGTCTTGCCTTATTGATAATCAATTGTTTTACTTCTTCCAAACCATCCGCTTCCAACAAGTCAGTTTTACTTACTAAGACCAAATCAGCACATGATAATTGATCCAAGAACAACTCTTCAATTGGTGTTTCATGATCCAAGGAATCATCCGCCAAGCGTTGGGCTTGTACTTTTTCTCTATTGCACAATTCTCCCGTAATCATTCCTACAGCATCTACCACGGTAATCACGGCATCTATGGTGATATGTGGCTTTAAATCTGGCCAGTTTACTGCTCTAACCAATGGTTTTGGCATTGCCAATCCCGATGTTTCGATTACGATATGGTCAATATCATCTTTGCGTGCAATTAAATCCAACATCGCTGGTAAAAATTCCTCCTGCACCGTACAGCAAATACAGCCATTGGCCAATTCGATTAAGTTGCATTCATCATCTCCACAGCCCGATTTGATAATTTCGCCATCGATACCTACTTCTCCAAATTCGTTCACCAATACAGCGATACGCTTTCCATTGGCATTTTTTATCATATTGTGTACTAAGGTGGTTTTTCCAACCCCTAGAAATCCTGTTATTATTGTAATTGGTATTTTTCTCATCTCTTTATTAGTATTTAGTTGTTAGTATTCAACTTCGTTTATTCTTAATTTGTTTAGAGGACGTAGGACGCTCTTGAATCAAAATTCAAAACATTCTTCATTTCGAATTACTATAAGTCTAAACGTCCTATGTCCTGACTCCAATGTCCAGTCACCAGTCACCAATCACCAGCCACTATTCCTTAGTCACTATTTTCTTCTTCTTTCTCTTATACAAAAACAAGTTCCATTTTTCTTCTGCTACACCGTGCTTGTCCATTTCTGCACGCGCGAGGATAAAAAACAAGTCTGATAGTCTGTTTATGTAAGCAGAGATATAATCATGCACACATTCAGGATCTTCATGCATTAAAGTTACCAAGGCACGTTCACCTCTTCTAATTTGCGTTCTACAAACATGTAATAATGCTGAAATTTCGTTTCCTCCAGGCAAYAAAAAATAATCCGAAGGCGCAGACATTCCTGCTTCTATGCTATCAATCCATTGTTCACAAAATTCTGCACCATCTGTTGGTCTAGGGTTTGGGTTTTCCTTTTTAGAATCGGAAGGCCTTGCCAAATGCGACATCATATTCATCATGTCCTTTTGGATTCTGTGTAAATTTGTTTGCCATTCGTGATCGTTCCCTAATTTCGCACGCATTAGTCCAATGGTTGAGTTGGCCTCATCCAACGTTCCAAGACATTCGATTCGTGGTGAATCTTTAAACTCTCTTTTTCCTCCAAAGACACCTGTTTTTCCTGTGTCTCCTTTTCTTGTGTATATATTCATATTTGTTAGTTTTCGTATTTAATTTTTAGTTGTTAGTTGTTAGTTGTTAGTTAAATTAGTTGTTCTTGTTTGTTATTCTTACTATAATTTGTTTATTTATCAATCTTTTTACGGTCCAATACCACCGAAATCAGTAGCAGTTTTTAGTGTCATTTGATTTGTTTTACAGTATCATTTGTACGTCACTTTGAGTGATTTTTTTCTAAAATGCTATAGAGCATTTTGGAAAAANTTGTATCGAGAAGTCGACATCGCGAATTGACGCTAGAAATGTCATCGTTAGCCCAGTTGTTATTTTTTATTTTTTGCGTTTGCCGCCATCTTATCAGAACTCCCATCCCATTGGTCATAATGCAGCACTGATTCTAAGTCCAAACGTGGCAACCAACCCGCTTTTTCTAATTCTGGTTTGTCGTGGAATTCTGACACATAGCCCACACATAAATAAGCAATGGGTGTAATGTTTTCAGGAATTCCCAAAGCATCTCTTAAGGTTTGGTGATTGATGATACTCACCCATCCTACACCAAGGTTTTCTGCCCTTGCTGCCAACCATAAATTCTGTACCGCACAGACCGCACTGTACAAATCCATTTCCTTATTTTCCGTTCTACCTATCACAACAGGCCCTGTACGTCCCTGATCACAGGTAATGCAAATACCCACCGGACTTTCCAATATCCCTTCCAGTTTTAAACGTTTATAAGTCGTTTTACGATCACCTTCAAACATAGTAGCAGCTGCTGCATGTGCTACTTCAAAACCATCTTTTACTTGTTGTTTTACAGCTGGATCTTTTACTACAATAAAATCCCAAGGTTGCATAAAACCAACACTTGGTGCATGATGTGCCGCTTTTAAAATTCGTTGTAACACGTCCTCAGGTATCGGTTTTGGTAAAAACTCTCCACGGACATCTCGTCTGTTAAAAATCGTTTTGTACACAGCATCTCGTTCTTCTATTGTAATTTCCATGTGGTATTTTTTAATATTATTTCAATTCTTTATTTTTAAATTCTCCACGTCACTTCGAGTGGTTTATTCTAAAATGCCTTTGAGCATTTTGGAAGGGATTGTATCGAGAAGTCGACATCTCGAATTAACCATGAAAATTGATACGTTTTCATGCGTTCTCGATACTATTTCTAATTTAATTCCTCTCAGAATTAATTGAAAATCACTCGAACTGACGATAGTTTACAAAATCATCCAACGTACGTCACTTCGAGTGGTTTTTTCTAAAATGCTATCGAGCATTTTGAATAAATTGTATCGAGAAGTCGACATCTCGAATTAAGCATGAAAATTGATATATTTTCATGCGTTCTCGATACTATTTCCAATTTAATTCCTTTCAGAATTAATTGAAAATCACTCGAACTGACGATAGTTTTCAAAATCATCCAACGTACGTCACTTCGAGTGGTTTTTTCTAAAATGCTATTGAGCATTTTTGTAAAAATTGTATCGAGAAGTCGACATCTCGAATTAACGCTAGTAATCATCAAAACTTCTACACATCGTCAAGAAGTCCTGTCTACTTATTCTTGTCTCCTGATTCCTGTCTCCTGTCTCTTTTCTATTGTCTCTTTTCTATTGTCTCTTGTCTCCTGTCTCTTGTCTCCTGTCTCCTGTCTCTTATCTCCTATCTCTATACATCCATCCCCAACTCCTTCAACACAATTTTCAATCCTTTTACTGTACCTAAATAGCAATGGATATAGGTAGCCCAAACATTTTTGGTTCTGTAAATTTTTGTTGTCAGTTCTTTTGATCTAGCGCTAAATATCTTTCCAATTTCTGTTGTATTCTCATCTTCAAAGACCTTCGAATAATGAAATTCGTGACCTTTTAAAACATTCTCACCAAGATGAATGGTTCTATATCCCAAGGAGAGTTTCATTGCAGCCATGGTTGATTTAAAGGGGAAAACGTCGCACATTTCAAATGCCTGACCATCCTCATCTATGATTTGATTTCCTAAATACATCATTCCTCCACATTCTGCGATAATCCGACCGCCATTTTCAGCAAATGATTTCACCGCTGAACGCATGCTTTTATTAGCTGTTATTTTTTTGAGGTAGAATTCAGGGTAGCCACCGGGAAAGTACAAGAGATCTACTATTGGTAGTTCACTGTCTTCAATAGGACTGAAATAGACGAGCTCTCCTAGCTTTTCAAAAGCAGCAATATTTTGCACATAGCTAAAATTAAAACCTTCGTCTTTCGCAATTCCAAACCGTAGTTTTTTGACTGGTTTTTGGATTGTTTCCGTTTTTAAAAAAGGGCCTTCACGTGTGCATTTCTCTAATAATAGATCCAAATTAACCGTTTTTTCAAGCGCGGTAGCCATTTTCTCAATCATTGGTTTGTAGGCATCCATTTCAGCGATAGACAAACCTAAATGACGCGATGGAATTTCACAATCCGCAATAAATGGGACATATCCAAAAGATGGAATCCCTACATCTACACAGGCCTCCTTTAAAAATTGATAATGACTTTCCGTATTGACACGGTTAAATATAACGCCAGCAATTTCTATTTCGGGATCAAAATTCTTAAAGCCAAACAATAATGGCGCTACCGAATAGGCAACAGATTTGGCATCTACCACCAAAATAACCGGTAATTTTAAGACTTTTGACAAGGCGGCTGTACTCCCTTCAGATTTTTTAGCACCATCAAATAAACCCATGACTCCCTCAATACAAATTGCATTTTTGTCTTTGGAAAACGAAGCATATGTTTGGTGAATGTCCTCGGTGCTCATCATAAATAAATCCAAGTTTATTCCTACATGATCACAGGCCACTTTATGGAATTTTGGATCAATATAATCCGGTCCTACTTTAAAAGGTTGCGTTGCAATTCCTCTATTCTCTAAGGCTCGTAAAATCCCCAATGTAATAGTAGTCTTCCCAGAATTACTGGTAGGTGCTGCGATGATAAACTGTGGAATCTTAGACATTAGCTCCGATTTCTAAAGGTTCATATTTCGCTTTAATCTTCCTAGCAAATTTCTCTGCCAAGCCTAATCTTACGCGTCCTTTTTCTGCATCTATCACCTTTATAGTGTCGATTCCCTTACAATAGGTTTGGCAAGCCAATACCGCTTGATCAAATGGGTTATCTTGGGAACTATTAAATTTTGCATCTGTAACAATTACCAAGGAAATTTCTGAAGTTTGATTCCTGCTTTTAATTCCTTTTATCAATTTAAACGCCGCGGTGATATTGGTTTTACCTCCAGTTTTCATCGTCTCCAATGTATTTTGAAAGACTGTTATATCACTCGTTGCTTCTTGTAACAGCTCCGCATCTCCATCATAGAGCGTGATTAAAGAAAAGATTGGTTTTTTACCCGGGGCTGCTGTTGCATATTTCTCCACCAATCCCTTCGCATAGGCCACCATTTTATCTTTTAACATGGAGCCACTAGCATCCACAATAAACATCAAATGCAGTTGGGTAGTTACTTGGGTGAATTTTTGTTTGAATTCAAATTTATCTGTGGCTAAATATTGACCTACCGTCTTACGGACATCCATCACATTGTGTGCGCTGGGTCTTGCTGTTGACTGCGATGAATCTGGAACACCGTTGGTTTGAAATCCATTTTTTGAACTACGCTTTGTTACCTCCCATTTTGGAGTGTTTTCAGGTAGAACGGCTTTAAATTGATCTGTCTGAGATCCCGTATTCATGCCTGTATCTTTGCTTGGCTCTTGTTCGTTTTGCTCTTGTTCTTTTTGTTCCTCCTGTTTATGTTGTTCTGGTGCTTGGTAGTTATTCGCACGATGTAGTAATACAAATGGCGCTATTTTTTTCATATGTGCTTCCGTCACCAAGGCATCATTTAAAAAAGCAGCATAGGCTCTTGCGGTTTTAATCAATAGAATATCRGCYCGATGGCCTTCYACCTCRTTTTCTAGGGCAATTTCAGCCGCTTTTTCCATAAGTCCATCAGCTAGCTTCACCTTTTTTAATCCWAGAACTGCAGCGTTAATTTGATTGACCAATGCTTGTTGWTCTGAACCATACCCCGTGGTAAACGCGATTGGATCATCATCAAACAATAACCTGTTTTTAATAATTTGTGTGCGTTCTTTTATATCCATCGTGGTTTTTATAGCCACACTTAAACCAAATCTATCTTTTAACTGAGGACGTAAATCTCCCTCTTCTGGATTCATGGAGCCAATCAAGCAAAAACGACTGTTAATTTTTCTGGAGAGCCCTTCACGTTCTAGATGATAATATCCAGAAACGGCTGCATCCAACAGGATGTCCATCAGATAATCGTTTAGTAAATTTATTTCATCGATATACAAACAACCTTTATCGGCTTTTGCCAACAATCCTAATTGCAGTACTTCTTTCTTCTCATTGATGAGTTTCTCCAAGTTAATATGCCCCAACACACGGTCTTCCGACACCCCAATAGGCAAATTTACAAAAGGAAAATCTCCAGAACACTCCATTAATGCAGCTAAAGAACGAATTAACGTAGTTTTCCCCGTTCCCTTATCTCCAATAGCCAATACGCCCCCCAAAAGCGGATCAATACTGTTGAGAATTAGGGCGAGTTTAAAATCTTCTTGCCCAACGATGGCAGTGAATGGGTATTGCAATTTTACGGTACTCATAATTCAATAATTATTTTTGTAATCCACCAAACTCCTAGTAAAATTGACGCGGCACCTGCAAGGCCATTCATCCATTTATAAATAGAAATATTTTTCTTGAAAAATTTACTCAACACCGAAATCAGTGTATAACTATAAATTCCCATAGCTATGATGATTCCCGCACATTCCACTAGTAAAATGATGATGGCATCCATGGTAGTATTGGCACTCAATACCAAGGCAGAAGTAAGCGCCCCACCAGTTCCAGCCAATCCATGTACCATTCCTACCCAAAATGATTTGTTCATGGGACTCCCCGAATGGGTATGCGCTGAATTTGAGGAAGCTGCCATTTTGTTCTCGATATTTTTATTTCTACGAATAGCTACAATTCCTAGCCATAGCATAATTGGACCCACAGCAATATCTGCCCAGAAAGAAATTTGATCCACAAACCCTCCTAGTGAAGCTTTAAATAGCAAGGCCAATCCGCCAAACACCAACAAGGTAACAGAATGTCCTAAGGCCCATTGTGAGGCTTTTAACACCGTTTTTAAATTAGTTTTCTCCTTRGTGGTCGCGTTTTCTGAGGCCAACACAGAAATAGCAGTTACATGATCGGGTTCAAAGGAATGCAGTATCCCTGTCATTAGTGGTCTTAATAAACTTAGTGTACTCATTTGTTTGTTGTTAGTTAGTTTGTTAGTTAGTTGTTGGATGCTGGTTGCTAGATGCCCGATATTGTTTTGTACATCCAATAGGCACCAATTAGTATGGATAGCAATCCGGCTACTCCGTTCATCCATTTGAAAATGGAGAGGTTTTTTTCTATAAATCGACTCATTACCGCAATCAAGGAATAGCTATAAATTCCCATCGCCACAATAATTCCGAGACATTCTATTAATAATACAATCACAGCATCTAGTACGGTATCTGCACTCAATACCAAGGCMGATGTTAAGGCTCCTCCTGTCCCAGCCAAACCGTGTAACATCCCAACCCAAAATGATTTATTTAAGGGATTCATGGCAATTTCCTCGCCCATTTTYCCGTGTAARTGAATGGCGTTCGAATCTAAATGATCATGTTCTTGAATTTCTTTATGCAAGGCAATCATTTCTTTTATTTTATGATTTCTTCGGATGGCGGTAACTCCCAGCCAAATCATAATAGGTCCTACAGCCATTTCTGCCCAATAGGAGATATCCTGAATTAGCAATTGTGCCGACGATTTAAAGGCCAATGCCACGGCTCCGAAAAGCAATAAGGTCAAGGAATGCCCAAATGCCCATTGCGATGCTTTTAACACCATTTTAAAAGAGGTGCGTTCTTTGGTAATGGCATTTTCTGTAGCCAATACGGAAATAGCCGTTACATGATCGGGTTCGAAAGAGTGTAATACTCCGGCCATTAAAGGTCTGATAAAACTGATGATACTCATTATCTTATATAGGTAATAAAACTGCCATCTTTACCAATTAAATAAAGATGTAAGTCGGTGTTTTTAATGATTTTTTTACTTTGTTCGTAGCAATTTTTTAAAAGTAATTGATAGAATACTTCGTCTTGTTCGAAGGAAAATAATTCGATCAACCTACCTGCCATATTTAAGGATAGAATGGCATCTGCTTTGGATGCATCCGCGCCAGATTCTACGGCCATTTCTTTGACAAATTCTTTGTTCCAACTCGACACACAACTATGGGTATCGGTACGTCCATAGGCTAGCTTTACCGCTTTACCGAGCATAATTCCAATGGTTGCTTTTTGAATCTTAGAAGTACTAATTTTTGTCAATGTCTCACCTATCCAATTTCCAAAATGGATAAAAGATTGTTCTGTTAAATCTGGAAATAAGCACCGTAAATATTTTTCGCTGCGCGCTCCTGAATTGATTACCACTTCTGTAATTCCATTCGCTACAGCCACGTCTATTCCTTGTTCTATACTCGCGATATAAGAGGAAGACGAATATGGTTTTACAATGCCAGAGGTGCCAAGGATTGACAGACCATTCATAATACCTACGCGTTCATTCAAGGTCCGTTTAGCAAGGACTTTTCCATTAATCACATAAATTTTTATGAGTACTCCACATTCCAAGTCAAAATTGTGCAAGAGTTTCTGTACAGCACTTTCCATCATTTTTCGAGGGACTGGATTTATTGCAGGTTCCCCTACCGCCAATTCCAAACCTGACAGGGTAACTGTACCTACGCCTTCTCCGGCCTCAAAAACAATTTCTTTCGAAGTTGTTAGTACTATCTCACAACCTATTTCCGCGCCATTTGTAACGTCTGGATCATCTCCTGCATCTTTAATAACACTGCATTGGGCGGTGTTTTTAGAAAACACATTTGAATGAATTGGAATTTCCAACACTTTATCTATAGGCAATTGCACGCGTACAGCATGTTGCTTTTTTTGCTCAATAATTGAGATTAAGGCGGCCTTTACGGCTGCTGTAGCCGAGGTGCCTGTAGTAAACCCATCGCGCAAGGGACCTTCTGGAATCGGTTTTAAACTCATTTTTTGAATGCTTTTAAAAGTGATTTCAAGTCTTTTGGATTTTTAGCCAATCGAAAATAATGAGGTACACTTGGTTTTTTAATRATGATAATAGGAATACCCACTGTCCTRGCRGCGTCAATCTTTATACTTAGCGAYCCACTGTTTCCACTYTCCTTGGTCAAGACTACGTCTATTTTCTTCTCTCGATACAATGCTATTTCCACCTCCAAGGAGGTATTGGGATATCCTAAAATTAACTGCTCCAAGGGATARTCACTTTTTATAGCAATATCAATGGAAGATKGTCGGTCTAGGATTCTAAAATAACTMGGATTGTGTTTCCAAAAACMAACTAACTTTTCAATGGTTTGYACMCCCGTTAAGCCCATCAGGGTTTTATTTGAAAACTCCTGCTTTAATAAAGCAATCACCTCTAAGTAATCGCTTACATAAAGCACCCCTTTATCAGAGGTACGTGCTGGATATTCACGCTCCAATCGCAGAACTGGAATGTTCTTTTTTTCAAATACCTCTGCGACCGTTTTGTGTAAAACCGTCGCAAAGGGATGTGATGCATTGATACAGCAATCAATTTTATTTTCAKTGATAAACGCAGATAATTCGACATTGGAAAGCGCACCAAACCGATAGACTCCAGCACTTCCTAAAGTGACGTTAATCTCGGTTTTTGTAGAATAGAAATAGGGCAATTGTAAACTATCTAATAGTTCTATTACTTGTTTTCCTTCCGTGGTACCTCCAAATACTAGTATCATCCTGGTTTATTTTTATATTTATTGCAATCAAAAATGATTGATACAAATGGTTTATTATTCCTTTAAAACGAATTTCTTATTCGTTCTAAAAATGTGTTTCCATTCAGGGCTGTACAAGTGTGATCTGTTTTTTCTTGCCCCAATAGCTTCTCCAACAATAATTAAAACCGTTCTCGTTTTTTTACTGTCTTTAACAATTTGAGCTAAGTTTTCTAAGGTTCCTTGGTAAATTTCTTCATCTTTCCAAGTCAATCTATACATCACGGCTACCGGAGTATTGGCATCGTAATGTTCTAATAATTGGTTTTGCACTTTCTTTGCAATTCCTACACTTAAAAACAGACACATGGTCGCTTTATGTTTTGCCATCTCTGCCAAGTTCTCGGTTGCTGGTAATGGTGTTTTCCCTTCACCTCTSGTCAAAATAATAGATTGCACTACTTCAGGAATGGTAAATTCAGATTTCAAGGCTGCTGCCGCTGCACTAAATGATGAAATCCCTGGARCGATAAAATAATCCATTCCCAATTCGTCAAAAATGGTCATTTGCTCTTGGATGGCTCCATAGATTGAAGGATCCCCACATTGCAAACGTACAATGGCATTTCCTTTGATATAATGTTCTTGCATTAAGGCTACTTGTTCTTCCAAAGTCATGCTTGCAGAATTACGAACTACGGCACCTTTTTTACACCAATTGGTCATTTCTTCCGGAATCAAACTTCCAGCATATAAAACACAATCTGCTTCCTCTAGGTATTGTTTTCCTTTTACGGTAATCAAATCTTCATCACCAGGACCTGCTCCAATAATTGCTATTTGGGCTTTGCGCTCCACCTTGCTATCCAAGGCCACGGCGAACGTAAATCGCTCTTCGTTTTCTAATATTATTTTTTGCTTCTCCACCAATAAAGTTGTGCTATTGGCCATTAACATCGCTGTAGATTCTGACACTCCATCCACCCCTATTTTTTCTTGTACCACCAAGCTAGGATTAGGAACAGTTACACTGTCAATTGCATCACTTGTAAACGTATAAAAAGGAATAGCATGTGTTGCACTCCAAGTCAAATAAGCGGATTGTTCCCCTTTTATATCAATAGAACCAAATTGTTGTATCGCAGAGAAAAACAAGTCTTTTGCTTCAAAATTTGTTCTAAAAGCAGCATCAAAAATCTGATCATCTATTTTTTTAGAACAACCAGAGCCCACTGTCAATACCTTTGGCACTAAATTCAACGTAGCCGTATTAAAGTGATGGTTTTTATAAGTGATGGCTATGATTAAGTCAAAATTATCTTCCTTAATTGCATTGGCAGTGTAAAATACTTGCACAAAATCAGGCAGTGTTTTTTCTAAATACACGGTCCCTTTATCTTTAATATCCAACAATAAAGCCGTTCGTTTTTTATTGACAAATAAGGCGATGAGTTCGTTCATGGAAACGTTGCTTTCAACGCACCAATCAAACTTAGCAGCCAAAGTATCCAATGCCCAAATATCTTGGACATCACTAGCTGTAGAGATGATAGGAGTTCCCCCTAACAACTGCGCCACTTTGATAGAAAAATCATTGGCACCTCCTAAGTGACCACTCACAACAGATTGCACATTCAATCCCAATTCGTCCACACAAATAACTGCAGGGTCGTTTGTTTTATCATTTAAACAAGGTGCAATAGTGCGCACACAAATTCCCAAGGCACTCACAAAGCAAATCCCATCCAAGGCCGTGAAGTTTGCTTGTATATATTCCGAAATTGAAGCAACTACAGAAACACTTTCATGCCCCGTTTCTCTGGTTGTAATCACCAATGATTTTGGAAACTGTTTTTGTAAAATTAATGCTTGTTCTATGCCTTTATCGGTAATGGCAATGATGCTTATTTTTTTCATCTTATTTAGTATCTTTTATGGTTTTTACCTGCAATTGAATGCTGTCTAAAACTCAATTTTTTAATTATATATTCACTGCTGAGTGAATGGCTATTTTGTTGTGTTCATCTACCTGAATCTGCAATGTTTTAATATCGTATTTCAGTGCTTTTAATGTCTTTATAAATGTCTCGGAACTCGTTTTTTTAACCGCATTGGTTACAAAGCGAACGGTTGGATTTAATGCATTAATTTTCAATATCATGGCTTCCAAACGATTTCCATGTCCACCAATAAAAACCACATTTGGCATGGGATAATTCTTTAAATCCAAGTTAAAAAAGTCGTCTATCACCACTTGAATACCAGGGGTAGAAAAACGTTCTTTATTTTGTTGAATGATGGAACCACATTCCGTTCTAATTTCAAAGGCCGTAATGGACAAATGTGGATAATGACGTTTCGCTTCAATAGCCACGGAGCCTGTACAGGCACCAATGTCCCAAAAGCTAATGGCATTTCTTAAATCCAAGGCATGAATGGTACTATGTCTTATCGGTAATTTYGTAATCATTTTAGAACGATTTGGCAATCCTATAAATTGATCATCAGGCAGTCCAAAGGAGGTGTTTTTCGGCTGTTTTCTTACCAATAACACACAATTTAAGGGCAGGTGTTCTTGCTCAGCACAGTCCTCCAATTCATAATTTGAAATCCGTTCTAAGTCCCCATCCAGCTCTTCMCCTACAATCAWCTTATAATTAGAAAAACCGTATYGYAGCATKCGTTTWGCGATAACGGCGGGTGTTTTTTTCCCATCCGTTAATACTCCAATTAATGGTTCGTCTTTRATCAATGCCACATCTAAGGGAGCCCAAGGCCTCCCGTGAACAGAAACGGTGTGCAATTCGCTATAATTTGTCATTGATTTTTGACATAAGCGTTGTACACTATTAAAATAAGGAAACGATGCAATGGTTGCTTCCGGAAGAAATGCTTTTAAGGTATTCCCAAATCCATAGAAAAAKGGATCGCCAGAGGCAAAAATTAATATTGTTTCACGGTATTGACTATAGGCGTGCAATACCACATCCATYCTTCCTGCAATGGCAATCCAAGAATGGTTTTCAGGCAACAAATGTTTGACTAAAGCGTAATGTCTTTTCCCTCCAGAAAACACCATAGTCTCTTGAACYTTGGCCAACACYTCGGTGCTTAACTGAGGCGTCGCTTGATTGCCAATTCCTACAATAATAAAATCCGTTTTTRTCATGATTYTTTTCCTAATTAAGGATATACTCACTAGCTTCCTCCAATGTAAAAGCGGCGTTWACAATGGCTGCTGCCACATTACTACCTCCTTTATTCCCTTCGATRATYACCCAATCGGTACGTGTTACTTGCGCCAATTGTTCTTTGGATTCAATCACGTTTACAAAACCAACGGGAGCACCAATAACCCCYACAGGATTAAAGTCTGAATTTAAGCGTAAAGTTTCCGTWATTTCTATCAATGCTGTCGGAGCATTTCCAACTACATATAATGCATTTGGATACAGTTCCATGGCTTTACGTATTCCAGCTTGGGTACGCGTAATATTTTTATCAATGGCCATTTCTGTCACATCATCATCATTTAGAAAACAATGAATTTGATTGCCGTATTTTTCAGTAAAAGCACGTGTTATTCCAGCTTTCACCATGGTTACATCTGTAATAATCTCGCCTCCTTTTTTAAGATATTCACTTAAATTTTTGATGGCATTCTCTGTAGCTTTATAWACAGCATGGTCTTCTAACACACCTGTAGTATGAATCACACGTGTCATGGCCCATTTATCATTAGGAGCATAATCTAAATCACGCATATGATCTGTTACAATTCTAAAACTCTCTTGTTGAATTTCCTTTCCTGTATGAGGTTTTCTGTTTAAATAACCACGTGGGGTCACTAAAAAATTCTTGAACTGGAAGGTTTGAGAATTTCCAATCATCACCAAACTAAACATATCCACATCCTCAGGATTGAAATCTTCCAAGGTGGTTATTTTAATATGTTCGTCCGGTCTTGTTACTTGTTTTACGATAGCCACTGGGGTTTTAGGATCACGCTCTGTTAAGAATATCTTTTTTAAGCTTCCCAATTGCCAATGTCTTTTAATACTTTTAGGATTGTACAAGCTGGTTACAAAATCCCCCATGGCGGCTGCTTTGATACGTTTTTCTATCACATTCCACGGTGTCATTAAATCAGACAAGGAAATACAACAAAAATCGTGGCCTAAGGGTGCTCCCAATTTACTACCTGAAGCTAAAAAAGCAGAGACACCTGGTAAAGTTTCCAATTCCAAGTCGTTCAAATCACGCTTTGCTACCATTTCGTACACGATGGCAGCCATAGAGTAGATACTTGCATCTCCAGAACCAATAACCACGACGTGCTTGCCCTCTTTCGCCTTTTCAATGGCTTTGGCGGCGCGCGCTTCCTCCATCCCTAAAGGCATGGCTATTAATTCTGCATCTGCTTTAAAAAACTCTTTTCCAAACTGAAAATAGTAATCGTAACCAATTACTACATCTGCTATTCCCAAAGCCGCTTTCACGATTGGCAACATATAATTTTTATCTCCTGGGCCTAAACCTGCTACTGTAATTTTCATTTTCGTATGGTAATTAATGAGAAATATGGAATATCTCTCGTTATTATTTCCTCCCAATTGGAAGACGTAAATTGTGCTGCTGTTCCTAGTTTTTCGCTGTAGTTAATTCGGTATGCTTTTTTTGACAATACCGCTTCTAAGACAGGAATCACCGATTTTATTTTCATTAAAACCACGGTATCATAATTGTCCAAGGCCTCTTGTAATTGCGCCTCGGTCTGTACTCTAGGAATAATTAATAAACGATCGTTTTGTAAACATAAAGGGGCCAAATTTTCTGAGGCTCCCATGGCATAAGAWGTAATACCTGGCACTAARGAAACCGATAATTTATCGGCAAGTATCTTCTCTAAAATGTATGAAAACGAACTAAATGTATTTAAATCTCCTTCACTAACCACGGCAATGCTCAATCCTTTTTCGTAATCCTTTTTTATGAGTTGATAGGTAGTTTCGTACACTTTTTTAGCTTGTACACGTTCCAAATCCATCTCCAAATAGAAGCCTTGCATTTTAGTACTATCCAAGGAGTAATTTTCTAGAATACTCATGGCATAACTCAGTTTACTTCCATCGGCATATAAAGACCCTGGAAAATAAATTTTATCCACTTTTTCTAAAATTTTGAGTCCTTTTAGGGTAATTAGATCAGGATCACCTGGACCTAAAGAAACCCCATATATTTTACCTGTTTTCTCCATATTATTTTTGGATACTAAATACCCAATATGTTTTTAACACTGTTTATAATTCCTTTTTTAGCGCCYACTTTATCGTCTTCTTCAAACAGAATTCCTTTGACGTTTAAATGATGCCCTATTTGGTCTTTTCCTATTTCTTGTTCAAAACCAATCACCTGTTTTCTGTATTTACACAACTGGCAATTCATATTYCCCGTTCCTTTATSTACTTCTTCTAGACGTTCGTCAAAAGCYTTTAAGACCAATTCGTCAGAYCCAAAGGGTTTTGTATAGTGATATTCGTTCTCAGCCTCCGCATCAAAATTTTCTACCGCCGCATAAATGCGCTCCAATAATATTCCTGTAAAAAAGAAAAACGGAATTACAATGGTTCTTTTAAAGCCTAATTTATCCACCATTTTTAAGGTCTCTGGGACACTTGGATAGGCCATACCGCTATAGCCAACCGTTGCAAATCCAAAGCCCATCCCTTCGCTTAGCATGCTACAGAGTTTATGTACATCTGAATTGGCATCGGGATCGGTAGTCCCTCTACCTACCACAACCAAACAGGTTTCCCTTCTTGGAATAGTGGGTAATTCACTTTCTTTGGCTTCGATTAATTTTTTAGACAATTCTAATAAATACGTACTTACACCTAGGTGTTTTCCCATACGGATTGTCAAATCTGGATAGTACGATTGTATGGTATTTAGCTCGTAAGGAATATCGTTTTTAGCATGCGATCCCGCGAATAAAATTACAGGGAGTGCAATAATATCACGAATTCCTTTTTGGTACATGCGTTCTACCGCCGCCTCATATAAAGGATGGTTGAATTCCAAAAAACCATAATCCACTTCGTAGTCTGCGTACCTACTTTTTAAAATGTTTACCATTTCTTTAAAAGCATCCGTCCCTGTTTTGGTCCTACTTCCGTGTCCGCACAATAATATTCCTTTCTTCATCACTTTATATTGGTTTTACACCTATTAAAAATACCACTGGCATGGGTAAATTCACTTTCTTAATTTCTTTTTCGATGGTTCCTAGTGTCGCCGTTAACAAGATTTCATTATCTCTGGATACATTAGAAATAGCATTGATGGGAATGTTTGAATCACCTGTAATTTCTATCAAAATAGGAATGAGTTTATCCAAGCTTTTAAGTCCCATGTACAAAGCCAAGGTATTCCCCGCTTTTAACATGGCTCCGATGCCTTGTAATTGTTCAAAAGAATAATCGGCCGTATGTGCCGTACAAATTAATACCGCATTTGATTTATGCCTTTCGGTGATAGGGATATTGCAACTATTTGCCGCCGCCAGCGCTGCAGATATCCCAGGTATCACATTAAAAGGGGTTAATTTTTCTTTTAAATATCTTGCTTCTTCGCCTGCACGACCGTAGATATACGGATCACCAGACTTAATTCGAACAACTTTTTTACCTTCTCGATAATACTGGACTAGCAATGTATTTATTGTCTCCTGTCTATCGGTTTGATTTTCTGTATCACCATATTTTCTACCTACATACACGCGTTCCGCAGTAGTATTTATATCTANNWWATTTCNTGNYTTWTTAWATTGTCATGCAACAATACATCCGCCTTTTGTAAAGACTCAAAAGCTCTTACGGTTAACAATTTCGGATTCCCAGGCCCTGCACCGATAATATCAATTTGACCTCCTTTTTTTAGTCCGATGATATCGCAAGGATTGTCAAAGGAGTAGGTATAATTTAAAAGACTTTTCGACTTTTGATTGTCTATAATTTTAAGTGCAGTTTCCTGACGATCATCTTCAAAGACAGGTTTAGGCAAAGCCAAAGCCTCCGCCGCCATCGTATAGTAGCTTTTACGCAATGGATGTTCCGAAGCGCAACCGTTTATAATTTCACCAAAACAATTTTGTGTAAGAATCGCTTGTATCAATCCAATACAATCATCCCTATGAATTAAATTGACCTTTGCGTTTGCATTTTTAACTGTCTTTTTTCCTTGTAAAAATTTACCAGGATGTCTGTCTGGGCCGATCAATCCTCCCAGCCTAAGTATGGTTGCATTGTCACCAAAATGAGCTTGGATACATTGCTCAGCAGCCAGTACGGCTACTCCAGAAGCCTTGGTGGGTTTTGCCAAAACATCTTCATGAACAGGCTGCTCGGACGCCCCATAAAYCGCAGTTGAACTCACAAAAATCACCTTGGTACTTTTAGGTGTTCTTTGGATGATTTGTTCCATTTGTTGTGGATARCTCTCTTCAATTCCAACAATACGTTTTGGTGGAATATTTATAATTAAGCAATCTACTTGGTGGATAAASGCCTCCCAATCACCTTGAACRGTGTCTGCAGACACCGCAATTCTAGTCACAGCAAATGGCAACTTTGAAAGCTTTTTTAATGTATCCAAAGAGGTGGTAGACCCCATCACTACGYRCCCATTTTTATACAAGGMTGTAGCGAGTGATTTCCCTAACCAACCAAGTCCAAGGATGGCAATATTTTTAGTCGTATTCATTCTTAAAAATTATAACTTACCGCTAGTTTTACATAGCGTGGTGTGCCTGGCGTAAAATGGATATCATCCACTGCCAACACTTCATTTTTTAATCGAGAAGCATCGTAAAAAACGGCTTCTTTCCATTTAATATTTAATATATTCTGTGCAGAGATTGCCACATTGAATTTGTCAAAAGTTTTGTTGATACTCCCATCCAATAAGGAATAGGACTTGGCCATTACTGATTCGTCTTCACTTAAAGGTCTTTCTGCCATGTAACGTCCTCCTATATAGAATTCCATTTGATACTTCTTATTTGTATAACTCAAAGATCCGGTACTTGTAAAAGTAGGTGCCGATGGAATACTATTTTCCGAACTTGGGGTATCTAATAAAATTCCTTTGCTCCAGTTTGCTGATACATTAAACCAAACCTGGTCAATTGGATTTATTTTTGCGGATACATCCACTCCTTTTCGATAGGAAGCTCCAGCATTTTCGTAAGACCCCGTATCTGATACAAATATATACTCAGAAGAACTTTCGATTCCCCATATGGATGTTGTAGCGATTACCTTAGACCCCAATCTAAACTCTATCCCCAGGTCCACAGCACTTGCTTTAGGAAGTGGATGTACATTTTTATCGTTGACAGCAGCTTGGGTATAATTTGAATGAAACCCTATACCTCCTTTTGCAAACAGTTGCACATTATTACTTGGATTGTAAAACAGCGACATTTTTGGACTCCATCTATAGGCTTCTTGTGTCCCAGATTTATGTGTTCCTAATTTGTCTAGCAAGTCAAATTTAAAATAATCCAATCTCGATCCAAACTGCACAACCACATTGGAAGATACTTGCCAATTTTCTTTAAAATATGCCCAATAATTTACTTCATGTAACGCATCATTATGCAAMGCCTTTACACGTTCACGTTCTATGGCCGTCCACAAACCAGAATTTACCCAGTCTGAACGAAAACCTAAGGAAAAGGTCGAGGTCAATCGTGTGTTTTTAAAACGATCTATTCTATCATAAGCCGCGGTATAACCAAGTATATTCCTGCTCTCATTTTGAGCAATCATATCTCCATTTACAGGGTCGTTTAGAAAAAAAGTAAAATTAGAAAACAACTCATACTTGTTATTTGAATAGTACAACTGCTGCGTTATTTTTTGTTCATTGTCTAAAACAGTAGCTATTTTTACGGTGGTGTTCAGTCTGGCTGTTTCACCTCCTTCGGTACTATCAACGGCGCCAAACCAAGGGATGCTCCCATCTTCAATAGCTCTCAAAGGAATTTGACCAGAAGCATTCCATGTACTCGTAAAATAAGATGTCATAAAACTTAGAGACGTTCTATTTCCCAATTCAACATTGTATTTAAACAAGCCACTTCCTTTTTTGAAATCCTGGGGAGCATCAAAATAACTATCATTTAAAGATCCTTCCAAAGCCACATAAGCACTTTCGAACTTCTCTTTTGAAAAGAGTCGGTTTGAAGGCGTTAAATGAAGCATCAACAAGGCTCTTTTAAAACCAAAATCACCCATTTCAAGTTTTAGTGTATTGCCTTCCAATTCATTTTTCGTCTTAAATCTAGCAGCACCAGCAACAGAGAAGTTTCCATTTTTCAATTCATACGGCCCTTTATAATAATCCGCATCCTGAATAAGTTCTGGAATTATAAAATGCATATCCGCATACCCTTGGCCATGTGCATGGCTAGAAAGGTTGACAGGAATATCATCAAAATACACCGCGAAATCGGTTCCATGATCATTATCAAAACCTCTAAAAAAGATTTGTTCCGCTTTTCCGCCACCCGCATGCTGGGCTATAAACAATCCACTGACTGTTTTTAATAAATCCTGTGCATTATTAATGGGTTGTAATTTTAGACTTAGTTTATCTAAATGCTGTATTCCCAGATTTTGACGTTTACTCGCCAGGATTGTAATTTCCTTTAAGTATTCATTACTGGCTACCAAGCGTACTTCTTTCCTGTTTTTTAACTGTTTGATAGTAAACACCTCTGAGATATAGCCAAGACTTGCTATTTTTATAGCATCATTTAGTGCTCCTTTAATGTGAAACACACCATTCTGATTGCTACTTGTAATAAATCCAGAAGATTGATTGTAGATATCCGCATAGGGGATACTAGTGAACGAAGACGCATCGGTCAACGTTACAGAAACATTCTCTTGCGCTACAACCATCCCGTGTAATGCAATAAGAATGATAGCTAATTTGCTTTTTTTCATTCTTTTCTTTTTGCTCGGGAGTTTCGGGTTCAGCCGAAAATTGTTCGCGCAGGCTATCCCAAACGGACACCGCCAAAGCAGAGAGCTTGGGATGTGCCATGATTTCGGTCAACTTCAACCCGACCGCTTCTTCGCCAGATCCACCGGCGCCAAATTCGGGGGCAATAAAGTCTCTGTGTTCGGGGGCTTTCAGGGGTTTATATTCCATAGGAGTTAATATCCTAACGCTTCGGCAAGGGCGACCACCCGAGGGTGCAGCGGTGCCCGGTCTTCTCGCCACGAAAGTTCGGAATCCAGTGGTGGGCTTTTAATATTCCCTTCGCGCAACGCCGGGGCATTCAGGAAATTGAC
>NVSD01000021.1 GCA_002401105.1 Flavobacteriaceae bacterium | reverse complement strand
TCATCATTTTTGGTTCTATATTTTCTATGATGTGGTTAAAAGTAACCGCTATTGGAAAAAACCCTTCTATTCCAATGAAATTTGGTTTGGGAATTCTTCAATTAGGTTTGGGATATTTAGTAATATTATTAGGTAACGAATTTGTAGACGAATCGTTTAGAGTGCCATTATGGACCTTAGGATTCTTATACATGTTGCATACCACTGGGGAATTATTTATCTCTCCAATTGGATTATCTATGGTAACAAAATTAGCACCGTCTCACTTAACAGGAACGTTAATGGGAGTTTGGTTCTTATCTTTTGCAGGATCTAATTATGTAGCTGGTATCTTAGCAACCATGACAGGAGGCGAAGAAGGAGCAGCAACATTAASYGCYGCYGAAGGMTTRGYAAAATACGTAGATGTGTATAGYACTATGGGATATGCAGCCATTGGAATTGGACTCTGCATTATGCTTATATCGCCATTGTTAAACAAGTTATTACACGGTATCAAATAATAATGACACAATTATAAAAAATAAAATCCAAAAGCTCATGAAAGTAATTTCATGGGCTTTTTTTAATCATAAAAACAAACAAAATGAAATTTACAGAAGTATTTAAAAAATTCCCCAAAGCATTTTGGGTGGCGAACGTCATGGAGCTTTTTGAAAGATGGGCATGGTATGGTTTATTTGCAGTATTGGCATTGTATTTAACCGCTTCAATCGATACTGGAGGACTTGGTTTTTCTCAGATTGAGAAAGGTGCATTAATGGGTTCTGTAACGTTTATATTATACTTATTACCTATTATCACAGGAGCTTTAGCCGATAGAATTGGATATCGTAAAATATTAATTATTGCCTATTTAATACTTGGTTCAGGATACTTTTTAATGGGGCAAGTTACCGGATATGCAATGGTATATGCATCATTCTTATACATTGCAATAGGTGCCGCTTTATTCAAACCCGTAATCTCTGCAMCTATTACCAAAACSACCACAGATGAAACCTCTTCTATTGGATTTGGAATCTTCTATATGATGGTAAATGTAGGTGGATTTTTAGGTCCTATATTTTCTTCTAAATTAAGAGAAGAGTACGGTTGGAATATTGTGTTTTTAATGGCAACTTCTGCTAKCGCAGTAAATTTAATTTTAGTATTATTCTTTTACAAGGAACCTGAAAGAGAAAAATCAAATGAAAGTATAGGTACCACATTAAAAACATCATTAAAAAATATTGGGGCAGCACTTTCAGACATGAAATTGACCTTGTTTTTACTAATTATGGTTGGTTTTTGGACAATGTTTAACCAGTTGTTTTACACCTTACCTAACTATATAGAACAATGGATTAACACAAGCTTATTATATGATTCTTTAAGTAATATTTCTCCATATTTAGCCCAAGCATTTGGAACTAAAGACGGAACGATTGCACCTGAAATGTTTATTGTATTGGATTCTGGATTTATTATCTTATTCCAAATTTTAGTTTCTACAGCTGTGATGAAATTAAAACCTTTGAGTGGAATTATCACGGGTATATTAATTACAATCTTAGGGATTGGATTATCATTTGCTACGGGAGATGGAATGTATGTGGTAATAGGTATTTTTGTATTCTCTATTGGAGAAATGGCAAGCTCGCCTAAATTCACTGAGTATGTTGGTAAAATCGCACCTAAAGGAAAAGAAGCCTTGTATATGGGGACTTCATTTTTACCAGTAGCTTTAGGAAATTTATTTACTGGATTCTTATCTGGAAATTTATACCAAGCATGGTCTGATAAGTTAACGTTATTACAAGAAGAAGTGGCTAAAAGAGGCTTACAAATTACTGAAGTAAGTGATACCTTTTCTCAAAACGATTACTATGCAAAAGCAGGAGAATTAATGGGTATGGACCAATTACAATTAACAGAGTTTTTATATGCTAATTACAACCCTTCTAAAATTTGGATTGTATTTAGTGCTATTGGAGTTGTTACCGTAATTTGTTTGTTCTTATATGACAAATTTGTTATTGGTAAAGTTGCTGATAAAGCTTAAATGATTCTCGATATAATTTTATAGTTTTTTTGTAAAAACTATAAAGCCACTCGAACTGACGGAAATATAGAAGGGAACTTTTATCGTTAGTTTGAGTGGTTTTTTTTGTGATTTTTTGTAAAGCATTTATTAAAATTGCAWCGAGAAATCCTCTTTAATAAAAAGACACTAGCCTACTTCTTTTACAATCCCGCTGTTCTCGATACAATTTTCAGCTAATTTTAAACAAAACAAGGTAAAAACCACTACCATTGACATTTTAAAAAAATAGTATCTTCAATTAACACTTCCTCCTTCCATAGGTCATTGCGAGGAGGAACGACGTGGCAATCTAATTCATAATTTAATCACTTAAAGTAAATAGCAAAGATGTAAATCTCCCTTAAATCCAACCATCATCTCAGTTTGAGTGATTTTAATTTAGCCTAAAGGGATAAGTAAAATTGTATCAAGAACTTTTGATTTTATCTACCATTGACGTAATTTCATTCTGTATGTTCATTTTTTGCTCCTCCAAAAAACGAACCAAAAAAGGAGCCTTTTATGATGTATTTTTTAATGCGGCKAAAAGCCTTATTAAAAASCATGTCCAAAACTGCGCGTCGCTCCTAAGGTCACTCCTGAATCTCACAGCTTTTGAACATATATACTGCATAAAAGACCTGCTTCGATTTGAAATTATCAATATCACAAATTACACTTTTTCAATACCATTAGCATTTCACTGAACGTCGTTACCAACAATGGTTTTTATTTTTTTAAAACTCACATCTACCATTGACGTATTTCATTAAACCCGCTGTTCTCGATACAATTTTCAGCTAATTTTAAACAAAATCAGCTGAAAATCACTCGAACTGACGCTCAGATATAGTCATAATTTCAAAAGCAAAACCACGAACTTACAGCACAATCAAAACAGTCATTTCTAGTGGAATTAGCCCTTGAAATACGTTTAAAAATAAACATGTATTTAAAACGCTTCTAAAATTATTTTAGGAGCGTTTTTTGTATCTTGCCCATCAACATTAAACATAAAATTTATCTATATGAGTACCTCAAAAAATGAATTTTTCGACACCAATGTCTTCGGGCATCCAGCAGGCCTATTTGTCCTGTTTTTCACAGAGATGTGGGAGCGTTTCAGTTATTACGGAATGCGTGCCTTATTAATCCTTTTCTTAGTGGCTAAAATTGACGACGAAGGTTGGGGATGGGACCGTAGCGAGGCGATGTCTCTTTTTGGATGGTATGTTATGTTGGTTTATTTTGTACCTCTTCTAGGAGGCTGGCTTGCAGACAATAAATGGGGACATATAAAAACCATTATTGTAGGGGCATCTTCCATCACTTTAGGGCATGCTGCCATGGCTGTTGCAGATTTGGATTTAGGTATGGATACAAAATTTTTATTTTACATAGGAATTCTATTAATAATTGTAGGTACTGGTTTATTTAAACCAAATATGTCTGCAACCGTAGGTAAAATGTACCCTGCCAATAGCGACAAAAAAGATAGTGCTTATACCATTTTTTATATGGGCGTTAATTCTGGTTCCTTCATTGGAATTCTTTTAGTGGGTTGGATTGGAGAAAACTTTAGTTGGAGCTGGGGATTTGGACTAGCAGGAGTTTTCATGTTCTTTGGTTTATTACAATTTTATTTTGCGCGTTCTATTTTTGGAGAAGCTGCCAATAAGCCGCAACCAAAAGTATATGAACTATCCGAAGAGGAGCAAAAATTACGTGTACCATTTACTCAAAAAGATCAATTATTTTTACTTGTAGGAGGATTTTTTGCCATTACATGGATTATAGATGGTTTGTATTCTGTTGTATCAAGAGGGAGTCACTTTTTAGCAGAAGAAGTATTTACTTTCAACGCTTTTGGAACTGAAATTGGAGTAGGAATGCCTGCCATATTCTTTATCTTATCTATCATCATTTTTGTGATTTTAGGAACAAGCCGTATCAAGCGTTTTACGAAAGTAGAAGGAGACCGCTTAAAAGTGGTATTTATCATTGCATTTTTTGTGATTTTCTTTTGGGCTAGTTTTGAACAAGCAGGAACCTCTATGACAATCTTTGCAAAGGATTATACTGCGAGAACATTGTCAGGGAATTGGGGATTGATTTATAAAATTATCGACTTTGTATTATCAATAGGACCCATGGTGATTTTGACATGGATTATTTACAAATTGGCACAATCAATTTATAAAAAATTCCCTTTAACAATCTTGTTTACGAGCATCAGTTTTGTAATTATATGGGCCTTAGTTATCTTTAGAGTCTACGACAAAATCACAGGCGATTCTACCTTGGTAGACACCTCTTGGTTTCAGATATTAAATCCATTTTTCATTATTACATTAGCACCATTATTTGCGAAGTTATGGAAGAAATACACCTTTAGTGCTCCTCAAAAGTTCGCTATTGGATTGTCTTTACTAGCCGCTGGTTTTGGCGTATTGGCATTTGGATCTTTAAGTATTCCAAACGGAGCAGCCACGGCTCAGGTGAGCATGGTTTGGCTACTCTTAGCATTCTTATTACACACCATGGGTGAATTATCAATATCGCCTGTAGGACTATCATATGTGAGTAAATTAGCCCCTGCACGTATGCTGGCTTTCTTATTTGGTATCTGGTATGTATTTACAGGATTGTCAGGAAAACTAGCCGCAACCATGGCAGAAAACATGGACGGAATTACAGAAGCAACAGGAATGTCTGGTTTCTTCTTAATATTCACTATTATTCCATTGATAGCCGCTGCTGCTATCCTAATGCTAAATGGAAAAATCAAGAAAATGATGCATGGAATTAATTAAGACATTCTCTTAATTAAGCTATAAAATATATTTTAAGACCTGGGATTTCCTGGGTCTTTTTTTGTTTAAAAATTAAACGAACACACGTTTAATTTACATATTATAAAATCGCAAAAACATACTCTTAAATTAACTTGACACATGTATTGCCTCTTTAAAGAAGAAGTATTCGGCTCAAAAAACACCAAATCATGAGCCGATTAACAATTTTAATCGGCTCAATATATCAAAAACACAAACAAACGTTATTTCATTGGCTGAAATTATCATTTATGACAGCATTTGTCGCTCAAATCTCATTCATTTTAATAAAAATTTGCCGCACTCATTAAGTTATTATTATATTTGGAACACTTTTTGTAAAGTTCAGTATAAATTACGACAGAATTAGAAATATTAAAANCAATMACAGATGAAGAAATTAAGTATCCTTTTTATTTTACTAGTTAGTATTAGTATTAATGCACAAGAAATAAACTGGATGAGTTTGGAAGATGCCGTAGCTGCTCAAAAAACGAATCCTAAAAAAATTATGATGGACGCTTATACCAACTGGTGTGGTCCTTGTAAAATGTTAGATAAAAACACATTTGGAAATGCGGATGTAGCGGCGTATGTAAATGAAAATTATTACGCGGTTAAATTTAACGCAGAAGGGAATAAAGAAATCACCTACGAAGGAAACATTTATAAAAACCCAGGATATGACCCAGCAAAAGCAAATAAGCGTAATAGCGGTCATCAATTGGCAAGCTATTTTGGAGTAAGAGCCTACCCTACCATCATCTTTTTAGATACAGAAGCAAAATTAATTGCACCTATTCCAGGGTATCAAAAACCTGCGCAGTTAGAAATATATTTAAAAATGTTCCATACAGACGCGTATAAAGATATACAATCTAAGGAAGCTTATGAAAAATACATGGCTGACTTTACATACACATTCAAAGAATAATTTATCATTCTTTTAAAATATAAGCTCCTTTTTGCGACGTGTCGTGGAAAGGAGTTTTTTGTTGTATGCATGTTTCCTGCCAACGTTTTTTATAGGAAGGGTAATTAGAACCGTCAGCGATGATAATAACAGGTTTTAACAGCATAATTAAGCGGTCCAAATTTATTTTAGGAGAACCACGCAGCAATACAATATCAGGTCTGAAATTCTGTACATTAAACACTCCATCCCCGTCAACAACTAACAATGTTTTATCTGAAAACGACAAAATATTAGGAATGGAATTCAATAGCTCAATGGAATCTACTCCCAATCTATTTTGATAACTGCGCAATAAAAAACGGTTATAAACAGAATCTGTAGTAAACACTTTAGTATTCCCTCCATTACGTAATAATAATTTACTTTTTTTATATTGATGATACACAATCAACTCCGAACTGCTTTCTAGCGAATATTTATAAAAAAACAGACTCGCTTGCAGACTGAATACCAATACCAATATTACATAAAACAAACGCCATTTAAATTGATGAATTAAAAACACCAACCCTATGAGAATACATAAACATATTCCTAATTGAAGTCCCGAAAAATGAATGTGACGAATTAAAAAAACCTCTTGCCTACTCACCCAGTTCACAATGGTATTCATATAATAAATCAAGCCTGAGAACAAAGAAATTAACCACGACACAGGCATTCCAATCAACGAAAAAACAATGGTAAAAACCCCAGTAAACAATAGCATTGACAACATAGGAATAATGCATAAATTACTGATTAGAAATAATATTGGAAACTGATGAAAATAGAACAAACTCAATGGTAACACGCCTAATTGCGCTACTAAAGACACCGTCACCAAATCCCATCCATACCTATAAACGGCATTTTTAGGCTGCCATAAATCACTTAAAGCTGGACGCAATAACACAATGGACAATACCGCTGAATAACTTAATTGAAATCCAATATCAAATAAAAAACTGGGCCTTGCAATGAGTAAACACAGCATAGAAATAAAAATAGTATGCAAGATAAAATGGCGTTTGTTAAAACTCATTCCCACTTGCAAGGCGGTAAACATAGTCACRGCTCTTACTACAGATGCAGACATTCCAGCCAAAAAAGCAAAGCTCCATAATATGATTACAATACAGATACTACTCAGTAATTTTCCGTGTTTCCAGCGATGTAAAAATTGAAAGACCAACCGTAGTAACATCAGTAAAACACCTATATGTAATCCTGATATTGCCAATATATGAATGGCCCCAGAGGACGAATATGTCTCGATAATATCTTTGGATAAAAATTGACGTTTCCCCRATAACAAGGCGTTTATAAAACCCAAATCTTCGGAAGACATTCCTTGAGCAACTAACTCCTTATTTATTTTTTTATGAACCTTGTAAATGAGTCCTTTTAATGATTGAGAATTAGATTTTAACTTTAAAAAATCTCCTTTTCTAAGGTATAATTGATAATAAACATGTCGCCTGTTTAAATAGTTAGCATAATCAAATACATAAGGGTTTAAAGGTTTTGAAAGTGAATCTAAGGTAGTTTTTATCAAAATTTGATTGTCGACACTTAAAATGTCTTGAGTGCTATCACGCTGTATACTCAGTAAAATTAATCCTGTAGTATTCCTCTTATTCACTTGAACAATTTCTGCATAAAACCGTTGAGTTTTATGCGTTGATTTTAACACTTCGCTAATTCTCACATATAATACAGCTGATTTTACTGCATTATCTTTTGATATATAATGAGAATAATGATTTTTATGATTCCGTTTGTTATGTACTGAAATTAATAGCATCCCTAAACTAATAAAGATAGAATACGCCAATATAGTATCAAAATAGCCAATACTCTTCTTATTCCATACGGCACCTAACAGCAATACCCCTCCAAAAACAGCTCCAAACAGGAAGTGCATTTGCAAGGGAAAATAATCTCCTATTACAATTCCCACACATATAAAAACAACCATATGGAATGGAATATAATGCAGCATTTTTTTCATAGCACCCTAATTTACCTAATTAAATTAGGAAAAGCAATTGTTAGCTGTGGAATGGGTAAACAAAAAAAAACTATCTTGACCACTTAAACTAATAACTAACAACATCTTGAACTTTACAAATCCTTTAGTATATGGGGCTCCCTGTTTTATAGCGCTCATATTATTAGAACTCACTTAKRGMMRAMYWCRTCACRAARWANNCCTYKANCAAMTKGWMMGMKTYASGNTCYNGYCYGTKNATKNNTMTTGRTNCARCRWKNTRTNTGCCMYTKYNAATCNNAAAACCGTTTCTGCCATTGTAATCTTTAACTATTTGTATGACATCTTCAATCCTGAAATAAATGGAGTTCATACTAATATAATGGGATGGACCTCGTTTGGCTACTCATGGCCAATTTGGTTTTTGTGTCAGTTTTTAGACGATTTTACCTATTATTGGTTCCACAGACAAAACCATATGGTACGTTTTTTATGGGCCGCACATATAGTACATCATTCTTCCGACAATTATAATCTAGGAACTGCAGTTAGAAATGGATGGTTTACAATTTTATATAAGCCATTGTTTTACATGTGGCTTCCTGTAATTGGCTTTCCTCCAGAAATGGTAGTTGTTTGTTTAGGGATTGAAGCTTTATGGCAATTCCAATTACACACTACTTATGTTCCTAAATTAGGTTTTATAGAAAAAATATTCAATACACATACAATGCATCAAGTACACCATGCTAGAAACATAGAGTATCTGGATAAAAACCATGGAGGCTTTTTAAATATTTTTGATAAAATTTTCGGTACATGGAAGGAACTAGACGAAACAATTCCCATAGAATATGGTGTTTCTCACCCTCCTAATTCCTACAACCCATGGGTGATTTTGACCCATGAATATAAAGATATTTGGAATGACACCAAGAAAACAAAAAATTGGGTTCACAAGTTTATGTACGTATTTGGACCTCCTGGCTGGAGCCATGATGGAAGCACTATTACGGTAAAGGAAATGCGAAAAAAATTAAAACTAAAAGCCCAAGAATCGTCTTTATAAAAACACTTATCTAATAATTCTTATTTTTTAGCATTATCCACAATCAGTGTTGCCACTTTTTGTGAAGCGCCTGCGCCTCCTAATCTTAGTTCTAAATCATAATAATCTTCAAACATTTGAGACCTCGTCCCCTCATTTAAAATACGACTCAATTCTATTTCTAATCTGTTTTCATTAAAATCATCTTGAATAAGCTCGGTAACTACTTCCCTGTCCATAATAAGATTTACCAAGGAAATAAATTTTAGATTAATCAATCGTTTTCCTATTTGATAGGACAACCAGCTGGTTTTATAACAAACTATTTCTGGTAACTTAAACAAAGCTGCCTCTAAAGTTGCAGTCCCTGAAGTAACAATTGCTGCATAAGAAACCGACATTAAATCGTAGGTTTTATTACTGATAAAGGACACATTATCTTGTTTGATAAATGGAGCGTAAAACTCATATGGCTGACTTGGAGCACCCGCGATTACAAATTGATAATCCAAAAATTTATCGGCCATTTTTAACATCACAGAAAGCATTTTTGTAATTTCTTGCTTGCGACTTCCTGGTAATAAAGCGATAATTGGTTTATCATTTAATCCATGTTCGGCTTGGAATTCATCCAGTTTTACTTGATTTCTATCTGCAATAGCATCAATCAAAGGATGCCCTACAAAATGCACTGGAAACTGATGTTTCTTTTCGTAAAAGTCTTTCTCAAAAGGTAGAATCACATACATTTCATCTACATCTCGTTTAATATTTTTGATACGTCCTTCTTTCCAAGCCCATATTTGAGGAGAAATATAATACTGCGTTTTGTAACCTTGCTTTTTCACAAATTCTGCAATACGCATATTAAACCCTGGATAGTCTATAAAAATAATGACATCTGGTTTGAAGTTTAAAATGTCAGCTTTACAAAACTTCAAATTTGAAGCAATGGTTCTAAGGTTCRTAATCACCTCAGCAAATCCCATAAATGCCAACTCCTTATAATGCTTTACCAAGGTTGCTCCCGCTGCCTCCATTAAATCACCTCCCCAACATTTAATATCGGCTTGCGTGTCTTTTAATTTCAAWGCTTTTATCAAGTTTGCACCATGTAAATCTCCCGAGGCCTCACCGGCTATAATGTAATACTTCATTTATAAAATATTTATAATTACCATACTCAATGCGATACAAATAGTCGCTAACAATACCCCGCGTGCCCTGTACTCTTGCTTTCGTTTTAAAAACCCAAAAAAGGCTATAAAATTCGCAATGGCTCCTAGGGTCATTACTTTTGATAATAAGTTGTTGTTATACATACTTTCCAACGCTTCTATAACAGGTAAATCTGAAAGAAATGACGTTGCTAACAACGTTCCAAAAGCAGTGGCAATAATTGCTACTAAAAATCCAATTCCAATTTCTTTTATCATCAGAACAATTTAAAAATTCAATTTTTCTAAAGCATCCATAGCTTTATAAGCTGTCATGTCAAACTGAACTGGGACAACAGAAATATAGCCGTTTTTTAATGCCCATTCATCTGTATCTTCTCTCAAATCATTATTCACAAACGTCCCTTCCAGCCAATAGTATTTTTTTCCATGTGGGGTGGTGCGCTCATCAAATTTCTCTTCCCAATTAGCTCTCGCTTGGCGACAAATTTTTACTCCTTTAAAAGTATCGCGTTTCGGAAAATTAACATTTAAGATAATATCTTTAGGTAGGCCTTGCTCCAATACTTTTTGAGTAATTCTTTTAATATCTCCTTTCAAAGGTTCAAAATTGGCATCCCACGAATAATCCAATAAGGAAAAACCAATAGAAGGAATCCCTTCAATCCCRCCTTCAATAGCAGCACTCATTGTCCCAGAATAGATGACATTGATTGATGAATTAGACCCGTGATTAATCCCAGAAACACATAAATCAGGCTTTCTTTCCAGTACAGTACTTACTGCAAACTTAACACAATCGGCAGGAGTACCTGAAAATTGATATTCCGCTATTAGCTCATCATCTATAGTCACTTTATCGCTATACAAAGGCGCATCTAAGGTAACTGCATGTCCCATTCCACTTTGTGGACGGTCTGGCGCGACWACTATTACATCGCCTAATTCTTTCATTACAGCTATTAACGTACGAAKTCCTGGAGCAGTAATTCCATCATCATTAGTAACCAATATTAGCGGTCGTTTATTCATATTATTTCTTTCCAACAAAACTACTCTATTTTACATGGGGACACTTATAAATATAGCAACATTTTCGCTGAAAATTGATGAAATAAATAATAGCGACCCATAGAGATGTTAAAAAAAATTAAAAAAACGGCATTATTAAAAAAATGGCATTATTTTAGTGCGTACAAATAGACCATGTCGAATGAAAAACTTAATTGATTTTATGAAAAAAAATAAAAAAATACTCATTTCCTTTACGCTTATCGCTTGTCTCTTTTTTGGATTTAACATGCATTCTAGTAATGACCCAAGAAACGACAAGGCATTAATTAGCCTTTTACGTATGGCCTTAACTCAAGGACATTACGAGCCACATACTATTGATGACATTTTCTCTGAAGGTGTATACACTCGGTTTATTGAGCAAATGGACCCTACAAAGCGATATTTCCTAAAGTCTGACCTTAAAGAATTTAATGCTTTTAAACATTTGATAGACGACCATATAAAAAATGAAGATTTATCATTTTTCTATTTAGTTCACGACCGATTTAATCTTCGATTAAAGGAAGCCGAAAGTACATATAAAGAAATTCTTGAAAGCCCTTTTAACTTTAATAAGAAAGAAACATTGAGCGTAGATTATGAAAACATGGCGTATGCTAAGTCAAAATCCAAATTAATTTTACGCTGGAAAAAACAATTAAAACATAGTACCATCAATAGACTACATGACAAACTTACTATTGAAAATGACGCAAAAGAAAAAGATGCTACCTACAAGGCAAAATCATTTAAGGTCTTAGAAAAAGAAGCGAGAGAAAGTACCGCTGAATTTATGTCTGATTTTTATGACCGCATGGACGAGTTGGAGCAAGCGGACTGGTTTACCGTTTATGTAAATGCCATTACGGAGGAATTTGACCCTCATACTGCCTATTTCGACCCAAAATACAAGAAACGTTTTGACCAAAGCATGTCTGGAAAACTAGAAGGAATTGGAGCGCGCTTACAAAGAAGTAAGGATTACACCAAGGTGGTGGAATTAATTTCTGGAGGGCCTGCTTGGAAAGGTGGCGAATTGGAAGTTGGTGATCTAATTATTAAAGTTGCACAAGGAGACGAAGAAGCGGTTGATATTGTTGGAATGCGACTGGACAAAGCAATTGAATACATTAAAGGAAAAAAAGGAACCACAGTAAACTTAACCTTAAAAAAAATAGATGGTTCTATTAAAACGATATCTATTGTAAGAGATATCATAGAAATTGAAGAAACGTTTGTAAAATCGTCTGTTATTAAAAAAGATGGTCATACTTATGGTTTGATAAACCTCCCTAAGTTTTACATTGATTTTTCTAAAAGAAATGCCAGAAATTCAACTTCAGACATGATTCAAGAAATAGAAAGACTGAAAGAACAAAATGTGGAAGGATTAGTCATTGACCTAAGAAATAACGGAGGAGGTTCTCTTAAAACCGCTATAGAAATCAGCGGACTTTTTATAGATAAAGGACCGATGGTTCAAGTAAAATACAGAGGGAAAGATGCTACGATAAGAAAAGATACAGACAAGCGTATTCAATGGAATGGCCCCTTAGTACTATTGGTAAATGAGCTTTCTGCATCTGCATCAGAAATTTTTGCAGCAGCCATGCAGGATTATAAAAGAGCCGTGATTATAGGCCCAAGACACACCTATGGAAAAGGAACTGTACAAAGTGTGTATGACTTGAACCGTTATCACAAATTAGATGCAGATTTGGGTGCTTTAAAAATGACCATTCAAAAATTTTATCGAATTAACGGTGGTTCTACACAGCTAGAAGGTGTGACGGCAGATGTAATTGTACCCACCCGATATAGCTATATGACTATTGGAGAGAAAGACCTAGACAACCCTTTGAGTTATGATAAAATTCCTGCTGCCGAATATAAGTTATGGAATAATTAYCTCAACTTTAACGAAGTAATTACTTCAAGTATTCAACGAATTGGCAACAATGAACAGTTTAAATTAATAGACGATAATGCACAGTGGCTGAAAGAGGCACAGGAAGATAATATTGTATATTTAAACTACGAGGCTTATAAAAAAGACATACAATTTATTGAAGATAGATCTGCCAAATACAAAAAACTAGCAGACTATAAAAGTGATTTCACTTACGAGTCTCCGTTGTACGAAATTGACTTAGTAAAACAAGACAGTTTACTTCTAAAAAAACGTGAGATTTGGCATAAGAACCTTCAAAGAGATGTGTATATAGCTGAAGCATTAACCGTACTGGGAGAGTTAAAAACCAATACTGACTATGTGGCGATAAAACAGTAAATTACTAAAAACATATAACTAGAACAGCAGTCATTTCTTTATTGAAATGGCTGCTKTTTTTTGAATTATCTTTTTACTCTAAAAAAGTACACATATCAATTCAAATTATTAGCTGCTAAATACCGTCTAAATTGATGGAGACGGCACAATCCACATTTCCAACTACATAAAATAGACATTTAACTTGTTTCCATAAACTATACGCCTCATTATTCTTTCCTATAAATGCCACATTAATTTCTAAGAGTGAAGTCCCATTTTTATAAGAGGGTTCTTTSTAAAATAAGTTACGCCGTATTAAGAAGATTCAGGTTGCAAAAAAAATATATTTCGTTCTCCTAAAGAACTGAAAACAGTAATTATTCCAACCTTCAGTTRSTKTTTTTATTTATAAAACGCAATGTGTAAAGAATAGCCGAATTTTAAAAGCCATGGTTCGAATCTTTAATGTATTTTAGAGCAAAAATAATCTAATGACTACATTCAAAGAGACCTTTAAAACCATTTGGGCAAATTTTGACCCAAACCTACATATGCGTCATACAGCTTATAATGATTATGCCGCGGAAGTAAGAGCTCGTTTTTTTAAAGCACACGGATTTGATTTAAAAGCATTTTCTAAAAATAATTTAGGGCCTATTTTATTCAAAGAAGAGACCTCATTTTTGAAAGAAATTCAGTTGGGCGATGATATCACAATAGACCTACAACTAGAAGCCGTTTCTAAAGGAGGTGAGCGTTGGAAATTAAAGCACAACATCTATGATAAAAACGGAAAAATGGCTGCTGAAATAAAAATATACGGAGCCTGGCTGGACTTAAAACTGAGAAAATTAACAAGCCCTCCAACAGAGATGGTTGCTATTTTAAATGAATTACCAAAAACAGAAGACTTTGAAGAAATTATTTTAAAAACAAAATAGTCTAGAARAAGAACCCTATGAAAAAGAAAAGTCCACTGTATACCATTATAGCCATTGCTATCGCTATTGGGTATTACTTTATTAACAATAGTTCAAAATCTACAGAACCTACTTCAGAGGAAACAACGACGAGTGTTTCTAAATCGTCTAAAGAAAATAATGCAGACGTAAAGAAGACTACAAAAACAATAAATACAGCAACAACAAGTAGCAGTAAACCATTTAATTTTTTACCTAGCTCTACCACAAACCAAGTGGTAAAACATGATTATTATACCTTATCATATAGCGAAAAACATGAACAGGCAGAATGGGTAGCGTATGAATTAACTAGAAACCAACTCTCTACTAGCAAACACAAACGCCCTTATTTTACCACAGATACAAAAGTAAAAACCAAAAGTGCCGAATGGTGGAATTATAAGGACTCTGGTTACAGTAAAGGACATTTATGCCCCGCTGGAGATCGTAAATTTTCAAAAAAAGCACATGACGATACTTTTTTAACCTCCAATATTAGCCCGCAAAAGCATGACTTTAACGCAGGAATATGGAACAGATTAGAGCAAAAAACACGTTATTGGGCTAATAAATATGATAAATTATATGTAATCACGGGTGGTGTTTTAGAAGATAATTTACAAACAATAGGARATGAAAAGGTAAGTGTACCTACTCATTTTTATAAGATATTATTAGACTATACGCAGCCAGAGGTAAAAGCAATTGCATTTTTATTGCCACACAAGGAAAGTAACAAACCCTTGTATGAATTTGTTGTTTCTATTGATATGATTGAACAAATTACAGGTATTGATTTCTTCCCTGCATTGCCTGATGGCATGGAGAAAATAATGGAGCAATCAGACAGTTATAAGAAATGGAGTTTTAGATAAAACCCGCATATAATATCAAAGATTTAAATTACAATTTTACTATAAACACTCTCTATATGTACAAAAAGCAGTTAAATATTTTCTTTATTCTCTGCGTTTTARCAATTTCAGCGTCAAGTATTAAAACATTTAAACTCAAAGAAAAACGACCTCTTTAAAAACCATTTTTACTAAAGTTAAAAACCAAGACTTAAAATCCTTTTTCAAGCAAAGGATTTGTACCCAAACAATTGTTTTTTAGACAACCGTTACCCACCAACCGAAGCCAACACACCATGCTGCTTAAAAACTTGAATCATATTATTTAATTGGTCATCCGTAGGTTCTTCAAACAATGTAAACCCTTTGGTATCTCCTAATTTTTTATATTTATTTTCTGCAATACTATGATAAGGTAATAAATTGATGATTTTACGATCTCCTTCCAATGAGTTCATAAAATTAGCCGTTTSTATGGTGTTTTTATCAGACGTATTTACTCCTGAAATTACAGGCATTCTAAACAAAATATCGACATCTTTTTTTGCAACTTCTCTAATATTACGATGAATTTTCAGGTTAGAAACCCCCGTTAATTTTTTATGCTGTGCATCGTCCATCAACTTTAAATCAATCAAAAACATCTCTGTGTTATCCGCCACTTCTAGCACAGTTTCAAGGCTAGAAAACGCTGTGGTATCCACCACTCTATGGTAATAACGCTTACCACATTCTTTCAGTGCTTCTATTAAATAATCGGGATGCATTAATGGTTCTCCTCCCGAAAAAGTGACACCACCATCCGATTGATCAAAAAATATAGCCTCGTTGTCTATAATTTTCATCAAATTATCCAAGGGCTTGAATTCCCCCMACATTTCAAAGGCTTTTGTTGGACAAACCTCTGCACATATCCCACATAAATTACAGGCATTTACATCGGTTACAATACCGTTTTCTGTTAAGATTAAAGCATCATTGGGGCAATTGTCCAAACATTTTTTACTGCCAATACATTTGGTAGCATTGTACATTTTTTGCCTTTTCACAGAAATACTCTCTGGATTATGACACCATTGACAGGCCAAATTACAGCCCTTAAAAAAYACSGTCAWRCGWATTCCWGGRCCATCATTTATGGCGTATTTTTTAATGTCAAAAATTAATCCCGTACTCATTTAAAAAGAATCATTTTCGGTTCTATCAATTACTTCTTGCTGTAAATCGGCATTCATATCGTTAAAATAATCGCTATAACCCGCCATTCGAACCAATAAATCCTTGTAATCTTCTGGGTTCTCTTGCGCTGCATATAAAGTTGCAGTATCCACAATATTAAACTGAATATGATGACCACCCAAGGCGAAATAAGAACGAATCAATTGTACTAATTTCTTCAAATCCTGATCTCGTTTTAACAAGCTTGGTAAAAAACGTTGRTTTAAYAAGGTYCCTCCAGATTTCACATGATCTAACTTAGTCAGGGATTTTATCACCGCAGAAGGCCCATTGGTATCTGCTCCATGAGAAGGCGAAGTCCCATCCGAAATAGATTTATGTGACAAACGACCATTAGGCGTCGCACCCATCACTTTTCCAAAGTACACATGGCAAGTAGTAGACAACATATTTAAGTGGAATGACTCTCCCTTGGTGTTTGGTTTTCCATCAATAGCATCAAATAAATCATTGTATACTCTCAAGGCAATATCATCTGCATAATTATCATCATTTCCATAAAATGGTGTATCATTTAAGATAGTCTGACGCATTACTTCATCATTTTTAAAATTCTCCGACACCGCTTTTAATACCGCATCCATGGAAAAGTTTTTATCCTCAAAAACATGTTTTTTTAAGGCTGTTAAACTATCCGTCACAGTTCCTAATCCAGTACACTGAATATAATTTGTATTGTAACGAGGACCTGCATCGTAATAATCACGCCCTTTAGTGATACAATCCTCAATTACCACAGATAAAAAAGTAGCTGGACTGTACTTGGCAAACATCCTGTCTATATAATTACTAACCAATATTTTTTGTTCGATGATAAAATTCAATTGTTTTAAAAAGGCTTGGTATAATTCTTCAAAATCTTTAAAATCACGTGGATCTCCAGTTTGGATYCCCGCAATTTCTCCCGTGACAGGATTGATACCGTTATTTAATGTCACTTCTACAATTTTAGGAACATTTAAATAACCAGTAAGTACATAGGCCTCTTTTCCAAAAGCACCTACCTCTATACAACCACTACATCCACCTTCGCGCGCATCTTCCAAGGATTTCCCTTGACGCAACATTTCCTGAATGTACACATCGGCATTAAAAACAGAAGGATAGCCATGTCCTTGACGGATTACTTTGGCGGCTTCTTTTAAAAATCGGTCTGGTGTTTTTGCACTCACATGCACTGAGTTCCCTGGTTGTAAAACATGTAATTCTTCTACAATTTCTAACATCATATATGAAACGTCGCTTACCCCACAAGAACCATCGGTTTTTACACCTCCTATATTAATGTTGGTAAAATCGTTATACGTTCCACTTTCTTTGGCGGTGATTCCCACTTTGGGTGGTGCGGTATGATTATTTACCTTGATCCAAAAACAGCTTAATATTTCTTTTGCTTCATCTCTAGTTAAGGTTCCTTCCGCAATTTCTTTTTCGTAAAAAGGTCTTAAGTGTTGATCAAAATGCCCAGGATTCATCGCATCCCAACCATTTAATTCCGTAATAGTCCCCAAATGTACAAACCAGTACATTTGTACGGCTTCGTGAAATGTTCTAGGAGCGTTTGCAGGTACCCAACGGCATACCTTGGCTATTTTTAATAATTCTAATTTTCTCTCTTCATCCGTTTCAACAGCTGCCATTTCTTCTGCTCTAACAGCATGGCGTTCTGCAAAAACAATAGCGGCATCGCAAGAATGTAACATCCCTGTTAACTGTTCTTTCCTATCGGTAGCATGGGCATCATTTAAAAAATCAAGTTTGTCAATTTCATGTTGAATATCCATTTTAAAATCGAGCATTCCTTTTTTGTAAATCTTCCCATCCAAGGCTGTATGTCCAGGAGCACGTTGCTCCATAAACTCAGTAAACAACCCCGCTTCATAAGCTCGTTTCCACTCAATTGGAACATGACTAAAAATACGTTCTCTAATGGTTTTCCCTTCCCAATAAGGAATAATATCACGCTCATAAATATCTATATCCTCTTGAGAAATAGTATATGGTTGCATGTCCCTTTTATTCAATACATGAAAATCCTCCACACTGTGACACGTCAATTCAGGAAAAGTAGGAACACATTTTGGCGCGGGACCTCTTTCTCCTACAATCAATTCGTCCTTTCCAAAATAAATGATTTTCTTTTCACAAATATTAAGGTAGTTCAATCCTCTTAATATAGGAATGGCGTATTTTCCGTAGTTAATTTTATAAAAATCCGTTTGAATTTGGGCACGCTCAATAGACAAACTAGGTGTGGCGTCAAAACTTAATTTTCGAAGTCTTTGAACCCTCCCATTCATTCCTGGTCCTATATTATTTTTTAAAGGAGAATAAAAATTCCCTTCTGCGGATGCAGGTCTTTCTGGTTGAGTGATTGTATTAGAATTATGTACGGTTTCCATAGTTGTTTTTTAAATACAGTTGATGACAGATGAAGTATCTGATAAAATTTGAAAAAAGTGTGTGGTAATTTAAAGGCAGACATCAAAGAACATGAGGCACTCAAACAACTGTCTGTACGACTTTGAAAAAGAATTAGAAGTGCTTTTATTAATCATGTATTTTTGAATTACTCAAAGATAAGAAATTCAACTAAACACACCTCTAAATGTGAAAATACGTGTGTTATATGTGAATATTGTATTAAAAACTACATTTTTACGTACCTTTTGAGGAAGAAATTAAATTCCATTAGAAAAAGCAATCCTCGAAATAGGTAACCGCTTTTTGAAGTTTCACCGATAGCACCTGCAATTAATATTCTAGCAAAAAAAGTGGTAATCAGCCCTCTAACATATCACAAATTGATACGCTAAAAACAATTTTATTTTTAGTATCAATAACGTTATTTCATACATGCTACAAGCTAACTCGATTCTAAAGCTCCCCGTTTATTAACCTTTTCTAAAACTTATATCCAAATACAATAGAGGAACTGTTATAATCTGAAAACCAACTTGCATATCCTTTTAATAAATTCCTTTTTTCACTAACACGGAACTCTAAACTATAGCTATCATTATGCGTATAGCCAACACCAAATGCAATATTGGGGTCAGACATAATCTCCAAATTTATTATATCCTCTCTGTCTGCTATAATAGTGTCTGATAAAGGTAGATTAAAAACATAAAGTAGGTTCATAAATAATTTCGAATTCTTTGACAAAAACATATAGTGTCGTACACCTAAAGCAAGGTCTATAGAGGAATAGTCTACGTTTACATTAGTTGTTTTTGAAATAGTTGTTATTTTAATAAATTCTAATTCCTTTTCCGCTTTATAATACTGATAGGTTGGTTCAACAAAACAACTCCACTTATCATTATTGAAAGGCAAAACAAACTCTGCTTCTATCCCAAAACGGAAATTTACACTTTTTTCAAATTCGACATATCTATTACTATAGCCACTATTATTAATAGATAGACTTAAGAAATTAACTCCTGGTTTTATTGCAAATTTAAAGTTCATTCCTTTTTTAACTTTTCCAAACGCCAGATAATCAGAATCAATACATTCATTATAATTCTTAAATAATTTAAACAAAGACGATTTGTTATACTTTAACTTCTGAAAATTGACCTTATCAAGAGTAGCACATTTTAAACTGTTCCATAACTGTTGTTTGTACCTATTATTTTCTCTTCTATTTCCTTCTTCAGTTTTATAACTTTTAAAAATTAACTGAACTATATCTTCCCCTTCAATGTTATAAAAAAACCGAGACAATCCTCCCGTTTCATAGGAGTACAAATTAAACTTCCCTACTATTAATTTTCTTAGAAATAAGGTTTCCTTTTTAAATTCTGGTTCCCTTTTATCACTTAATTTACTAATATTTTCACTAGAACTATCAATAGAAACAGTGGTTCTTATAAATTCCGATTTCCCTACCACCCCGAACACAGTAACATCTGTGATTGTCTTCTTTTTAACCCCTTCTAAAGAAGTTAACTTATAATAAAAATTGGTCGGATTATATTTCCAATCCATATTCTTAATTAAACACTTTACTTCTCCTCCGTTATTATCTATAAAAAAGCCCTCCTCATAAGAAATTTGCGCTGTTAATATTCCATAAAAAAACATTAAAACTAGACATAGATAGACTCTCATAAATTATATTTTTAAGCTAATGTACATCGTTTAAGTATTATATCAAGATAAAATATCCATTAAATTATTATTAGAAATTAAACGAGTAGTCGGACTTTTCCTCTTCAAATACCTCTTAAAATACTCAAAAGATTCTTCAGCTATCACAGCATCATCTCCAGGCATTTGATTGTAAACAACCGTATGTAAATCCACTCCATTTTGCAGGCATAAGTCAATACTCAATAAAGTATGATTGATACTTCCCAACTTAGAAGAACTTACTAAAATAAGTGGTAAATTGTACTCTTTTATATAATCTATGGTCAAATAATTCTCAGTAATCGGCACCATTAAACCACCTGCTCCTTCTGCTAAAACCAATTCATAATTGGCACATAATTCCTTTTGTGCGGTGCGTATTACATCAAAATCTATACTTCTATTATCAATTTCCGTAGCCAAATGTGGTGAGGCCGGAAATGTAAACACAAATGGACACGTAGTYCCGTCTATGTCTTCTGGCAATAAATCAATTTCCATCAATCTGCGATGCTCAATAATATCTTCTGCAACACCTACGCATCCTGTTTGCACAAGCTTTGAAGTAATCACATCAACACCAGATTCTTTCAATTGCTTTGCCAACAGCCCCGTGATATATGTTTTCCCGCAATCGGTATCTATACCACTGATAAAATATTCGTTCTTTTTCATTTCTTTTTTGCTATGATGATGATTGGGTTGTAAGTCAAATTTACCGACAGGTCTACGTTTGAAAAACGCTCTTGATATGTTTTGATAAATGCTTGTAGTTTCTCCTTTCCGAAAAATGATTTCTTTAGCCCAGTTACTCCCGTTAATTTCATATGTCTCAGTACTTCAATCGGGTTTAAAAACTCCTTTTCTACCAGCCACTCTGTCGCTTCTAAAATTTCGAATGATGGACTCAATAGCTGCTCTAGTTCACACAATGATTTATAGCTTAAACCAATATTAGAGACTTCCTTAATCTCTTTAAAATTATCGGTACCAAAAGTACTAAAGGCAAAAAGTCCTTCTTTATTCAATGCTGTGTTCACTTTTTCAAAAAAACGAGGCAATTCATTAAACCATTGTATCGCAGAAGTAGAAACTACGGCATCCATATTTTTAGGGAAGCTTATTTTTTCAGCATCTCCAGGCACATACACAAATTCCTGTTCCTTACTAGCGTTTAATAAGGCTACGTTTTCAGAATAAGCAACTTCTGCCAAATCATTTAAATAATAATGAGACACTCCTATATCAATAAGCATGTGCTGGGTTAAAAAACCAGTTCCACAGCCAACTTCCAATACATTATTTATAGACTTCACACCTAAATCACTCAACATTTCCGTTAGTTTTAAAGCTATTTCCTGTTGTACTACCGCTTTTTCATGATAGGTTTCAAAATTTTTATTGAAACATTTTTTTACGAGTTGTTTGTCTGTACAATTCATACTATACACTTATAATTTGTTGCCAGTTTTTAAAATAGTTGAACGGATAATGGGGAAGCACTAAATCAATCACGGTTGCTTTTCTTTTCCAAAATTGCCATTGATTACTGGGAGAAAATATCAAATCCTCTTGTCCTATTATAGCCGTATCAAAACAAAACTTAGGGACTGTATTTTCTGTTGCTAAGTCTAAGATTACTCCTAATTCTACTTGCTGTTCTTCTATCTCACGAGACGTTAATTTATGTTGATGCAATTCAAAAGCTGCTTTCCCTCCTAAAACACGTCGATTGAATCTATTTCTATTCGCAGTATTCCAATTAGCATGGGTATTTTTAAATACAGAGGGAGGAATTCCACAACTTAAATCTACGGGTAGTTGGGTTCCATTTATAGCGATTGATTTAGTTGTTTTAATATTAATTGAATCTATCACCAAACCCGCAGCCCAAACCCCTAAAGACCATGCCACCACGTATACTTCTGAATAGGAGGACAAGTCCATTTCCAAGGGATGTATTGTTTTATAATCATTTAACATACAAACATCAAATCCTTTTGTATCCAAATGATTGATGGCAGATGCATCCATCCCCCAACCATTAAAAAACAAAATACAGTCCTTATGTCCTGTTTTATTCAACCATGTTGTCTTCATAATTTTCAAGTATTTTTTTTATTGGAATTAAGCTTTCTATGTGATGATTCGCAGTCAAGGAAAATCGCAATCGAGCGGTGTTTATTGGCACCGTAGGAGTTCTAATTGCAACTACATTAATTCCTTGTTTCTTTAATTCGGATGTTAATGAAAGTACATGAGCATTACTTCCTACTATGTACGGGACAATATTACTTTGAGACTGAACGCCTAGTAATTTTGAAAACTCCTGACTTGTTTTTTCTAAGGTCAATCGTTGTCTTTTAAAATCAGGCAATCGTTCAAAAATATAGTGTGTCCATGCAATATTCACTGGCGGCAAGGCCGTTGAATACATAAAAGAACGCGCATGGTTTATTAAAAACGACTTCATCAGTGCAGAGCACACAATAAAACCACCTACAGAGGCCAATGCTTTTCCGAAAGCCCCCACTATAAAATCGACTTGCTGTATCAAGTCCAAGTCTTCCAAACACCCTAGGCCATTAGCTCCTCTTACTCCTACTGCATGTGCTTCGTCTACATATAAAAATGCCTTGTATTTAAGTTTTAAAGCAACTAATTTTTCCAAATCAGCAACATCCCCATCCATACTAAAAACACTTTCTGTGATGATGAAAATATTTTCATAATCATTGCTGTATCGGGTTAATAACTGCTCTAAATGAGTGTAATTTAAATGTTGATACCGCATCAACTTTGCCTTACTTAATAAAGCCCCATCAATACAACTTGCATGTACAAACTTGTCTGCGAGTATCAAATCATTTTTAGATGCCAAAGCCGATATTACACCCACATTACATTGATATCCACTATTAAAAACCAAACAAGCTTCCGAATTATAGCTCCTCGCTATAAATTTTTCTAAATTATGATGCCCTTCAGCATTCTTCAATAATAATCTAGAGGAACTCGCAGTAAATGAATACTTATACTGTTTTACTTCAGTTAAAAACGACTCGTATAAACTCWCATCAGTTGCAAGTCCCAAATAATCATTCGTACTTAAATCCACCGTGTATTCCGATGAATCTGAAGCAATAACCCTCAAATTATCCTGTTTATTAAGTGCMGYTAAGCAGTCCTGATAATTTTTATTTTTTTCCATAAACCGATTCAATAGCAGTACAAATCCCTGTACATAGTTGCGTCAATTCCGTTTTAGAAATAATAAATGGCGGCATGGTATAKATTAATTTCCCAAAAGGTCGCATCCAAATTCCTTGCTGTAAAAACGATTCCTGTAGTGTTTTCATATCYACATTTTCTTTCATTTCTACCACACCTATGGCTCCCAATACCCGTACTTCCTTTACGGTATCCATCTTTTTTAAACGTTCCAATTGGCTTGATAATTCTTTTTCAATACTCGCAATAATCCCTTGCCAATCYGATTTTAATAATAAATTGATACTTTCCAAAGCCACYGCACAGGCCATAGGATTCCCCATAAAAGTTGGTCCATGCATAAAAACACCAGGACTCGCACTAGAAATTACAGTCGCAACATTTGCAGTACACAAGGTTGCAGCAAAGGACATRTATCCACCAGTAATCGCTTTCCCTAAACACATTATGTCCGGAGTAATATCCGCGTGTTCACAGGCAAACAATTTYCCTGAACGTCCAAATCCAGTAGCTATCTCGTCTGCAATTAACAAAACATCATATTTTTCACATAAAGCGTTGACTCTTTTTAAGTATTCTGGATGATAAAAATGCATACCACCTGCACCCTGTACAATTGGTTCCAAAATAAACGCTGCTAAACTTGCATGGTTTTTCTCAAAAAAGGAAACTACCTCCTCCATTTCGTTTTCATCAAACTCTTCTCCAAAACGCGACTTAGGAGCAGGTAAAAAATGCTGAATGGCTAGTTTATTATTAAAAATATGATGCATTCCTGTATCAGGGTCACAGACCGACATGGCATGCCAAGTATCTCCGTGATAGCCATTTTTTATAGTAACAAACGTATTTTTAGCCCCTTTATCTTGTGCATGCCAGTATTGCAATGCCATTTTCATAGCAACCTCAACGGCCACAGAACCAGAATCACTATAAAAAACATGTTCCAATCCTTTGGGTACAATACTCAACAACTTTTTAGTTAAGTCAATAGCCGGTTTATGTGTCAAACCTCCAAACATAACATGTGCCATCTGCTCCATTTGATTGCTCATTGCCTTATTTAAAACAGGATGATTGTAACCGTGAATCACAGACCACCAAGAGGACATTCCATCTATCAATTTTTGTCCATTTTCCAATTCAATAAAAACACCCTTCGCACTTTTTACCAACAAGTTATCCATTGGTTTTGTTGCAGAAGCATAAGGATGCCAAATGTGTTTTTTATCGAATGCTATTAATTTATCTATGTGCATAAAAATTAATCTATGGTAAAACCAGCATTTTTAAAATCTCTAATATCTTCGTCTATATTAGACCCTATCGTTGTTAAATAATCACCTGTTAATGCAGCACTAATMCCAGCATGCAAGGCCTTATCCTGAAAATCYCTAATTTGCATACGACCACCAGCAAAACGCAAGTTGGCTTTTGGATTTAAAAATCTGAACATAGCAATAGAAGTTAAGATCTCTTCTTCCGACAACATTTCTGTTCCTTCCAAAGGCGTTCCTTCCACAGCATTCAATAAATTYAATGGAATAGATTGTACCCCTAATTCTTGTAACATTATCGCCAATTCTACACGATGYCCCATGTTTTCACCCATTCCGATAATYCCACCTGAACAAATTTTTATMCCCAAGCTTTGAGCTATTTTTATAGTTTCAATTTTTTCATCAATGGTATGTGTTGTTACCAATTCTTTAAAATAAGAAGGAGCTGTTTCCAAATTACAGTGATAGTGTTCWATYCCTACYTCRTCTTTTAAACGAGACAAYTGTTTTTTATTAATCAAGCCCATAGACGCACATAAACTAATRTCTGTTTTCTTTTTAATCTCCTTATAAATAGGAATTAACTGGTCTAAGGTTCTATTGTTTACGCGTCTTCCACTGGTCACTAAAGAATGACGTTTGACACCTTTTGCAGCATTTTCTACCACTTCTTTTACGGTCTCTTTCAGGTCTACAATCTCGTATTCATCCACCTTTGTTTCGTAATGTCTAGACTGGCTACACCATTTACAATCCATGGCACAGGCACCAGACTTGGCATTGGTAATGGAGCATAAATCCATCACGTTTCCGCAAAAATGTTCACGAATTTCATCCGCTGCTTTATACAAGGCTTCTTTGTCTGTGACTTGCGTCAACAATACTCCGTCCTCGTAGCTTAATAATTCACCGTTTAATACTCTTTGCTTTAATAATCCTATCATAATTTTAATAAAAAAAAAGTCCGTATGCTACAAGATGTAGCATACGGACTAGGTTTAGTTCATATATTTAGTGGTTAAATAACCGAAATTATTTACCCTTAGTAATTGTAATAATATAGCTGTTTCCAGCATTTTATGTAAGGCCGCTTTTTCTCCATAATCATCCTCGCTGATTCCTCCATTTTTTTCCAAGTTAAACAATCGGATTGCCGATTGTTTTTTACTGTGAGACGATTCACATAAATCAAAAGACAAGCGTACAATATTCACCACCTTTTTCAAAACAGCAAATAGCGCATAGCTATTCCGTGTCCATCTTGAAAAGACAACTCTATCAAACGATATGTATTTTTGGTGTTTCATTTCGAGGACAAAACTAGCTTATTTAATTTATATCAAACAAAACATTTGTCATAAWATAAATGACTTTTATTGGACATGGATGGTAAAGGTAATTATAGAGGGTGGTTTATCGTCGTAAAAAAGAAAGTAACAATTTGATATTTAGTGATAGTTATAGATAAATGCGATTTGAATTGGTCGTTTACTACATAACTTAATAAAATCTTATGCTAACAAAGAGATTAATTGTACTCAGCTCCCAGCGTCAGTTTTAATAAGATTCTTGCCTTTTACTCCTGTATCTTTTAAAAACACATCAGCCTCTTACTTATTTATCATAAGCTTACCAGGGTTTTGCCTTGTGTCAAATACATCTGATATTTTAATTAGTTCCTCACTAATATCAACCGTATAAATAAGTTTATAATTACTGCATACTAGATATCTATATTCCAGAAYTCTATCCTCTAATAACTCTTCATTTTGCCCAATAAAATGTGAATCCCTCAGTATATCCGCACAATTTACTAGTTCAATTATAATATTTAAAGCAATTTGAGCGGTAGCTTTCTCTGCATAGTATTTGTAGATATCATCTATTTGAGTCTCCGCAAATTTAGACCAAACTATTTCGAATTTCACTACAAGTATTTAGACAAAATAGTCTCAGATGAAGTAAACCTATCATTTTTAAAGTCATTTTCTGACTTGTCAATTCGCAGATTTAATTCCTCCAATGACWTTGCTGTTAATTCTTTTTTATGTGCAATTGAAATTCCGTGTCCTTCTTCTCTTATAAAGCACTTATCTCTATCTTCGTACTCCTCCTCAAACACTTTTTTTAACTTATTTAATAAGCTTTCTTTTTCTGTTTGCAAAAGCAATTGCATTAATTCCAGTTTGGTAGCTTCTATATTCATACTGCATATTTTACACAAAGTTACGATATTTAAGTTAACCTGATTTTTCTAGTGGCAAACACCCCTCCCTTTTGAATCGATAAATAATTGAATCTAGATACATCAATATTTTTGTTTACATCAAAAATTCCACTTCATAAAACTTTAAATAACCGTCGTATAACTAGAAGGAAACACCCAAAAAACCACTACAAATCCCCTAGTTTAGAAAGCAATAGTATAATCCTCAAAAATTGATTATTTTTGCCCCATGATTAGAGAGATTCAACTACGAATACGACTTACCGACGCAAAAAAGGAAGGTATTTTAATAAAAAAGGCTTCACATTTTATAGACTGTGACCCCAAAGACATTACCGGAATTAAGGTATTGCGAAAATCCATAGATGCGCGTAAGCCTGTTATATTTTTCAATTACAAATTAGCTGTGTATTTAGAGGAAGAAGTTCCTGTACAACAATTTGATTTTAATTTTAGAGATGTAACTGCTTCTAAGGAAGTACATATTATTGGTTTTGGACCTGCAGGAATGTTTGCTGCCTTGCGTTGTTTAGAGTTAGGCTACAAGCCTATTGTATTAGAACGCGGTAAAAACGTACAAGAACGCCGAAGAGATTTACGAGCCATCAATCAATTTCACGATGTGAATGAGGATTCCAATTATTGTTTTGGAGAAGGAGGTGCAGGAACCTATTCTGACGGGAAATTATATACAAGAAGTTTGAAACGTGGCGATGTGCGTCGTGTTTTTGAGAATTTTGTGCATCATGGTGCTACAGATGAGATTTTAATAGATGCCCATCCACATATTGGAACCAATAAACTACCTCAAGTAGTTCAAAATATCAGAAAAACCATTCTAAAAAATGGTGGAGAGATACATTTTAACAGTCGCATGGTAGATTTTGAAGTAAAAGACAATAAAATACAGTCGATTATTTTAAATGACGGAAGAGAAATGACCGTAAACGCAGTTATTTTAGCCACTGGACATTCCGCCAGAGATATTTATTACCTATTAAATAAAAAAGACATCGCTTTAAAAGCAAAATCTTTTGCCATGGGCGTGCGTGTAGAGCATCCACAGTCCATTATTGACTCCGTACAATATCATTGTGATGGGAAAAGAGATGAGTTATTACCACCAGCAGCCTACAGTTTGGTACAACAAGTGAATCAACGTGGGGTGTATTCTTTCTGTATGTGTCCTGGAGGATTTATAGTTCCAGCTGCAACTGCCAATGGCGAAGTAGTGGTAAACGGGATGTCTCCTTCTAAAAGGAACAATCACTTTGCCAATTCTGGAATTGTAGTWGAGATAAATSMMGAAAARGATTTGYAMARATACNAATCNWTTTGGTGTYYTWAAAGGATTRGAGTTTCAAAARGAYTTWGAAAAAWTRGCATTTAWTGCRGGTGGWARATCTCAAACAGCCCCTGCACAACGACTGACTGATTTTGTAGAAGGTAATTTTTCTAATAGTTTGAACAAAACATCCTATCAACCTGGATTAAAATCGGCCCCCTTACACTCTTTATTCCCAAAATCAATTGGAGGTAGGTTACGTAAAGGCTTTAAAGCCTTCGGCGATAAAATGCATGGTTTTTACACTGCAGAAGCCAATGTTATTGGTGTAGAGTCTAGAACCTCATCACCCGTAAGTATTCCAAGAACCGAACAGTTAGAACATCCAGAGATAGAAGGTCTATTCCCTTGTGGAGAAGGAGGAGGTTATGCAGGAGGTATTGTATCGGCTGCTATGGACGGCGAACGCTGTGCAGAGGCTGCCATTGCCTTGATGAAGGTATAGAATTGAGTATTGAGATATTAGATTTGWGATAAAAGAAAAGCGAAACAATTAAAATTGTTTCGCTTTTCTTTTGTCTTGTTGTTAAGTAATGAGCAAAAAAAAWAGCATCCTAATTAAAGGATGCTTTTCAGATATTGTTTCTTTAAAATTAAAGAGCTGCTACGAAGCGAGTCAATTTAGATTTTAAGTTTCCAGCCTTATTGGCATGGATTACATTGGTTTTTGCTAATTTATCTAACATAGCGACTACTTTAGGTAACAAAGCTTCCGCTTCAGACTTTTCAGTAGTTGCACGTAAATCCCTTACAGCATTACGTGTAGTTTTATGTTGATATTTATTTCTCAAGCGCTTAGTCTCGTTACTTCTTATTCTTTTTAATGCTGACTTGTGATTTGCCATTTTTTAAATAACTTTATAATTTGATAATTCTTGTAGTCCGTAGGGGAATCGAACCCCTGTTACATGGATGAAAACCATGCGTCCTAACCCCTAGACGAACGGACCGTTAATTGTTTTTCCGAGTGCAAATATATAACTTTAAAACTACTTACACAAGCT
>NVSD01000020.1 GCA_002401105.1 Flavobacteriaceae bacterium | reverse complement strand
CTTTTCCTCCTGCCAAACGATCTCTAATTTCTCCTCCTGCACCTGTTGCAGCACCATTAAATGGCTCTACTGTGGTAGGGAAGTTATGTGTTTCTGCTTTTAATGAGATGACTGATTGATAGTCCTTTTTCTCGTAAAAGTCTGGTTTGTCTGCAGATTTTGGTGCAAATTGCTCCACTTTAGGTCCGTCTATAAAAGCCACATTGTCTTTATAAGCAGAGACGATGTTTTGCGGRTTTTGYTTAGATGTTTCCTTGATTAATTTAAACAAAGAACTCGGCATYTCTTCWCCATCAATAAYAAATGTTCCGTTGAATATTTTATGACGACAGTGTTCYGAATTTACTTGAGAGAATCCAAACACCTCCGAATCGGTTAATTTTCTACCTAATTTATCCGAAAGTTTATCTAAATAACCCACTTCATCYGCGCTCATTGCCAATCCTTCTTGTTGRTTGAAAGCAGCAATATCATCGATGTCTAAAATAGGTTCAGGATTCACATCAACCGTGTATATATCTTGAGTTAATGATTCAAATTGCTCACTTAGCATTGGGTCAAAATCGGCATCCTTTGAAGTAGGAAAGWATTCCTCAATACGAATAATCCCTTCGATATCCATGTTTTGAGTGATTTCTACTGCGTTGGTACTCCAAGGAGAAATCATTGCAGCACGTGGTCCTACAAATATTCCTTCAATTGTGTTTGCTGAAATTTTAGTGACATCACCAAAAAGCCAGTTTAATTTAGAGGTGGTCTCCGAACTAAGTTCTTTTGACGTTTGCACAGCAATTATTTTACTGTTGTGGTTCCCAAAGAAATGAATCATTATGTGTGTGTTAGTGTGTTGTTTTAAAAATGCGAATTTACTGAATATAATTAAAAAAAAAGCACAATAAACGGAGTTTATTGTGCTTTTATAATGTGCTTACGATTCACTATTTCGGGCTCGTTGGGGTGTCCTTTTTTTATTTCTCGGAGAGTTTCGTGTAAAACTTCGAGGTCTAGAATTAGCACCGCTTTCACCATTTTTAGGTTTTGGCTTGCTGAACTTTCTTTTTGGTTTCGGCTTGGACTTTTCTGCTTTTGCAGGAGCTTCGTCAATTTCRCCTTCAAARGGATGGTCCGAGATTACAGGTACTTTTTGATTGATTAATTTTTCAATATCTCTCAAAAATGCTTTTTCTTCTTGATTACAGAAGGATAATGCAATACCGCTTTCTTTTGCTCTACCAGTACGACCGATACGGTGTACATAGGTTTCTGAAATGTTTGGTAGATCATAATTCACTACCAATGCTAGTTTAGAAACATCAATTCCACGTGCTGCAATATCGGTAGCTACTAATACATACAACTCTCCAGACTTAAATTTCCCTAAGGCTTTTTGTCTTGCAGTTTGCGATTTATTTCCGTGTATGGCTTCTGATTTAATTCCCGCTTGCCCTAATTGTTTTACAATTTTATTGGCACCGTGTTTGGTACGTGAAAATACTAAGGTAGATTGCTTAGGACGTTCCTCTAAAATGTGAACCAATAATTTGGTCTTGTTCTTTTTCGCTACAAAATAAACTCCTTGCTCGATTTTGTCGGCGGTTGCTTTTTCTGGCGTAATGGTTACCTTTCCAGGGTTTCCTAATATTTTCCCTGACAAGTCACGAATAGACTGTGGCATGGTAGCAGAGAAAAACAATGATTGTCTTTTAGCAGGTAATAATTTTAATAGTTTTTTAATGTCGTGGATAAAACCCATGTCTAACATCTGGTCGGCTTCGTCCAATACAAAGTATTCTACATCGCGTAAGCTAATAAAACCTTGGTTTATTAAATCTAATAAACGTCCTGGTGTAGCTACTAAAATATCTACCCCTTGACGTAAAATACGTGTTTGTTGGGCTTGTTTTACTCCTCCAAAAATCACGGTGTTTCTCACATCAGCATGTTCTCCATATTCCGTAAAGTTCTCACCAATTTGAATGGCTAACTCACGTGTAGGTGTAACTACTAATGCTTTGATCTTGCGACGTCCTTTTTGTCCTGATTGTCTCTTATTATATATATGTTGTAATATAGGTATTCCGAATGCGGCAGTTTTTCCTGTTCCTGTTTGTGCACAACCCAATAAGTCCTCTCCTTTTAATAGGATAGGGATGGATCTTGCTTGAATAGGAGTAGGGTGGGTATATCCTTTTGCTTCTAATGCCTTTAGGATAGGTTGGATAATTCCAAGTTCTTTAAATGTCATAAATTTATTTCTGCGGCAAATGTAAGGTTTTAATTTTTAACTCCTTTAAAAGTGGGTGCTAGGAATTAATTATTTGATGATAAACGACTGTAAATGGGCATCCTGTTTAATAAAAGTTCAAAATACTGTCGTAAATAACACTTGTACAGCTGCTTAAGTATGATATTGTATGAGTGTTTTTATTTTAATCAGCGTGCTTTAATTGTGTACTTTTAGACCTCTTAAACAAACTAAAAATGGACAGACGTTATTATTTGGAACACACGGTTACTTCAGACGAGATTGATGCCTTAGGACATGTGAACAATGTATGTTATATTCAATGGGTACAAAACGCAGCGGAAAAACATTGGGAGGTTTTAAGTAAGGGACATCAGTTTGATAGTTACGTATGGGTAGTTTTACGACATGAAATTGATTATTTATCGTCGGCAAAATTGGAAGATAAAATTACCATCAGAACTTGGGTAGGAGATTCTTATGGAGTAAAGTCCGAGCGCTTTGTTGAAATTCTGAAAGACGGGAGGATTTTATCAAAAGCAAAAACCATCTGGTGTTTGTTGGATAAAAAAAGGATGAAAGTAGTGAGAATACCTTCAGAAGTATTGGATGTGGTGAATGGTATTGTTTCGTAAAGGAGGCATTTAAATGCATTAAATTTAACGGATTGATGAGCGGGAAGGATTATTAAAAGCAAGGGAACTATTCCTTACTATTTAGATTTTGTGAGTAATTATGAATAGGATTGCTATAGCGCTTAAAAGTGTCCTGAAACGGCACTGAATGTAGCATTGTTTTAAGGAGTCCTCCTACCTATTAATGTACCTAGAAATTTTTGAAGTATTTAAATTCCTGTCACCCAAAAAAACTATATCGAAAAGAACAAATTGCTGTTCATATCTATATGTGTTCGAACACATATTTGCTGTATATATCTTTTTTACGAGTTTCCAATGTTGGTTTTAGCGTTCGAAAACGCAATAGCGGTTTAAAAAAAAGAGGACAAATTAAAATATAGTAGAAATATTATAATTTATAATGAATCTAAATAAGGATAAGAACTGCCATTTACATCGTTTTCGTAAATGTAAAAAAAAACTAAAAAATACGAAAGCATCTTGTTTTGCTTAGGAGTACTGTTCATAAGGGGTTAAGGGGTGTTTTGCATCTAAAAATACCGTAAATTAGCAACAGGAAACAACAGATAAAACGAAAAGAGTATGAAACGTACAGATGAAAAATCTTTGGAGTTGAAAAGCAAGTCAGAGAAAACGAAACGTAAAGATATGATTCGCTACATCAATTTACAATTGGCATCTATGGGGCAACCTGTATATCAAAACGGTGATGTAAATTCGAAAGAAGGACTAGCAGATTTAAAATTCATAGAATTAACTAGTAACCTTGTTAAGAATTACAAATCAATGACACGATTGTTGTCAGATCACCTTTGTCCAGCCGATCAAAGAATACAACATTTTATAGATAGCTATTTGGCAGATCAAAATTTGGAATCGACTCCAAAACTACCAAGTACTACCTTTATATTAGGTCAAGCCGGAGTGGCGCGTGAATTGAGCTTACCAGCTAATAAAAACGAGCACATCACGGATTACCTAAAATCATATAGAATTAAGCAGGGAGTATTACATAATCCAAAACATGATAAGAGAACTACCAAAGGGTCTTTTCATATTGTAAGTGGAGGATTGCCTGTTCCAAATGATAAAATAGAATTGCCAAAATATGCTTGGGCTAAGTTTTTAGAGAAAGCATTTGCTCCGAGTAAGGAATTTTTACAATTGCCATTTACAGCAAGTCAGGAAGATAAAGCAGGATTGTTTACTTCTTTATATTTACGTCCAAYTGTTAGTCCTGAAGTAAAAGGGATTTCTGTAGAAAAAACAATGGAAATTCGCTTTTTTGCACCAGGAAGCTTTGTAAGTAACTTGGACTTTGTAGAATCAATTTTTSGAAATGCAGGAGATCCTACATTGGCTATGAATGATGCTGGATTGGATGTTGCTCACTGGACCGGTCATACGGGTTGTGTGGTATTAGCGCCTCAGTTATTAGAATTGACCAAAAAAGAGTTGGGATTGCCTAAATATGAAGATGCTACTGAGAGAGAACGTAGAGATGGTGTTTGTTGGAAAAATGAAGATGAGAAATACAACAATGGAGTTGCGTTTAAACTAACATGTAGAGATGAAAGTGGTATCGTAATTACCTTAATTGCCGATAACTATTTTGGGTATTCTAAAAAGGAAGTGAAAACTCAGATTGGGTATTCTGCCAACCTTTTAGGACTTGCCGAAGAGGAACACGCAGGTGGAGCCATTGCTTTCCCTCGTAAAAACTTAGGAGATCAGTTTGATGGAAAATTGTTTATGAACAATATTCTTAAARAGCAATTCAAATATAGTGATGTAGTGGCTGAATATAGTGATGCCTTAACTATTCACCCAGAAGGATATGCGATTGATAAAGAATTTACCAATATYTTTTATATCAACGAAAATGCAAAGATAGATTTATACAAAGGRAAAATCACTTGGGAACAAGACGGTAAGGAAGCGCAAATAAACTTGACCTTAGGGAACTTTTATGTGCATCCTTCAGGAGTGAAGATTCACATGGAAAAACATCCTGAATCTCCATCTTGGCGATTGGTGAGTACAGCAGCTGAAGGAACTTTCTGTCACAAACCTTGTACGGTTTCTGGAGGTGGGAAATCTGAGATTTCTAAATCATTGTTAAACGCTATTATTTATTCTTCGTTTTTTGTAAAAGACTTTGAAGAAGATTTTAAAATTGCAGACACAGTAATTCAGTACAACTACGCACAACGCTGGAAGAGTAAGCAAGATCGTAACGAGCCTTCAAGAGCCTTGTTAAGTTCGGATCGTACCCTTGGTTCTGTAGTGAAGTTATTAACACCGTCTACTTATTATACGGAGGTTTATAACGACTTTTTAGCTACGGTTCCTGATCATGTAAAAGCATTGGTATTGTATGTGAAACGTTTTTATCGCCCAGAACGTACGGATAGCGATTGGAAAGAGTATTTTTCTGTAGATGTGGTGAATGGTAAAAATGGACATGAATTACTATTCAATAATCGTAAAATTGTAGCGAGTTATTTACGTATCGGTTTTGCCAACGACAACTCTTGGTATTTACATAAATTACGTACCGATTTTATCGCGGCAGCAAAAATTCAGATGGAGGATGATATTACTGCTTCTATCGTATTACCTAAAGAGCGATTTAAGAATTTAAATCCCGATTATAACAATCACCGTAGTGTGAAAATCACCGCGAATTGTGAAAAACGTTTCTTCCAACGTCCTGATGAAGCTATTATTAGAGGCTATGATAAAGACGCGGAAGCAGATTTGTCTATGACCAATAACTTCTGTTCTAATTACGAACCTTTGACAAGGGAAGACGGGATAGAATTGCAAGCAGATGCTATCGGATTTGCTGAATATACAGCACCTATCCAAAAAATTATTCAAGGTGGAGTAGAGGATGAAAAAGGACATTATTTTATCACTCCATCACATCCAAGAATTGTAAACGGAGAACCAACAAAGAATCCTAGATACTTACAAATCCGTCCAGATCTAGTAAATCCAGTGGATGACCGTTTGGCAGAAGTTGGAGTACGTTTGGCACGTAAAGTGCCTGCAGGAGAAGCGGTACATCACCCAGTAAATGCTATTTTGGCAGGACGTCGTAACAATCCAGCGGATAAAGAAGCAGGAATTAGAGCCTTGAGTGTGTACAATCCAATTCATTATCAAGAGTTGCCAGAGTTGTTTATGGACTTTATCTGTAGTTTAACAGGGAAATCTCCATCTACCACAGGAGCAGGATCGGAAGGAGCCTTGACCAAAGGACCTTTTAATATGCTATGTGCGACCTCGGATCTTAACAATGCCTTATTATCACATATTTTAACAGACTATGAAGGATTCTCTTCTGCAGCTGGACATGTGGGATCGGACAATCGTTTTGACCATGATATTTCTTTATTGATTCCAGAATTATGGTGTCGTTTGGAAGAAAAAGAACGTGATCCTAAGCGTTTGATTGAAGAAGGRNTSATYASAGMMNATKARAAGATTTTGAATATGAAGGACAAACCATTCAGGCGAGTCGTTTAGGATATAGAATCACGGAATCGTTCTTGTTTAGAAATATGAACCGTATTTTTGACGAGCCACAAGCAGTATTCTCTGAAAAGATGTTAAAACCAGAATTACAGGATATGGAAGCCTATGCAGATGGGATTAACAATATTGTGGAAGCACAAGAAAAAGTAGGATTAAACTACTTTGAAGATAAGAGCGTAGAAGCGGCTATACCACCGTTAAAAATCTTATTGAACATTATGGCCTATGGACATTTTGAAGGGAAGACCATCAATGATCCAGAGCTTAGAAAGCAGTTTGATAGAGATGTAGTGATTAATTCTGCTTGGTATCAAGAACGTTTGGAATTAAAACAACAAATAGACATAGATCGTTTAAAAGACGGAATCGATTATTTGGAAAATTTCCAAGCAAATGATTTGAATATTGAAGCGAGTGAAGAGTTGAACTTAAAAGTACGTTTGACAGAAGCACAGCAAGAATTGGGCTATGTAAGTACCAGTACTTATTTAAACAATCTTGTAGGTACCATTGGTGCAGATGTATTGTTTAGAAATTAAAAAATTATTTTTTTTAAAAAAAAGACCTCTTCGGAGGTCTTTTTTTGTTTATAAACTGTTAATTACATATATTGGAACGCTATACTACAAGTACATGAGAAAAATTGATTTCACACAGATAGATGATATTCGTGAATTTTCCCAGAATTACGGATTGTATAAAGAACAAGTTTCTTTACCCGAAGACGTGCATTTAAAAATAGCGAAAGTAAATCAAGTATTAGAATTTCAAATTATTACTAAAGGCGAAGCGGAAAGTAGGATTGTCTCTATTATAATAACATTTATGGAGAGTTTGAGGTGATATAGGAGACTAGAGAGAGGAGACTAGAGAGAGGAGACTAGAGAGGAGAGAGGAGAGAGTTCGTGTAAAAANCAGGTGTTGTTTTACTATCTTTCTACTAATATAAGAACGCTCGTATGTATGGATAGTCATGACTCTAAATGTATTAGGTCTACACATACGTATCCTTGTCAAAAAACTCACATCTTTTTCTACATAAACATTGGTAAAACAAGAATAAGATTGTACATTTGCASSCTTAAAGTAARCAATAAATATTTTWWTATGAATCATTACGAAACTGTTTTCATTTTGAATCCCGTTTTATCTGAAGTTCAGGTAAAGGAAACAGTAAAGAAGTTCGAGGACTACTTAGTTTCTAAAGGTGCCGAAATGATYTCWAAAGAAAATTGGGGCTTGAAAAAGTTAGCTTACCCAATWCAAAARAARAAAAGTGGWTTTTATCACWTRTTCGATTTTAAAWTGGACGGWCAAGAAGTTACCGCWTTTGAAYTAGAATTTAGACGTGACGACAGCATTATGCGTTATTTAACTGTGAAGTTAGACAAGCATGCTGAAGCATGGGCTGAAAAAAGAAGAGCTAGAAACAAATCTGCTAAAAAATCATAATCATGTCGATAGATCAACAAGCAAAAGGAGGAAAACAAGGTGARGTWCGTTACCTRACTCCAYTRGAYATTGATACAAARCAAGTWRMWAARTACTGTCGTTTTAAAAAGAACGGWATTAAGTATATTGATTACAARGATGCWRAWTTCTTAWTGTAYTTRGTAAAYGARCAAGGTAARATTTTACCACGTCGTTTAACWGGAACATCWTTAAAATWTCAACGTAAAGTWKCKGTRGCTATYAAAAGRKCWCGTCAYTTGGCWTTAATGCCTTAYGTWGSAGATATGTTAAAATAAAAACGAAGTAGGAACTATGGAACTTATATTAAAACAAGACGTTGAGAACGTTGGATTTAAAGATGATGTTGTATCTGTAAAAAATGGTTACGGTCGTAACTTTTTGATTCCTCATGGAATGGCAGTATTAGCTACTTCATCTGCAAAGAAAGTATTAGCAGAAACTTTAAAGCAACGTGCTTTTAAAGAAGAAAAATTAGTGTCTGACGCTAATGTTATTGCTGAGGCTTTAAAAGCATTGGAACTTAAGATCGCGGCTAAAACTGCTGATTCTTCAAAATTATTTGGATCTGTAAACAACGCTGATATTGCTGAAGCATTGTCTAAACAAGGTCAAAATATTGATAAAAAATTCATTAAAGTTGATGGTGGAAGTATCAAACGTATTGGAAAATATGTTGTTACTGTTCGTTTACACCGTAGCGTAATTATAGCATTGCCTCTAGAAATAGTTGCTGAAGCATAATTAACTATCAGTTAATAAATTATAAAGCCCACTTTTTAAGTGGGCTTTTTTTTGTGCCTTTTTTTAAAATTTTAAATGTAGTTATTAACAATTTACAATGAGGGGTGAAAGGTGTTGAAACATATAAATGACGGGTGCTCTACTAGTTAGCAATGTTTGTTTTAATGAAAGTAATTAACAATCAGTCGTTAATAACAATTTTTGATAGGTTAAATAGTTATACACAATTTTTTTACTTTTGTAATTAACAAATCATTAACAATTCGAATCAAATTTTAACACAACGATTATGAAAAAAAGTATTTTAATTACTGTTTGCTTAGCAGTATTTTCAATTACTATTGGTTTTGCACAGGTAACTACAGCCAAAGTGCAAGGAATAGTATTTGACGATACCAAGGTGCCATTATTTGGGGCAAACATTATCGCAACACATGTTCCTTCTGGAACTGTATCTGGTGCCATGTCATCGGATAGTGGACGTTTTTTAATTCCTAATTTACGTGTAGGTGGGCCTTATACCATCAAAGTAAGTTTTGTAGGTTTTAAAGAAGTAGTATATAGTAATGTGTTTTTATCTTTGGGAAAGGCGTTTAGTATCAATGCCACTATGAATTCTGATAGTCAAGCATTGGAAGCCGTAGTAATTACCGTTGGAAAAAACGAAACYTTTAATAAAAACAGAACGGGTTCTGAAACAGATATTGACGCAAGACAATTGGCTTCTTTACCTAGTATTTCTAGATCAGCGGCCGATTTTTATAGATTAGAGCCTTCTTCTAGTGGTGGGTCTTTTGGTGGACGTAACGATCAATACAACAACTTTTCATTGGATGGGTCTATTTTTAACAACCCATTTGGATTGGATGCAGCCACACCGGGTGGACAAACGGACTCTCAACCAGTTTCTTTGGACGCTATTGAGCAGATTCAAGTTTCTACAGCACCTTACGACGTAACTCTTTCAGGATTTACAGGAGCTTCTGTAAATGCGGTTACCAAAAGTGGTACCAACGAATTTAAAGGAACTGTGTACGGGTACTTTAGAAATCAAGATTTAACGGGAAGTAAAATAAAAGGAGAAGATATTTTTGTGTCTGATTTAAAACAATCTCAATACGGMGTGAGTGTTGGTGGACCAATCATTAAAAATAAATTATTCTTTTTTGCCAATTTTGAAATGGACGAYCGTTCGGATTTAGGACAGTCTTGGGTAGCCAATACAGGTTCTGGTGCAATCAACGAATCGAGAGTGTTGGAACAAGATTTAATAGACGTGCGTAATGCATTGTCTTCTATAGGGTATGATACCGGTGATTATAAAGGTTTTAATCATGAATCAGGATCTACCAAAGGTATTTTTAAATTGGACTGGAATATAAACGATAACCACCGTTTGGCATTTGTATATAATTTCTTAGATGCATTTAAAGAAAAAGCGGCACATCCAACCGCTATTAATCGTCGTGGGCCTGATTTTAATACCATTCAGTTTGCAAACTCAGGATATAAAATGAATAATAAAATCAATTCATTTTTATTAGAGATCAATTCTACATTTGACAATAACATAACCAATAAATTACAAGTTGGATATACAATATTTGATGATACACGTGATCCRTTTTCTAGTCCGGCTCCAGTAATAAATATTTATAAAGATGGTACGCCGTATATTATTGCGGGTCACGAACCATTTTCTATCAATAATACGTTAGACCAAAAAGTATTTCAATTTACAGACAATGTAAATTACTATTCAGGAAATCACACAATTACTGCTGGTTTTGCTTTTGAGAAATTTATGTTTAAAAATTCATTCAACTTAAAAGGATATGGATTTGATGTATTTGGAGGAGTAGACATTGATGATTTTGATGCTGCGGACTACGCACAGACATTAACAGATGCACAAGCTACTTTTGATGCTAAAAATAAATTAGGATCAGGTGTTGATGGTGGATGGAATTTAGCCGAAATGAATTTTGGTCAAGTATCTTTATATGCTCAAGACGATTGGAATGTTACTGAGAATTTTAAATTGACCTATGGTGTTCGTGTAGACAAACCATTATTTTTTAATACGGATGAGCTAGTTCAAAAGTTTATAGATACTGATAATACAGAATGGTATGTTCCAGAAGCAAATTACTACAATCCTAACACTGGAGATATGGTGAATTTTGATTCTACAAAAATGCCAAACAATAAATTACTATGGTCTCCAAGAGTTGGATTTAATTTTGACGTGAATGGAGACAGTTCTTTCCAAATACGTGGAGGGACAGGAATATTTACAGGTCGTTTACCATTTGTATGGATCGGAAATCAAGTTGGTGGAGTGGATGTATTCTTCTACCAAGCGGTGGATACAGACTTCCAATTTCCACAAGTATGGAGATCGAGTTTTGGTATAGATTATAAATTCGAAAATGGAATTATCGCAACAGGAGATTTATCTTATACCAAAGATTTGAACGCAGTACATGTTCAAAATTGGGGATTGATTAAGCCTTCTGGTAATCTTGTAGGAGCAGATAATAGAGCRATCTATACTGCGGGTGACCATACCACTTGGGCAGCTCCTTGGGGAACTGAAAGAGCCAATGCGTATATTATGACAAATTCAGACAAAGGAAGAACGTTAAATGCGACGCTTAAGTTACAAAAGCGTTTTGAAAACGGTTTGTTTACTAGTTTAGCTTATAACTATATGGATGCTAGAGACGTAAACTCTATTGAAGCGGAAATTACAGGAGATGCTTTTGCTTTTAACCCAGCATTAAATAATGTAAATAACGATGTTTTAGCACATTCTAAATACGGTGACAAGCACAGAGTTATTGGAGTAATGAGTAAAAAATGGTCTTATGGAAATGATAAATATGCWACTACTATCTCTACTTTCTTTGAGTATGCTCAAGGAGGACGATTCTCTTATACCTATGGTGGAGATTTAAATGGAGATGGTTCTGGAGTGAACGATTTATTATATGTACCTACTGAAGCTGAAATTACAGGAATGAATTTTGTAAATGCTGGACAGGGTGCTGATTATAATGCATTTATCAAACAAGATGATTATTTAAATTCTCGTAGAGGACAGTATACACAACGTTATGGAGTGTTAAGTCCTTGGAGAGGGAAATGGGATGTAAAAGTGATGCAAGACTTTAAAATTAAAGTGTCTGCGGATAAAACCAATACAATCCAGTTGAGTTTAGATATTTTAAATATTGGAAACTTCATTAATTCTGATTGGGGATTGGTACAAMMACCWRATRSTGTACAACCAATTGGTGTTACTGTGGATAATGCAGGAGTTCCAACCTATAATTTTAATGGAGATGTAACCGAAACTTTTGGATACGAATCTAACTTATTATCTAGATGGCAAATGCAATTTGGATTGCGTTATATTTTCTAAAAAACGAATACATGCGAAACATATTTTCAATTGATAGTATAGAGAATGCTTGTAGTCAACTCGATTGGTTAAAGTATTTTTAAAGATCATTAGGTGGTATTTTTTGTATAAACTATCTTTGACCGCTCCTTTAAACTGGAGCGGTTTTTTTTATGGTGTTAAATCATTAGAAAATTGTGAACACTAATATTATTAAGTATGAAATATAGACAATTATCAAAAGAACAATTTGAAGCCTTGCACGAAGAATTTGCGAAGTTTTTAGCAACGCAACAAATTGATGTAGCAGAGTGGAATCGAATAAAAACCGATAATCCAAGCATGGCGGATGAAGAACTTAATATCTTTAGTGATACTGTTTGGGATAACGTATTGGCTAAGACAGATTATTTAGAGCATTTTTCTGAGCAATCTATTAATTTGTTCAAATGCAATCAGGATCAAATCCACCGTATTGTAATTGAAGTAAAAAAAGAAGGTATCAATTTAATGGAACAAAAAGGTTTCCAATGGTTCTTTAACAATTCTAACGACGAAGAAGTATCTTATTTTAAGGCAAGTAAAACCTACGAAAAAGAAAGAAACGCAGAAGTTTTTGACTTAATCGAAAAAGGRGCAAACATCACCAACGGTGAATTGTTTGAAGCTATGTCAGAAATGTTGGCTAWCTAGTTAGTATTTTTACTAATTCTCGAACACCGTCCACCGCTTTTTTAGGGATGATAGTTAAATGAGGATGGCTATTTTTACTGATAATCGGCTTGGGGTCTATAAAATAGATGGGAGTACCTACTTTCACATAATTGATTAAACTAGACGCAGGATATACCTGCATGGAGGTTCCAACAATGACTAATATATCAGCTGTTTCTGTAATAGAGGCAGCTTTTTCTAGTAAAGGAACATCCTCGCCAAACCAAACAATATGTGGCCGCAATTGGACATTGTCAGACCCTACATCACCGAGCACTAACTCGTTTTCCCAATTATAGATTAATTCCTCATTTTGTGTACTGCGTACCTTTAGTAATTCCCCATGTAAATGAAGTATGTTRTTRCTACCAGCGCGTTCATGYAAATTATCGACGTTTTGGGTGATAATATGAACCTTGTAATACTGTTCCAAATACGCTAAAAATTTATGCGCGGAATTGGGMTGTACTTCTTTTAATTGCGCCCGACGTTTATTGTAAWAATCCAGTACTAAYTCCTTGTTTTTATCCCATCCAACCGGAGATGCCACTTCCATTATGTCATGGCCTTCCCATAARCCATCGGCATCTCTAAATGTTTTAATACCACTTTCAGCACTGATACCAGCACCTGTTAAAACGACTAAATTTKTCATAGACTTATACGTTTAATTTTATATTAATTCTCTTCTCTCTTCTCTATATTCTCTTCTCTATGTTCTTCCTTTAGAGAGGGAAAGGATTTAACCCACCACATCTGCGCCGTGCGCTAATTGTTTCAATTTTTTCACAAATAGAACCAATACCAATCCAAAGAATACGCAAAATATAAAAACTCCTATAAATATCGTCTTTTCTCCAGCTGTTTGTGCGGCTTTTCCTATGACTCCAGCTAATTTATTTCCTATTCCTGTTACAAAAAAGTAAGCGCCCATCATGAAAGATACATACTTAATAGGTGCCATTTTAGTAATAAAGGATAAAGCTACAGGTGATACGCATAATTCACCTACGACATGTAGGAAATAAGCGCCAAACATCCAGTAGAGCGAGGCTTTGCCATCCATAGAAACGAGTGTTTGATTCGCGGCTCCAACTAACACTAAAAAACCAAAACCCATTATTATTGTACCCAGTCCCATTTTTAACATAGAAGAGGATTCGCGACCCGCTTTTTTCCATCGCATCCAAAAATAAGCGATAGGTCCTCCCGTGATAATTACAAACAATGCTGGAAGTGATTGCAAAAAACTCGCAGGAATTTCGTAACCAAATATGAATCTATTTATTTTCTCCTTTGCGTATATGTTCATTAGTCCACCTGCTTGTTCATAAGCACCCCAAAATACAATTACAATGATAAAAGAAAGGGCTAGTAAAATTATTCGGTCTTTTTCTATCTTGGAAAGTGGGACTTTTTTGTTGGTATGAGCATCTATTTTATGAGGGACAAAATTACCGACATCTTTTAAATATTTTTGACCCCAGATATATACTATTYGACCTAAGACCATTCCAATTCCAGCCAAGCCAAAACCATAATGCCAACTGATGGTTTCCCCTAGATATCCGACTAATAACGGTGCGGTAAATGCGCCAATATTAATTCCTATGTAAAATATGGTAAATGCTGTTTCGCGTTTGCTGTCATTCTTTGCGTATAAACCACCGACCATAGAAGATACATTTGGTTTTAAACCTCCCACTCCCAATACAATTAAAACAAGTCCAGTGTAGAATGCTGTTACGGTATCAAAAGCCAATATAATATGTCCTATACAGAGTAAAAAACCACCTAACATCACGGTTTTTTTCTGACCTAACCATCTGTCGGCTATAATTCCTCCTGGAACCGCCATAACATACACCATCATGGTGTACCATCCGTATAATTCTAGGGCATTTACTTTGTCCCATCCCATCCCAGGATTGTCTCCTGTAGTTTTAGTAACTAGATATAAAATTAAGATGGCGCGCATTCCATAAAAGGAGAAGCGTTCCCATAATTCCGTAAAAAATAAGATGTATAGTCCCTTGGGATGCCCCCACAACGTTTGTTCTTGCTGCATATAAAATGTTAGTTTTTAGATTTTAAAGATAGTTTTTATAATGGAATTAAAAAATTATTCCTTTGTGGGTAAAATGAACTATTTTTGCGTTTTGAATATGCCCATGAAACGATACAGTAAATACAATTTTTTCAAACATACCTATTGTGTTTTTAAAGGAGTTGAATTGAATAAAATAAGTGATAAAAAAGCGAATTACACCAGTAAATCTGGAAGTTCTTATTTTTATACTTTGGAAGGTGTTTTTCGTTTATCCAACCATTGGGGCCGTGCTGCTAATTGTCGATGGCGTATAGAAAACAGTGTAGAATCGGGGGGGAGTGTAGCTAAATTAGGCTATGCCGATTGGACGAGTTTTTATGCGGATACCAGCGATGGGGAGCTCTATTTTATTGCCGTCGATTTCACTTCGAATAGCGCTGAATATCATCATGTAAAATCTATAGAGAATAGACAGGAATCCTTGGTAAAAACCTCTGGGTACACCCTTAAACGCATGCGTGAAATAAAGGAGATTTTCGAAAAAGACGCCTGGTTAAAATACATGGATGTTGAAGACGAACAAGTATTAAGAGAAAACATTGTCTTGGAATTAATCCGTACGGAGAAAAGCTTGCGAGAAATTAAATTAGCGTACCGCTAGTTTTAAAATAGCAATCACYAWTTCCTTATTTAAAGGTTTACCATTCGCTTTTTCTCKGATAAAATCAAAACTACATTTAAAATCACAACCGCTTTTATAGTCACTACAACCATAGGCGGTCTTCCCTTTTAAAATACTGCCTTTACTACATTTAGGACAGGTAATTACATTGCTGTCTTTAGTGTCTGTTGCTGTTTGTTTTGGTTCTAATTTTAATGCGAAGGTATCCGTAAAACGTACTAAGCCATCTTGTTTTCCTGCATCGGTTTTAAAGCCTTTTAAATTAACGGTACAGCCTTTTTTTAGCAATCGGATATACTGATTCTCTGAGATGTTTTTCCCYAAGAAAATAAATGGAAGTTTTAAGTCACAACCATTTTTATAATTACTACAGCCATAAGCACTCGATCCTTTTAAAATACTTCCTTTGTTACATTTAGGGCATTTTTCATTGGCGATTCCCTTTTGTTTGGTGGCTACTTTTTTTATGGCAACAGGTGCTTCAGTAGTATGAGAGATGTTGGCRGATTTTTGATTGGATCTTACTTCATAGACCAATTGATCTACCATGCGTTTCATGTTATTAATAAACTGTGAAACACTATATTTTCCTTGTTCTATATCYTTTAATTGTTTCTCCCAACGTCCTGTGAGTTCTGCAGATTTTAACAATTCATTTTGAATGGTGGCAATTAATTGTATSCCYGTTTCCGATGGGATTAATAATTTCTTTTTACGCGCTACATATTTTCTACGGAATAAGGTCTCAATAATATTGGCACGAGTAGACGGCCTACCAATCCCATTTTCCTTCATTAATTCACGCATTTCRTCGTCGTCCACTTGTTTTCCTGCCGTTTCCATGGCTCGTAACAACGTGGCTTCCGTATAGTATTTTGGTGGTTTGGTATCTTTTTCTAAAAATGAAGGTTGATGTGGACCTTTCTCTCCTTTTTCAAAAGTAGGCATGGTTTTTTCACCAACTTCCTTCTTTTTTAACATGGCATTCGGATCTTCAAAAACCACGCGCCAACCTTTCTCTATAATTTCTTTTCCACTAGCTTTAAACTTTACATCGGCTACTTTTCCTTTTACGGCGGTGTTAGAAATGATACTTTCATCATAAAAAACAGCGATAAAACGCTTGGTGATAATATCGTATACCTGCGCTTGTGCTCCATATAATTGTCCTTCGATTCCTGTAGGAATAATGGCGTGGTGATCCGTTACTTTTTTATCATTAAAAACCTTGGAAGATTTTTTAATCTTCTTAGCTAATAAAACTTCCGTCAAGCGACTATAAGTTTTAAGTTGTCCTAAAATACCTGCTATTTTAGGGTATACATCATTCGGCAAAAACGTGGTATCCACCCTTGGATAGGTTACATGTTTTTGTTCGTATAATTTTTGAATAATTTTAAGCGTTTCTTCGGCTGAAAAACCAAATTTAGTATTACAATATACTTGGAGTCCGGTTAAGTCAAAAAGCCTAGGAGCAAATTCCTTTCCTTTTTTCTTAGTGACAGAAATAATTTCAAAATCATCTTCTTTTACCTTATTGGCAAATTGTTCTCCTTTTTCCTTGGTTGTAAATCGCCCTTCCTCACAATTAAATAAGGTAGCTCGGTAAGTGGTTTGTAATTCCCAATACGTAACAGGTTTAAATTTTACTATTTCTAAATGTCGGTTWACGAGCATCGCTAGAGTAGGGGTTTGCACTCTTCCTACRGATAATACTTGCTTATAWCCKCCATGTTTTACGGTATATAATCGGGTGGCATTCATTCCTAAAAGCCAATCWCCAATAGAACGAGAAAATCCTGCATAATACAGATTGTCATARTCAGAAGCAGGTTTTAAATTGGCAAATCCTTCCTTGATAGCTTCCGTAGTCAATGAAGAAATCCACAAGCGTTGTACTTCGCCTGTATACCCAGCTTGGTTTATCACCCAGCGTTGTATTAATTCTCCTTCTTGMCCAGCATCCCCACAATTTATGATAAGGTCWGCTTTGTCAAATARACTTTTTACAATGTTAAATTGTTTTTGTATCCCKTCRTTYGCSACTACTTTTGTTTGGAAYTTTTCGGGTAGCATTGGGAGGTTRTTTAGATCCCAACTTTTCCAATGMGGTTTGTAATCTACAGGYTCAAATAAGGTRCAAAGGTGACCAAAYGTGTAGGTTACCGCATATCCATTGCCTTCAAAATAGCCGTCGCGCTTGGTATTTGCTCCTAATATTTGGGCAATTTCTCTGGCAACACTTGGTTTTTCSGCAATGCATACTTTCATAGGTGAATTTTTGTGCAAAATACTAATAATTTTAATGAGAGTAAACCTTGCTGCATTTCTTTTATTCACAAAAAAAATCTCCAAAGAACTTGGAGATTTTTTTGGGGGAAAAAGAGGAGTCTAATTGTCACTTAATGTATATGTTATAGTGATGGTTTGAGATTGGTTAAAATTAAGGGAAGCATAAGAATCTGCATCGGAATTTTTTGTAAGTGTATAAGTTAAATTGTGACCTTTACTTGGGCCGTTACCGGTATAGGCATTTCCGATATCATCAATAATGGTTTGCGCATTCTGTGTGCTTAGCACTAATGCGTTTTCTTCTGCATCACCCATAGCACCATCTCCCAAGCCTGCAACTTCTGTGGCTACTACTTTTAATTCTAATCCGTCTGGTACATCACCATCTGTAATTTGTACTGTAATTTCTCTTGTATTCTGGTTACCATTACCTGACGAGCATATACTTGAATAGTTAATCCAAATGTTGTGGTTACTGGCATTGAATGCTACTTTGTTCCCGGCCTCAGTTGGTGCTGTCCCGTTTAAAGAGATGGCTGTTCCAGTTTGTGATTCAAGGTCTAATAGAGCAATTTCTGTCACATTGATGGATACGGTGTGCGTTTCTTCGTCGGTATCCTGTGCCACAAGTGTTCCTATGGAAAATACTAGTATGAATAATATGGGGGTATTTCTAAGTTTCATTATATTTTGTATTATCTAATAATTTTATTGAGTACCACAAAATTAAAAGATCTTATTCTTTTTTTTGATGTAATTCTRTAACTTGCCTTGTTAGTATAGGWGAAGTGACAATTACTGTAGGTGTGGAATTAAGTAATTGTAGGTTAGTTTATTAAAGAATGTTCAGAAAGTAAGGAACAAAAAAAACTCTAGACTAGCTAGAGTTTTAAAAGTTATATAAGTGAGTTCTTTTAGTTATCACTTAAAGTATATGTTATAGAGATAGTTTGAGATTTATTAAAATCTAAATCCGCATACGATCCGTTAGTCGTTTTTTGACTTAAAGAATACGTTAAGTTATGTCCTTTATTAGCACCGTTACCAGTATATGAACTTCCCACACCGTCTATTATTTTTTGAGCGCTGGTAGTTGATAATAAAATAGCAGTTTTGGATACTTTTCCCATTGTTCCATCTCCATGTCCCGCATCCTTTGTTGCTAATACCGTCAAYTCTAATCCAGCAGGAATTTCTCCATCTGTRATTTGAACTTCTATAGTACGAGTTGGTTCTGAAGAGGAACCGATAATGGATGAATAATTTATCCAGATATCGTTATTTGTAGCGTCAAATATTACTTTTTCTCCAGCCTCTGTTGGTGCAGTTCCATTTAAAGAAATGGCTGTTCCTGTTTCAGATTCTAAGTCTAATAATGCTACTTCAGGAACACCAAGAGATATTGTATGAGTATCTTCGGCTGTATCTTGTGCAAACATRTTAGTTGCTGTTAAAATCAATGCTGTTGCGAATGCTATGTTGGTAATTTTCATAATTTCTAATTTTAGAGTAATAGGGTTGTTTTATACTGCAAATGTACGGAGGTACTCTTGTTAAAATTRTGAAAATAAGTCTCCTGTTATTTAACTATCGATGAATGGTATTTAACGGTAGATTTAGGAGATAAACATCCGTTTATATTGTTTAAAATKATGAGTATTAGAAATTATTTCGCTCTTTTTCTGTTAAAAACGACCAAGCAACTACACGAGTAACTTTATTACCTTGGACCATAGGAATTGTTTTTACTTCCGTAGCACCTAATTTTTTTAAAGAAGAGTACATACTTTTTAAATGGTCCTTATTGGATAGTAATGTCGTAAACCAGCAACAGTTTTCTTTAAAGAAAGAGCTTTCATATAGATAGGTGTGTACAAATGCTTTTTCTCCTCCTACATACCATAATTCGTTGTTGTTTCCAGAAAAGTTACGTTTGTTAGGCTCATTTTTAAGTCCAAGCCCTTTTAATTTTCTATTATTTGCCCCTGCAGCTTCTTCGGCTGATTTATAAAAAGGAGGGTTACATACACTGGCCAAAAAACGATCGTTTTCTTTGATGATTCCTTTAAAAATATGATTTTCATCCTCTTGAAATTGCAGTATTACGCGATCTTCCAATTGGTTTTTTTGAATTATTTTTTCTGCAATATCTAAGGTTTCTTCGTCGATGTCTGTTCCTACAAAATCCCAATTGCAAATAGCGGTACCTAATAAAGGGTATATACAAGTGGCACCGGTGCCTATGTCTAAAATGGTTCCTTTATCAGCGCTTACTAGATCAGATAAATAATGTAAGTAGTCTACACGTCCTGGGATAGGCGGGCATAAATTCTCGTCTGGAAATTCCCAGAAGTTGAGATCGTAGTCACTTTTTAATAAAGCACGATTGAATGTTTTTACTGCTTTTGAATCCGCAAAGTTGATGCTTAAATTTCCGTATTTATTGGGAGCAACAAACTCTTTAAGTTCGGGTAACACTTCCATTAATTTAGGGAAGTCATATCCCGATAAGTGTTTGTTTTTTGGATGTAATCCTTTTGGTTCTATCGCTTTCATTATTCTTCTGAGGATTTATTTGCTTGGTCTAATTTCGTTTCTTGATGTTTTTTTAACAGGTGTTTCATCTTGTTTTTAGTCACATCTTTATTTTTGCGAATCTTATTCATCTTGCGATCCATTAATTTGGAATGCTTCGATTTGTTTTTTGTGTTTTTTTCTTTGCCTATCTTTCCCATTGCTATTCAATTCCTGTTACATATACCCAATGTTCGTTTTCCTTTTCGAACAACGAATTTTCTTCAATAATTCCCATTCCATCAGCATCAAAATAAGTGGCTTTGAATTTTACGGTTCCAGTACGGTCATTTTCTAGACCTTTTGTAGTTTCTAGCACTTCTAGTTTCACCCAAGTAACGGACTTTGCCCAGGATACGATGTCTTTGATTTCTGTAGTACTTGGTGCGTGTTTTTTTGCTTGACTTTGTACTAAATAATCGCCATTTGCTTTGTGAAAAGCGCTATACCTACYTCTCATGAGCATTTCTGCTGTACTTGCTTTGGTAATATCCTTGTGTACGACTTCGCAACAGTTAGTGTATGTTTTTTCGCTTCCGCAATGGCAAGTAGTCATTTATTATTGGTTTTATTGGGCAAAGATACTGATAGTACAGCTAAGATTGATGGCTAACCAAAAAATGTTTAAAACGGCAAAAAAAAGCTGCAGTGATCAAAAAACAAGAATATGTAATTCTATAAACAATGAGAATGATGATAGATAAATTACTTGAAATGTTTTTGAAACTACAGCTTAAATTAATTAACCAATTTATTTTTTTATTTTACTCCATTAAAATGATACTCCATTTGATCCACCATAAAGGCATATTCAAAACTATTATTGTTTAAATTAAATTGACCAAAGTGTTTGTCATTGTCTTTATGATCTACATTTAAATGCATAGACCAGTCAGTCCCTGTCATACTACTCATCATATCATTCATAAAATTAGATCCAGAGGATATATGATTGTAGATTGATTCGAAAGCATCACCTGTTAAACAGGGTCTGATAAAGTCTCCATCGTCAAAAATATTCAACATAATTGAGTGATGGAAATCTCCATCTGTAAAAACCACTTCTATTTGGTCGCCATGCATGCGTACATTGGCCTCTGCAGTTTTTAATGCTGTTACAGTTGTATTTTTAGACGCTGTATTTGAAACTAAGGTTCCTGTATAAGTTCCTGCTACACTTGTGGTATCGATTGCTTTATCACCATTACAAGTCACTGTACTAATACTTAATAAAACTAGCATTAATAGGGATAATAATTTAATCTGAATTGATTTCATAATGATAAAATAAAATTAAAATTTAAAAGGGAGTCTCGTGGGGGTAACTTTGTTTGACTCCCTTACAATTTATGGGTAAACTACTAAATATTAGTGATTGTGACCTTTGTGAGCATCTTCCATTTTCTTTTCAGAAGTTGTCATCTTTTGGTCTTTGTCATATTGACAACATCCGTGTAAACCATCATATGCTTTTTCTGGAGCGGTCATTTTTTCAGTATCATACCCAGAGGCAGCTACTGCTTTTTGAATGGCCATAGCGCTGGTCTTTTTTGCATCGAAAGAAACTTCCATTTTCTTTGCAGTTTTATCCCAAATTGCGTTTGTTACACCATCTACTGCTTTTGCAGCTTTTTCGATTGTTCCTTTACACATACCGCAGTTTCCGCGTACTCCAAAGGTTGCCATTGTTACTTTTTCTTGTGCCATTGCAGATGTGATTCCTACTGTTGCAAAAATTACTAGGGCTAAAATTACTTTTTTCATGTTTCTATTGTATTTAGTTAATTTTGATGACATGTAGCCTCCAAAAATATATTTTCCACAATTTGGAAGTTTTTTTATTGGAGGGTTCATGTTCTTGTTTATTTAATTGTTATTACTATTTATTAATGTGTTGATTTTTTGTTTTCTTCGATATACTTTGTACCTACTTTCATTTTTGTGTCATATTTACAACATGCATTTAAGTTGTAATAGGCATAAGCACTCTCAGGAATTTTTTCAGTAGCATAGCCTGAACCTGATATCACTTGTTGAATCTTTAAAGACGATGTTTTGGCAGGGTCAAAGGAAACGCTCATCATTTTTGATGCCTTGTTCCAATSTGCATGTATTACACCTTTTACGGATCTCGCAGACCTTTCTATTAYAGACTGGCAGGTAGTACAGTTACCACGCACTCCAAATGTTGCTTCAGCKACTTGRTGRTTGTGTTGTGCATAGGTTGTAGAAGTTCCCACGGCGATTAAAAACAGKAGGCTTAATATTGCTTTTTTCATGATTGTAAGTTTTAGTTGATGGTTTGTTCTACAYTTCCACATTTAAGCATCATATCTCCAAAATACGGATTGGCTACCTGCTCTTCGTTACTTAACCAAAAGGCWCCATTATCACTATTGGCCATTGGGCAAAATTGTTTGTAAACCGTTTTTTGAATTCCAAATCCTTGTACTGCYGWAATCATATTGTTAGATAAGGTGATGAATTGTTTACGTTGGGTATCTATATCRTCRGTTSMAGCCATATCTGTAGCAGTATTTTTAAGTTTTTTTACTATTGGCATCCACAACATGTGAGATTCATTAGAACTCAATAATTTCATATCTACTACATCTAATGAAGTTACGAATTCAGTGGCTTTRGTTGCGGCTACTCCAGCATTGTCAGATACTAAGGCATCTTTTACTGCTAAATATTGGATGTAAACTTGAGCTAATTGTCCTTGGAACTTCTCAGAAACTTCCATTCTTTCTACTTTTTCAGGAGCTTTTGTTGCCTCGTCTTCTTTTAATTTAGCGGCATCTATGGCAGCGGCACTCATCATACTTCTTTTACTTTGTAATTGCGCAGCAGCATCTACAGTAAATGTTCCGTTGGTTACAATTTCGTCATTTACAGCTAAGCCTTCCACAATTTCATACAAATCTCCAAAAGCAGCACCAAGTACTACTTCTCTCATTTCAAATATTGGTTCATCTGGAGATGTTTTAATGTACACCAATGATCGTTTTCCTGTCCACATAACCGCTGTTTTAGGAACCATTAAAGGGATATTCTTTACTTTATTATTGATGTTAGCGCTTAGCGTTCCCGCTACAAACATTCCTGGTTTTAAAACTCTTTTACTGTTGTTGAGGACAGTTCTAACTACAACTGTTCTTGTTTTAGTATTTAAAATTGGATCGATAAATGTAATTTTAGCTTCGATAACTTCGTTTGGGTTAGCATTGGTAGTAATGCTAATTTTATCTCCTACTTTTATAGCTGATAATTGTTTTTCATAAGCATCAAAATCTGCCCAAACCGTACTTAAATTTGAAATATTAAATAAGCCTTGTCCTTTTTTTACATAGGCTCCTTCATCCACCATTTTCATACTTACAATTCCGGATACACTTGCGTATACTGGGAAGTTTGTAATTATTTGATTCGAACTTTCGATGCTGTTAATTTGGGCATCTGATAATTTCCAAAGTTTTAATTTGTTCTTTACGGCATTGTACAAGGTCATATCACTGTCCTTACTTTTGATAGCTGTTAAAAACTCTKWTNTKWRTRRTSACYAGMTYYSKANWMTAYMTCWMWSYTNWYTYWWGANYCAMWWMKSWYTWYWTSWMMAGNTAKTWWCTMWGTAWAAWTTTTCAATCCTACCACCAAAATGTGTGGTTTGCAAAGCATTGTTGTTTTCGTTTTCAACTATTTTCCCCGACAGCATTAAGCCCGCAACACTTTCTGTTTGCCTGCCGATAATAGAGGTCTGAATATTGGCCAATGCCATGGCGTTTTTACTCAATTTAAATTCATTGACATCCAATCCTTCTGCACCAACTTCTGCAGGGATTAAATCCATCCCACAAATAGGACAGTCTCCTGCTTCTGGTACCATAATTTGTGGATGCATAGAACAGGTCCACATGGTATTTACTGCAGTTGTACCAGCTTGGCTATGGTTAGCGTGGCTATCCGTAGAATTACCACCTAATGCAAAACGGCCAATCAATAGCCCTGCTATCAATATTCCTATGTATATTATATATTTTTTCATTGTGTTTATTTTATGTGTGTTTTGTTTTAATTTAATGAATAGGAGTATTCTCTTCTCAATACTAACATCTCAATACTAATATCTCACTACTCATTACCTACTACTAATAATTATCTAATATGTTTTCTGTCCAGCGAATCAATGTCTCTTTTTCTAGACTTGATAACTTCGCATCACCATGTAATAATGTATATGATTTTAAAGGCATCTTATCTTGTTTTACTTGACTAATAATTGATTTTAATTTACTCTTTTGTCTGCGATTGGAATAGTTTTTAAATTCACTCAGGTCCAACACTTCTTTTCCTTCTTTGACATGTTGATCAATTAAAAAACGTAAAGGTTGTATGTTGTGATACCACAAATACTCCGTGGTGTTACTATGGCAATCGTAGCAAGCCTTTTTGAAAATAGCGGTTATTTCTGGAGTTGCATCGTATGCTTTCAACAGGTCAGTATCTGGTACTATTTCACTGTAATTTTCCGTACGCGGCACAAATTGTAAGGCAATCCCTACAAGGACTAAAACGACCGCTATTTTCAAGGGCTTTTTCATTAGTTAAATTGTTTCTGAACTTTACCACAGCTAGACATGCTCGCTCCGTAATATGGGTTTTTAATTGCTTTAAACTCACTTAACCAAGCTGCTCCTTTGTTTCCATTGTACATAGGACAAAAGTCTTGGTATAATGTTTTGTTAGTTCCTAAAGTTGCAATCAAATCGATCATATCAGTACTTAAAACCTCGAAATGCTCTCTTTGGTGGTCCATTGGGCTTTTTACAATATGYTCKGCKTGYTCTWTAGMACTTTCCGCAATTTCCATATATGTTTTGTGTGCATCACCTTTAACCTTAGTCATGTCAAATGCTTTAAAAGCAGCTAACATGGCTGTTCCTGCTGCAGCGGCACCTTTTTCATCATCTTTTGTCAATGCATTTTTTAATTGTAAATAACTATCGATAATTCCATTGGCTAAATCCTTGCTGTCTACAGTAGCTGTATTGCCGGTTTTACGTGGAGCTTCCATTTTCATTTCTTTTGGTGCATGGTCATGTCCAGTGTGATCATCATGTCCAGCAGCTTCTTTTTTTTCTCCTTTACAAGAGGTAAAGATCAATGCGATAATTGCGATTGTGTRAATTGATTTTTTCATTTTAATTATATTTATGTTAGTATTTCGTTAATTTTAAATTTTTAAGTCTCAGCGAGTTCACAATTACTGATACAGAACTAAAACTCATAGCTGCGGCTGCAATCATAGGAGATAAAAGCCATCCAAATGCAGGGAACAATAATCCTGCTGCTATTGGAATTCCGAGTATGTTATAGATAAAGGCAAAAAACAGGTTTTGTTTGATGTTTTTCATCACAGCTCGACTTAATTTAATAGCTTTTACAATGCCTAATAAATCACCTTTTACCAAGGTTATTTCTGAGCTTTCTATGGCTACATCCGTTCCTGTTCCCATAGCGATTCCTATATCGGATTGGGCGAGGGCAGGGGCATCATTAATTCCATCACCCGCCATGGCAACAATTTCGCCTTTGGCTTGCAATTCTGTAATAATTCTGAGTTTATCTTCTGGTAAACAWCCCGCTTCAAAGCTTGATAGGTTTAATTCCAATGCCACAGATTTTGCAGTATTTTCATTATCTCCCGTAAGCATTATTACTTCTATGCCTTGTTTTTGAAGGAGTGCAATGGCTTCTTTACTGGTTGCTTTTATGGCRTCAGTAATGCATACAAATCCAAGTACCTCTTTGTTAATAGCGATGTATGAAACTGTTTTTCCTTCGGATTGTTCCGCAGTAACCTGAGCATCCAAGTCTTTTGGAATAATGGCTCCAACTTGCTCCATCAACTTTTTGTTTCCAACGGCAATGGCATTATTAGTGATTACTCCAATCACACCTTTTCCGGTGATAGCTTCAAAATYAGCTACTTTCAAAAACGATATGTCCGTTGCTTTTCCATATTTTACAATRGCYTCTGCCARTGGATGTTCACTGTGCTGATTTAGTGATACTAAATATTGTAATAAGGAATTGTCTCTGTCTCCAAGTGAGTTTACCACTTTCTCTACTGAGGGTTTTCCTTCCGTAATAGTTCCGGTTTTATCGGTAATTAAGACGGTTACTTTATTTAGGTTCTCCAAGGATTCTGCATTTTTAATCAACACTCCGTTTTGAGCACCTTTACCTACACCAACCATAACGGACATAGGTGTTGCTAAACCTAAGGCGCAYGGACAKGCTATAATTAAYACGGCAATTGCATTTACAAACGCATAGACTATTGCCGGGTCGGGGCCCACKGCGTACCACACTAAAAATGTGACCATAGATAATACAATSACTATGGGKACAAAATATTCGGAAATCTTGTCCGCCAATTTTTGAATGGGCGCTCTAGATCTACTGGCATTATTTACCATTTGAATAATTTGCGATAGTAATGTATCTGCACCTATTTTTTCGGCTTGCATTATAAAAGACTTATTGCCGTTAATAGTACCCGAACTTATGGCATCTCCTTCTTTTTTATCTACAGGAATTGGTTCTCCAGTAATCATGGACTCATCTAAAGTACTTTCTCCATCAATAATTTTACCATCAACAGGGATTTTATCTCCAGGCTTAACTCTCAACAAATCCCCAATAGCAATGGCTTGAATAGAAATAACCTCTTCACTACCATCATCCTTTACTAAAGTAGCCTCTGTTGGGGCTAGTTTTAGCAATGCTTTAATAGCGCCACTTGTTTGACTATGCGCYCTCGCTTCTAATAATTGGCCTAATAAAACCAAGGATAARATTACTGTAGTTGCTTCGAAATAAACAAATACAGTACCGCTCTCCGTTTTAAATTGATCAGGAAATATTGCTGGAAATAACAAGGCAATGATGCTAAAAATAAAAGCAACTCCCGTTCCGATTCCTACCAAGGTAAACATGTTTAATTTCCATGTTACCACCGATTTCCATGCGCGTATAAAAAACATCCATGTGGCATAAAAGACAACAGGAAGTGATAAAGCGAACTGAATCCAATTCCATATTGCTTGCGGAAACAATTTTAACAAGGGATTGTTGGGTAGTAAATCCGTCATGGCCATTAAGAAAATAGGCACCGTAAATAGGGTAGCAATTTTCATTTTCCGCACCAATTTTTGGTAGGCTTTTTCCTCTTCAGAATCCGAAGGTTCTAAAGGAATTAAATCCATTCCACAAATAGGGCAGGCCCCAGGCGCGTCTTTGATTACATCGGGATGCATGGAGCAGGTAAATTGAACCTTTTCTACAATCTTGGCTTGTTCCATCAAATGCATTCCACANNCAGGACAATCCCCCATTTTAAAATAGGTTTTCTCTCCTTCGCAATGCATTGGGCAATAGAATATTCCATTTCCGTTTAATACATCTTGTTGTGATTGATGGTTTTCAAAAGCATGCGATTGCATAATTTCATATTTACCTCCATCATTTTTCAGTGCTTCTTGAAATTGCCCCAAAAGAATCATATGATGCATTTGAATGCTAACTTCAGACTTGTTTGTATCAACAGATACCCCGGTCACTCCGGGAATAGCACGCAATACTTTTACAATATGCTTTCCGCAGCTTTCACAGCTCATTCCAGTAATGTTGTAGGTGCTATTCATAATTAATTGTTTTTCGTTAAAAATTCTAAGGTTGATTTTTGAATCGAATACTGTTTTTCAGCAACCACCTTTTTCAATTGAAATTTTAATTTTAATTGTTGAATTTCCAATAATTGTTCAAAATCTATTTTAGAGGTTTCGTAGGCTGCAAATAATACTTCTTTAGCACGATCCGCTTCGTTTATATTCTTTACTTGCGTTTTAATAGCAACTTTAGAATTTGAAATTCCTCTACTCGCCTTACTGAAAATAGTGTTTAACTTATTTACAGTATTGGTTCTATTGGTAGCTACCGCTTTTTGATCTAAACGCAATTGCTTTTGTTTGGAACTGTATTTTTTAGAGAATAAAGGGATGGAAATCGTTACCATTGGCATGATAATATCCTTTCCATTATCTACTAAATCTGCCATGTCTCTTTCGTCCACAACTACATAGTCCAACTTTAAGCCAATCATAGGTAAACCTTCCTTTTTAACTGCTAATTCCGCTTTTTCCAAGGCACTTTCCAAATTGTTCAGTTGCAATACTTTTGGATTGTTGGTAATGTCTGCTTTGTTAAAAGTGTCGTTCTCGTTTAATGTGATTGTTTCAATGATATTTACAACGGTGTTTTCATCACGATTTAACAATAAATTAAAGGCAGTAGTTTTAGCAATGGTGTTTTCTTCTATTTTATGGAGTGTGTTGTACAACTCGTTTTTTTCCATTCTAATTTTTAACACATCAACCATGGTCGAACGGTTATTCTCCAATTCTATCAATGCTAATTCTTCGAAAGTTTTCATGATTTCGATATTTTCATTGAGTATGGCTTTGGTCGCTTGTAACTCAAACAATTCAAAATAGATGCTTTTCACATCTAAGAACAGTTTTCTTCTTATAAAATCAAACTGGTTAGATTGTGCTTCTGCTTTAAAAGTAGCACTCTCTTTTTTTGCTTCCAAGGTGCCAAACCATGGTAATTTTTGTGCTATTGATAATTTTGCACGCTGAGCCCCAACACGGGTCTCAGGCGTTTGTACAAAATATCCTACTCCGAAGGAAGTGTTAGGTACACTTCCAACTTCTACAACTTTTTCCAGAGCGCTTTCATATTTATATTGAAAGCTCTTTAAGGCTGGATTGTTTTCTGCTGCTTCACTTAAATAATCGTTCAGGTTTTGTGCATTGGCACTTAACGAGATTAAAAATATAAGGATGTAAATGATATTAATTCTCATTGTTCAATTTTTTTAGTGTTATTTCACGCTGCCAGCTAAATAATACTGGTACAACAAATAAGGTAATTAAGGCTACAAGCATTCCACCAAAACTTGGTATGGCCATCGGAATCATAATATCGGATCCCCTTCCTGTAGATGTTAGTACTGGTAATAATGCAAGCATGGTAGTAGCGGTGGTCATTAAACAAGGTCTAATACGTTTAACACCGGCTTCTACTACAGAAGCTCTTACTTCCTCCTTAGTTGTTGGTAAATTTTTATCAAAAGTTTGGGTTAAATAAGTCGCCATTACAACGCCATCATCTGTCGCAATTCCAAACAATGCGATAACCCTACCCAAACAGCGACACTTAAATTAACCGTTCCCATTTGGAATAAATCCCGCAGATTGACGCCAAAGACATCAAAATTAAGGAACCATGATTCTCCGTATAACCAAAGCATGATAAATCCACCGGCAAAGGCAACGGTAATTCCTGAGAATACCATTAAAGAGGTTGCCACAGACCTAAATTGGAAATAAAGGATTAAGAAAATAATTCCTAATGCTAGTGGTACCACAACGCCCAGTGTTTTTTCTGCTCTAATTTGATTTTCATAAGTTCCAGTAAACGTATAGTTAATTCCTTTTGGAACTACGAGTTCTCCTCGGTCTATAGTTCTTTGAATTGCATCTTGTGCGCGTTCTACAACGGTTACCTCAGCTTCATCGTCCAACTTATCAAAAAGTACATACCCAATTAGGAAGGTGTCCTCACTTTTTATAATTTGTGGACCTTGTTCGTATCTTATCGTTACTAATTCTGATAATGGAATTGGATTTCCATTAGGAGTTGGTACATAAATCTTTTCAAAATCCTCTGGACTTGAACGTTGTTCTCTTGGGTATCTTACTCTAATTCCATAACGTTCACGTCCTTCGACTGTTTGGGAGATAACTTTACCTCCTACAGAGACTTCCAAAATATTTTGAACGTCACTTACGGACAATCCATATCGCGCTAATTTTTCGCGATCTATATCAATTAATAAATAAGGTTTTCCCACAATTCTATCGGCAAACACCGCTTCTTTCT
>NVSD01000019.1 GCA_002401105.1 Flavobacteriaceae bacterium | reverse complement strand
CAGGAATACTCAAACAGCCCTCGTTAAATGACCAATCGTTTCCTGTTTCTTCTTGGATCTGGGCATTGATAAATACTTTTTTAAAGCCGTCAAGTGTCTCTTGTTCGGCTACGCTCAGTTCCTCATCATCTGAAAATGGGGTGGTATCGACTATAAATAGACGAAGGGCCGTTCCTACTTGAGGCGCAGCAAGCCCCACTCCATGGGCATTGTACATGGTCTCCCACATATTGGTTACCAACGCTTTTATTCCAGGGTGGTCAGCTTTGACATCCTTTCCTAGTTTTCGCAATACAGGGTCGCCATAAGCGACGATGGGTAGTATCATTTCTACTTTCTGTTTAAATAAGCCTGCAATATAATTGTCGCACTAATTTCATCTACCAAAGCTTTGTTTCTACGCTGTTTTTTTTTCAGGCCGCTATCAATCATCGTCTGGAACGCCATTTTAGATGTAAAACGCTCGTCAATTCGCTTAATAGGAATTTTTGAAAAGGTTTGTGATAGCTTTTTAATTATAGGAAGCATCATGGCTTCACTCTCGCTTGCCGAGTTATCCATTTGCTTTGGTTCACCTATAATGATAAGTTCTACATTTTCCTCTTTAAAATACTGCATTAAAAATGAAAATAAATGTTTTGTTTCAACGGTTTTTAAGCCCGAAGCAATTATTTGCATTTCGTCTGTAACAGCAATTCCTGTTCTTTTTTTTCCTAAATCTAAGGCGATAACTCTACTCAAAATATTAACATTTTCTATAATAGTGTACAAATTTACTAATTTAAGTCAAGCAGAACTTATTTTAATTTTATATTTGCTCATATACCTAACAAAAAATGGAAGATTTAAGAAATATAATAGAACAAGCTTGGGATAACAGAGACTTGTTAAAGGAAGAGAAAACAACAACGGCGATTCGTAAAGTTGTGAGTTTATTGGATGCAGGAACCTTGAGAGTGGCAGAGCCTATTGAGGATGGTTGGCAAGTGAACGAATGGGTGAAAAAAGCGGTTGTCTTGTATTTTCCGATTCAAAAAATGGAAACTATTGAAGTTGGAATTTTTGAGTATCACGATAAAATTCCATTAAAAACGGGTTATAAAGAAAAAGGAATTCGTGTGGTGCCTCATGCTGTTGCACGTTATGGTTCTTATATTGCTCCAGGAACTATTTTAATGCCAAGTTATATTAATATTGGTGCTTATGTAGGTGAAGGAACAATGGTGGACACTTGGGCTACGGTTGGAAGTTGTGCCCAAATAGGGAAGAATGTACACTTGAGTGGAGGTGTAGGAATTGGTGGTGTTTTAGAACCATTACAAGCAGCTCCAGTGATTATTGAAGACAATGTTTTTGTTGGATCTAGGTGTATTGTAGTGGAAGGAGTGCATATAGAAAAAGAAGCTGTTTTAGGAGCTAATGTTGTGTTGACAGCTAGTACTAAAATTATTGATGTTACTGGTGATAAACCTGTTGAGATGAAAGGAAGAGTTCCTTCTAGATCTGTGGTAATTCCAGGGAGTTATGCGAAGAAATTTCCTGCTGGAGAATTTAATGTGCCTTGTGCAATCATTATTGGAAAACGTAAGGAAAGTACTGATAAAAAGACTTCTTTAAATGATGCATTGCGTGAGAATGATGTAGCGGTTTAAAATTTTGTTAAGATTGATAAAATTGTTGGTTTTTGTAAAAAATGTTTTATTTTTATATCGTAAAATAAATCCAACAATATGCAATCTGAAGCAGCAATTCCTATTGATGCAGTAATTACCTGGGTGAATGGAAATGATACGAATCATCGAAATAAATTGAGGCGTTTTTTAAAAAACACCTCTTTGGTCAATAATAAAAAATTTAATACTCGATTTTATCAAGTAGAAGAAATTGAATACGCGATAAAATCGATTGTTRAATTTGCACCTTATATTCGGAATATCTTTTTGGTAACCGATCATCAAAAACCATTATTTTTTGATACATATCTTAAAAATCAAAAGAAGGATGGACCTCGATTAATTTTAATTGACCACACGGTTATCTTTAAATATTTTGAAGATTATTTACCTACTTTTAATAGTGTATCCATAGAATCTATGATACATAGAATACCAAATTTATCTGAGCATTTTGTGTATTTCAATGATGATTTATTTTTGATAAAACCAACCAAGTCGAATGATTTTTTTGTGGATGGAATGCCTGTAATTAGAGGGATTTGGTCTAAATTTGATGAGGATAAAATTTACAAAACACTTTTCAAGAAAGCCTTTAAACTAACGGGTAAATTATACAAAGATAAAATATTTGGCTATAAAAGAGCGCAGGAAAATGCGGCAAAACAATTAGGGTTTAAAAAGTATATTAGACTTGATCATACGCCGGCTGCGTTAAGGAAGTCTACGCTGAATAATTATTTTGTAAAGCACCCGTGGAAATTACTTCAAAATATAAAGTTCCGTTTTCGTGATCCTTCTCAATGTATGATCCAATCTTTGGCCAACCATTTGGAGGTGAAAAAGCAAACATATGTTTTGATAAACAAATATCAATTATTGTATTTTGGATCGTATAAAAAACCTTTTATTTGGTATAGATTAAATATGAATCTTACCAAAAGTAAAAACACATCTCTTTTTTTATGTTTGCAAAGTTTAGATTTGGGGTCAAAGGATATTCAGAAATATTTTCTTAATTGGTTAAGTGAAAGTAGTAATTAAATACAGCTGCAAGTCTATTGATAACTCGTTTAACTTCGGACTGCTATTTGTTGATGGCTATTTTTAGAGTACCTTTGCAATATATTAAATTAACTTATGTCAAACACAGTGCGTCGTTTTGCGTTGAGATTCCTCAAAAAAATGACTTTTCTTCCCCCTAARCTTTACGCGAAAATATCTTACGAATATTTTACAGGTAAAAAATTAAACTTGGATCATCCTGAAGAGTTTAATGCTAAAATTTATTGGTATAAAGTGTTTTATCATCCAAAGATATTGAACGTTTTGGTAGATAAATATGCCGTAAAAGAATTTGTAAAACAAAAAATTGGGGAGCAGTATTTAAACGAAACGTACGCTGTATATGACAAAGCTGAGGATGTGAATTTTGAAGAGCTTCCAAATAAGTTTGTTATAAAAGGAGTGCACGCAAGTGGCTATAACTTAATAGTGGAAGATAAAAGCACATTAAATATTGAGAAAGTAACACGTTTATTTAAAAAATGGCAACGTAATAACCAATATTATAGAACTGGGCAAGAATGGGCTTACAAGGAYGTAGCTCCGAGAATAATGGCTGAGAAATTTATGGATCAAGGAGACGGAAATAATTCTTTAATTGATTATAAATTTTATTGTTTTAACGGTGAAGTTAAGTTTGTAGAAGTTCATTTGGATAGGGTTTCCCAACATAAAAGAGGGTTTTACGACTTAGATTTTAATAAATTACCATTCAGGTATGTGTCCTTGAAGAAATCGATATCTGAGCCTATTGATAAGCCAAGTAATTATGATGAGATGATTAAATTGTCTCGTGTTTTATCAAAAGACTTTCCTTTTGTCAGAGTGGATTTTTATTCCATACAAGGGAAAACTGTATTTGGAGAAATGACATTTTACCCTTCTGATGGAAGAAAAGATTTTATTCCGGAAGAATACAATAAAATTATTGGAGACTATTTTACCCTTCCTAAAATTCCAGAGGGTGAGCAAGAAATAAAAAAATGGAATTGTTAATAAAATTTATATAATGGAAAATTTTCCGGTTGATGTGGTGGTGTTGTGGGTAGATGGGAATGATGAAAATCATCAAAAGAAAATGTTACCTTATTTAAAGGATAAATCTGACCTGAGAAAAAAAGAATTAAGAACGCGTTTTGATCAAGTGGAAGAAGTAAAATACACGATTGATTCTATTCTGAAAAATGCCTCTTTTATAAGAAATATATACTTGGTTACGGATTCGCAAACACCTGAGTTTTTAATTAACTCATCGGATTCAGAGCAGTACAATAATGTAAAATTGGTGAAGCACGAAGAACTTTTTAGTGACTGTTTGGATGTTTTACCTGTTTTTAATTGCAGACCTTTAGAAACTAGATTATATAAAATCCCAGGCTTGGCCGAACATTTTGTTTATTTTAATGATGACATGTTTTTACTTAAAAAAGTACAGATTTCCGATTTTTTTATCAGCGGAAAACCGGTGTTGAGGGGGAAGTGGTTAAAGTTTGATGATGATGTATTAATTAAACAAATTAAAGCTAATGTAAAAGGGAAGAAAAATACGAAGGCTGGTCACAAAATAGCACAACAGAAAGGCGCTAAGCTTGTAGGGTTCAATAAATATTATAAATTTCATCATACTCCTTATGCTCTTCGGAAATCTACCTTTCATAATTTTTTCAAAGAAAACCAACAGATTGAAAAACAGAATATCTCCCATAGATTTAGACATGTGGATCAATTTACACCTCAAGGTTTAATAAATCATGTAGAAATAAAAAACAACTCTTGTGTGCTTCATTCTGATTATCAAATGCTTTATATACAGTCTTATAAGAAACCTTTAACTTGGTATAAATTTTTGTTAAATAAAGGTCTAAAAGATAAAAACACACTCTTTTTATGTCTGCAAAGTTTAGATCAATGTGCTCAAAATAAACAAGTGTATATTTTGAATTGGTTGAAAAAAATATTAAGCTAAAACAAGTTGTTAAGATGGAAAATGAAATAAGTTATATTGAATCAGGATTAACAGTTTTACTACAAGGCCAAACAATCCTTTACCCAACAGACACTGTTTGGGGCATAGGATGTGATGCTACTTCAAAAGAAGCTGTGCAAAAGATATTTGACATCAAACAAAGAGCTGAAAGTAAAAGCTTAATTATTTTGGTGGATGGAATAGAGATGCTGCAAGAGTATGTGTCAGATATTCCGGAAAAAGTGATAGAACTCCTTAAAAACACAGAAAAACCAACCACGATTATTTATAAAAATCCGAGAGGTTTAGCAACTAATGTGATTGCGGAAGATAATACGGTTGCCGTTAGAATTGTAAAACATGCCTTCTGTGAACAGCTTATTGCACGTTTCGGAAAGCCCATTGTTTCAACGTCTGCAAACGTGAGTGGTGCCGAAACTCCAGTATCTTTTGAAAAAATTTCAACTTCTATTTTGAACAGCGTAGACTATATTGTAAATTTGCAGTTAGAAAATGAATCGTCAAATTCATCTACAATCCTTCGTTTGTTGGATAATGGTGATTTTGAAGTGCTTAGAAAATAATACATGACAGATTTTAAAAATTGTTCGGAAGCTGTTTCGGAACCTATTTTTACTTATATAAGCGATGCAGCTGCAGCGTTACAGATGGAAACATATGTAATTGGTGGGTTTGTACGCGATTTTTTATTAGAACGTGGTGATGCCAAGGATATTGATATTGTTGCCGTTGGTAGTGGTATTGAATTGGCTCAAAAGGTATCCCAATTATTGCCCAATAAACCTAAAGTACAGGTATTCAAAACCTATGGTACGGCTATGTTGCGTTACAATGACATTGAGTTGGAGTTTGTAGGGGCGAGAAAAGAATCGTATTCAGAAGACAGCCGAAACCCCATTGTAGAAGATGGGACTTTAGAGGATGATCAAAAACGACGAGATTTTACCATCAATGCCTTAGCTATCAGTTTAAATAAAGACAATTTTGGAGCCTTATTAGATCCTTTTCAAGGGATTGAGGACATGGAAAAAGGGATTTTAAAAACACCTTTGGATCCGGATATCACCTATTCAGATGATCCATTACGTATGATGCGTGCCGTAAGGTTTGCTTCTCAATTGCAATTTGAAATTGAAAAAAAATCATTGGAATCCATTACCAAAAATGCAGAACGTATAGATATTATTACCCGTGAACGCATTGTGGATGAATTGAATAAAATATTAAAATCTCCCAAGCCTTCTATTGGTTTTTTATTGATGGAAAAAACAGGGCTTTTAAAACGGTTTATGCCGGAATTAACGGATTTATTGGGGGTAGATGATGTGGAAGGTGAAACGCATAAAGATAACTTTTACCACAGTTTAGAAGTGGTAGATAATATTGCCAAAAACACGGAAGATCTTTGGTTGCGTTGGGCCGCATTATTACACGATATAGGAAAAGCACCGACAAAAAAGTTCGACAAAAAAGTAGGGTGGACCTTCCATTCTCACGAATTTGTTGGTTCAAAAATGGTATTTAAATTGTTCAAGCGTTTAAAAATGCCATTGAATAATAAAATGAAGTTTGTTCAGAAAATGGTTTTTTTAAGCTCAAGACCTATCGTACTTGCGTCTAATGTCACTGATTCTGCAGTACGTAGATTAGTGTTTGATACAGGTGATGATATTGAGAGCCTGATGATTCTTTGTGAAGCTGACATCACTACAAAAAACGCGAAGAGATTTAAACGCTACCATAACAACTTTAAAGTGGTTCGTGAAAAAATTAAAGAGGTCGAAGAACGGGATCATGTGCGTAATTTTCAACCACCGGTTACTGGTGAAATGATTATGGAAAAATTCAACCTAAAACCTTGTCGTGAAATAGGAGTCCTAAAAGATGCTATTAAAGAAGCTATTTTGGATGGAACCATCAAAAACGAATACGAAGAAGCCTTTGCTTTTATGCTCAAAAGAGCAGCCGAATTAGGAGTGAAAAAACTAGATTAATTTCTTTTTTACCAATAAAAAAAACGTCCGATTGAAATGTTCAATCGGACGTTTTTTATGTTCTCTATTTTCTCTTCTCTCTTTTCTTTTTTTTTGTTTCAACTGAGTGAGTGGCCAACAACTATCAACCAACAACCAGCAACTATCCTAATGACTGCATCGTWASCRNTTKKMAATAYTCTMMWYNNNNTTKTWKYKMSTRMTYCNGWTGKRCYTWCMWTGSNCTACAATTTCTCCTTTTTTAAGAACTACAATTAAATCAGATTTTTGAATGGTAGATAAACGATGTGCGATAACCATAGAAGTTCTGTTTTTCATCATCTTTTCTAAGGCTAGTTGCACCAATTGTTCACTTTCGGTATCTAATGCCGAAGTGGCCTCATCCAATATCATAATTGGAGGATTCTTAAGGACAGCGCGTGCAATACTAATACGTTGTTTTTGTCCTCCAGAAAGCTTGTTTCCACTATCTCCAATGTTGGTATCATATTGTTTAGGCAACTCCATGATAAACTCATGAGCATTGGCTATTTTAGCGGCATTTATAATGTCTTCCTTAGTAACTTTTTTTCCAAAAGCAATATTATTACCTATGGTATCGTGAAACAATAAAGCATCCTGACTCACAATTCCCAATTGATTACGTAAGGATTTTTTTGTCAGTTCCTTAATATTGATGCCATCAATAAGAACACTTCCCTTATTGACATCGTAAAAACGAGTAATTAAGTTGGCCAAAGTAGATTTTCCACTTCCAGATTGTCCAACAAGTGCTACTTGCTGTCCTTTAGGAATGGTGAGTGAAAAGTTTTTTAAGACATATTCATCTTCATATTTAAAGGAAATATTGTCAAAAGTAATGGCGGTATCAAATCCTGTTTTTACCAAGGCATTTGGTGCATCTTCTAAATGATTTTTAGTTTCTAATATTTCCAAAACACGCTCTGCTGCTGCATTTCCTTTTTTTACTGCATAACTGGCTTTAGACAATGCTTTGGCTGGTGTTAGTATATTATACGCTAAGCCAATAAATGCTAAAAAATCTTCTCCTGCTAAGGTTTCATCCACTAAAACTAAGCGTCCTCCGTACCATAATAAAACGGCAATTACAGCAATTCCTAAAAATTCACTAGTGGGTCTCGCAAGGTTGGTTCTATTGATTAATGTATTAGAGTAATCATAAAAACGCTTGGTAGAATCGTTGAATTTTCCATTAAAGGTATCTTCGGCATTAAATGCTTTTATAATACGTAAACCTGTAAGTGATTCTTCTAATAAAGAAAGGAAATAACCTTGTTCTCTTTGTACATCATCAGATTTTTTTTTCAAACTTTTTCCAATTAGGGAAATGATAAAACCAGAAATAGGAATAAATATAAATACAAAAAGCGTAAGATTTGTACTAATAGTAAACATGGCAATAATTGTGAACAATATGGTCAGTGGCTCTCTAAATATCAGTTCTAAAATGGATAGAAAAGAATGTTGAATTTCCAATACATCCGTTCCTATTCTTGCCATAATGTCTCCTTTTCTCTTTTCTGAGAAATAGGAAATAGGTAAGGTGATGGTTTTGTTGTATAAATCGTTTCGGATRTCTTTTAAAACACCATTTCTTAAGAAGGTGATAAAATACATGGCTAAATAACTGAATATGTTTTTAAGTAAAAACATTACTATTACTAGGCTAACCACTATCATTAATGCTTTCGATTTGTCATCTCCAGCAACCGTATGAATAAAATAACTTAAAGAGTCCTTACCGTATTTTAATATTTCAGCAAAACTTTCAAATATCGGTTTTTCTGTGACTTTTACTCCTTCATTCTTAAAAATAACTTGAAGTAAAGGCATCATTACCATAAATGATAAGGCCGAGAATAAAGCATAAAAAGTATTGAACACAATGTTCAATACTCCGTATGTTTTATAAGGTTTTGCGTATTTTATTATTTTCTTAAAATAGTCCATTACTTCAGTTTCATTTCTGTAATAATACGTTGTATTTTACTGTCTAATAAATTTTCTACTTCTGTTGCTTTATCCGCAGACGCTAAAGGTAGGTTTACACTAAAATAAAACTTTATTTTTGGTTCTGTACCACTTGGTCTAGCAGCAATTTTAGTACCGTCTTCAGTATAATAAATCAATACATTTGATTTGTGAATCGTCATCGTAGTTTCTTCTCCTGTAATCATGTTTTTACTGATAGACGAATCGTAGTCTTCAATTTTGATCACTTTAGAACCGTCTATAGTACTCAATTGGTTTTCTCTTAACTCCACCATCATTTTTGCTATCTCGTCTGCACCATGAATTCCTTTTTTAACAATCGCAATCAAATGCTCTTTGTAAAAACCATGTTTGGTGTATAGGGCAATTAACTCTTCGTACATAGAACCTCCAGTTGCTTTTGCATCTGCTGCAATTTCACAAGCTAATAAAGTGGCTGTTACCGCATCTTTATCTCTTACAAAATCACCAACCATATATCCGAAACTTTCTTCACCACCTCCGATAAATTCTTGAGTCCCTTCGGCATCACGAATCATTTTAGCAATCCATTTAAAACCTGTTAATCCTACTTTGGTTTCCACTCCATAGCTATCAGCTATAACATCTACCATACCTGTGGTAACAATTGTAGAACCTACAAATTGTTTTCCGTTTAAGCGACCAGCATCTTTCCATTTTTTAATTAAGAAATCCGTCATCACACACATGGTTTGGTTACCATTCATCAATACTAACTCTCCGTTTGTATTACGAACTGCAATACCTAATCTATCACAATCAGGATCTGTTCCAATTACAATGTCAGCATCTATTTTGTCCGCTAAATCCATCGCCATTTTTAAGGCTGCTGGTTCTTCTGGGTTCGGTGATTTAACCGTAGGGAAATCTCCATCTGGTACACGTTGCTCTTCCACTATATGTACATCTGTATAACCCGCTTGTGCTAATGCATCCGGAATAGAAACAATAGATGTTCCATGTAAGGACGTAAAAACTACTTTTAATTTATCTTTTCCTTTGGCTCCAAACGATCCGTTTTTTACGGCAGATGAAATGAATACCTTGTCTACTTCTTCTCCAATTACTTCTATCAGCTCTTCATTGGCCTCAAAGTTAATTTCAGAAAATTCTAAAGCGTTTACTTGACTGATGATATTGTGATCCTCTGGTGGTACAATTTGCCCTCCGTCGTTCCAATATACTTTATAACCATTATATTCTGGTGGATTGTGTGATGCTGTTAATACAATTCCTGCATCACATCCTAAATGCTTTACAGAGAAAGATAACTCTGGAGTAGGACGTAGGCTATCAAAAAGATATACATAAATCCCATTTGCAGAAAATACATCCGCTACTAATTTAGCAAACTTTAAACTATTATGTCTACAGTCAAACGCAATGGCAACTTTCAACTCTTTTCCTGGAAAGGCAATTTTCATATAATTAGCCAATCCTTGTGTCGCTTTTCCTAAAGTGTATTTGTTAATACGATTGAGACCAGCTCCCATTACACCACGCATTCCTCCGGTACCGAATTCCATGTTTTTATAAAAACGATCCGTTAATTGGTCTGGATCATTGTCTAAAAGGTCTTGAATTTCCTGTTGGGTGTCTGCATCAAAGGGTGCGCTAAGCCATTTTTTGGCTTCGTTTATAATTGTACTCATAAATATCTGTTTAAGCCCACAAATATAAGGCTAATTAATGTTACTGTTTTCTGAAATAGTATACCTTTTTACGTCTTTTTTAGTACGTAAAATGATTTCTCCTAAAAATCCTGCTAAAAAGAATTGTGTTCCTATTACCATGGTAGATAAGGCTAGGTAAAACCAAGGATTATCCGTGATTAATATGGTAGGCATTCCATGGTATAATTTGTAAATCTTTGTAAAACCAATGAGCCCAGCAGTTAAAAGACCGAAGAGGAACATGAGCGTTCCTAACAATCCAAAAAGATGCATAGGACGCTTACCGAATTTTGCTAGAAACCAAATGGTAATTAAGTCTAAAAATCCGTTGATAAACCGTTCTATACCAAACTTAGTAACTCCGTACTTCCTAGCTTGGTGCTGTACTACTTGTTCTCCTATTTTATTGAATCCCTCATTTTTTGCCAATACAGGAATATAACGGTGCATTTCCCCATAGACATCTACGGTTTTAATCACCACGTTTTTATAAGCTTTTAAGCCACAGTTAAAATCGTTGAGTTCTAAACCAGAAGTTTTTCTGGCCGCCCAATTAAAGAGCTTTGAAGGGATGTTTTTACGAATCTTAGAATCGTAACGTTTCTTTTTCCAACCAGAAACAAGGTCGTAATCTTTTTCTGTAATTGCCTTGTAAAGTGTATGTATTTCGTCTGGACTATCTTGTAAATCAGCATCCATGGTGATAATTACATCTCCTTTGGCAATTTTAAAACCGGCATTTAATGCCTGAGATTTTCCGTAGTTTTTTTGGAATTTAATCCCTTTTACTTCGGAGTGTTTGCTACTTAATTGTTGAATGATTTCCCAAGAACTGTCGGTACTCCCATCATCAATAAAAATTACTTCGTATAAATAGCGATTGGATTGCATGTTACGTGCAATCCAATCGTATAATTCTTTGAGTGATTCCTCTTCGTTTAAGAGAGGAATCACTACAGATATATGTATATGTTGTTTATTCAAGTTCTGGATTGTTTCGTTTTAATATCAGTGCTAATAACAGTCCAAAGATAGAGTAAATTGCGAGACCCATAACATAAGATAACATTTGTTTTGGTATAGAAAATTGGTCGTCTTCTTTAAGTTTTTCTATGGCTTCATCTATCTGTTCGTAAGGAACATTAAAGCTTTCCATCATTTCTGTAGTTTTAGTAATTTGAATTTCTTTTACCGTCTCCTTGAATTCGGGTGCGACCACATTAAAAATTAAAATATTTACAATTGTCGCAATTAGCGTTCCTAGTGCAATCATTACAAAAAATGTGGTAAATGCTTCTTTAAAACTAATATAACCATTCAGTCCCTTTTTTGCTGTTCCAATAGCTAGAAGCCCCAAAACAATAAGTACGGCAAATGGAATAAGCATTATCCACATATTTCCAAAAATAGATGCATCAATTACAAATGCATATAATGTGATAAGTGATAAGATAAATCCGAAGATTAGTCCAAAGTTAATTCCAGTTTTTTTAATAATTTCTTTCATGATTTGTTTCGTTTAATTTAGTCAAATATAAATAATTAATTTGTTTGCAGCCCTATATTTTCGCTAAGTTGCAGAAAATGAGAACTACAAACCATTAGTACTCATATCTGTAATAATGTTACAAAAAAAAACCTTTTTTTTATGTTGGAAATACGAAATAGCGTCGTACATTTGCCACGGCAAGTCCTACACAACTAGCTCCCTTTGAATCCCCCAGGGCGGGAACGCAGCAAGGGTATTAGGTTGTAGCGGTGTGATGTAGGTCGCTTGCCATTTTTTTATGCTTAAAAATCAAATCCCATCTTAGGGATTTTTTTGTGTCTACTATTTTCCTTAGCGCTAATATTTTATACTTGTAGGTGCACGCCCCAATAAAATTGCATAGTTTTACATCATAACAAATTTATATTTTTACAATGAGTAAAGTGGTGTTAATTACCGGAGGTTCGTCAGGAATTGGAAAAGCGGTAGGAATCTATTTAGAGGCGAAAGGGTTTACAGTATATGGAACGAGCAGAAATGCAGAAAACATTAAAAATCACCCTTTTAAATTGGTATCTTTAGATGTTAGAAATCCTACAACTATTGCAACAGCCGTTGCCACTGTTATTAAAAATGAAGGTAAACTAGATGTCCTTATAAATAATGCAGGAATGGGGATTACGGGGCCTATAGAAGAAACGGATACGGATGARATGCGCCAATTATTTGATACAAATTTTTTTGGTGCTATCGATGTTATAAAAGCGGTATTACCACAAATGCGTGCTCAAAAATCAGGACTTATTATTAATGTTACTTCTATTGCAGGCTATATGGGCTTGCCTTTTAGAGGGATTTACTCGGCATCAAAGGGGGCCTTGGAATTAGTTACAGAGGCATTGCGTATGGAAGTAAAACAGTTTGGCGTACAGATTACCAATGTGGCACCAGGTGATTTTGCTACTAATATWGCTGCGGGACGTTACCATGCTCCTGTGCTTAAAAATTCTGCTTACGAAGCTTCTTACCAATTAAATTTAGATTTAATGAATGCGCATGTGGACGAAGGTAAAGATCCCCAAATAATGGCCAAAGCTATCTTTGATGTTATTGAAACAAAAAATCCTAAAATCCATTATAAGGTAGGAGAGTTTATGCAGAAGTTTTCCATCGTTTTAAAACGAATATTACCAGATGTTTGGTATGAAAAATTATTAATGAACCACTATAAATTGTAATCATTTACATACATTTGTGCTGAAGGAGCAATCTATATTATTGAWRCTAACAAATTTAAATAAAACTCAACAATTATGAAATTTTTTATCGATACAGCGAATCTTGACCAAATTAAAGAAGCWCAAGCTTTAGGTATTTTGGACGGTGTGACTACCAACCCTACTTTAATGGCAAAAGAAGGAATTACTGGTCAGCAAAACATATTAGACCATTATGTGGCTATTTGCAACCTAGTGGATGGTGATGTAAGTGCGGAAGTTATTTCTATCGATTTTGAAGGGATGGTGAAAGAAGGAGAAGCTTTGGCTGCTTTACATCCTCAAATCGTTGTGAAAATCCCTATGCTTAAAGAAGGAATTAAAGCAATAAAATATTTTTCTGATAAAGGAATTAAAACAAATTGTACCTTAATATTTTCTGCAGGTCAAGCTTTATTGGCAGCAAAAGCGGGTGCAACTTATATGTCTCCGTTTATTGGTCGTTTAGATGATATTTCTACAGACGGATTAGAACTGATTGCTGAAATTCGCCAAATTTATGATATGTATGGGTTCGAAACTCAAATTTTAGCAGCCTCTATACGTCATACTATGCACATTATGAACTGTGCTAAAATTGGTGCAGATGTTATGACAGGACCTTTAAAAGCTATTGATGGATTGTTTAAACATCCTTTAACCGACAGTGGATTGGCTCAGTTTTTAAAAGATGCTCAAAAAGGAAACTAATTTCTTAATTAATAAATCACAMAAAAAAACTGCTATCTTTTAAAGGTAGCAGTTTTTTTGTGTCTGTTTTTTATCTATAGATGTTCANGGATCAGTCTTGATTCCTGTTTTCAAAAGGTTTTCTATTTCAGTTTTTCAAAAAYKACTTCCTTATCAGTTTTGTTCACYAATACAAARCAAAACGGAGAAGTAATGGCCATTATTGCCATTCCRTTTGGAGTAATTTCTTTAASAAAAACAGTCAGTTTGTCGGAAGTTTCAACGATGTGRTCTACGGAAATAGCATAGCCTCCACTAGTTTKTTCCCCCATAAATAATGCCAATAACATTTGTTTAGTGTAATCTATTACCGGAATTTCAAAACCAGGTGTACGAATGCTGTTAATYTGATKGTAAATTTCTATTGTTGTGTTTTGTTCTTTTATCACTAGAAATTTAGCCGTAGAAAAGCCTCCTTGGGTTTCTGTAACTAATTGTTCAAAATTAATTTTCATTGTGCTRTCGTTACTGCTTGTTTTAATGCTTGTACAATTGCTTATTAATAGCGTTAATAGGATAAGTGTAAGTATTCTCATGTATAWTTTTTTTACAAAGATAGTTTTTATTATAGCTCCTTTGTATTTAAAGTACTTGCGTTCCATTTAAAGCGACTGCATTAATCTCTAAAAGGACTATGTTTTGTTGGTTGTCTGGGACTCCAAGAATAAGGCATTCACTAAAGAAATTTGCAATTTGCTTAGGTTTAAAATTTACATTGGCAATTATTTGCCTGTTTAGCAATGCTTTTTTTGTATACAGTTTTGTGATTTGCGCGCTCGAATTTTTAATCCCTAAAGATCCAAAATCTATTTTAAGTTGGTATGCTGGCTTATGTGCTTTTGGAAAATCTGTTACGCTTATGATAGTGCCAATCCGTAAATCTATTTTTTTAAAATCATCAAAAAGTACCGTTGGTTTTGAGCTCATTAGGATGATATTTAATTGTCTAAAACTATAAATTCAATTCTTCTATTTTTTAAATGTTCATAGTTTTTACATTTTACTCCATTAGAACAATGATTTAATAACTGAGTTTCACCATATCCATCACCTGTTAACCTATCGCTAGAAATATCCTTAGAGATTAGGTAATCTATTATTTTTTGTGCCCTTTCTTTTGATAGCGACATGTTTAAATTATCATTTGCCCTACTATCCGTGTGAATATTAATTTCGAGACGGATATACGGGTGTTTTTCCATTATTGTTATCACCTTGTTTAACTCTTTAATTAAAGCATCGGTTAAGGTGTTTTTGTTCAAAACAAAACTCAAATTATTGGGGTTTACTTTTACCATGAGCATTTCCCTTACTTGAATAAAATCTAAAACAGGACTTATTTTGATTGTTTTATTTACAATTGAGTTGTTTTTATTTCCAGAGACAAAATATTGACTTCCATCTGTATAGAATGGTTTAGAGGTGGTAACTTTGTAAGATTTAAAGCATTCTGCATTGAAAGTAAAAGAGCCATCGACTCCTGTTGTGATGGTTTTAACTAATTTGTTAGCATTAAAAAATTGTAATTTCACATCGGATTCGATTGAGTTATTACTCGAATTTCTAACGATACCTTTTATTATTTGTTTACAGTCTAGAGGCTTTAATTTAAATTCAACATTACGGGCTTTTTTATCATTTGAATCCGATTCTAATGCTCGCATTAATTTTTGGAAATTTAGCTTTTGTAGAGAGAGTGTAAATACTGAATTGCAGGGGACATCAAAAGAGAATTTTCCGCTAGTATTTGTTGTTGTAGCTTTTACAAAGCGACCATCTTTGGATAGCTCAACATCAACATTATTCATTGGTGTATTTGTTTTTTCATTTTTTACAACCCCGTTTATTGTTTTAGTACAATTTATTGTTTGTAGTGAAAAATGCCTAATCAGGGCCATTTGTGGTACTAGAGAGGTGTTAAATAGAATAGAGTTTGCTGTGTAATGTTCTTTTTCTACTTCTACGCTGTAGGTTTTATAACAATCTAAACTGAATGAATAAGTACCATCCTCCAGTGTTTTTACTGTTTTAATTTTCTTGTTATTCTTTAATAAAGTAACGGACGCTCCTGAAATTAATGTGGCATTTTTTGAAGATCTTATGGTACCACTAATGGTTTGGTAGCAATAAGCGCCATCTAGATAAATGTCTTTTTTAATAATTGTATTGGTTTTTATATCAGATTTAAAAGTGATGGTTTTTCCTTCAAAACCAGTGATTTTAATTTTTAAATCATAGGTTTTGTTACACAACAGTTTTAATTGATATTGGCCTGTATTATCCGTGACAATTTTTTTTATAACCTTACCGTTTAAACTTAGTATAACGTGCACATTATGCATGGGTTTATTATCTGCAGTATTACGTATCACGCCTTGCATAATTTGAAAACAGCTGTATCGATTAAAATCAGTGTCTGCAATAATTACATTCTTAATCTCCTTTGGTGTGAGTTGTTTTTTAGCGATTCCATTTGGAGAAATACTATCATTGACTTGAGTTCCTAAACCATTGTAATCCATACTCATTACTGATGTTTGGAATCCAATTAGAAGGAATAGAATTACTATATGTGTTGTTTTCATGAGAATATCTTTTTAAAAACCCATGCTGGTCCTATCAATAAAAATTGTAAATCTTTTAGGAACGATGGTTTCTTTCCTTCCAATTTATGTCCATAAAATTGGCCTATCCAAGCAATAATAAATAGTACAATTGAAAAAAGGAGGAGGTTAATATTTAAGCTAATATAGTAGTTTCCTACGATACAAACTGCCGAAAAGAGTAGCATTTGTATAAAAACTTTTACTGAGAGACGTAGATAAAATATAAGGATAGGAACTAATATCAGAACCGACCAATTTATGATTATTGGATTGTTAATTCCTGTTTTTTCTATTAAAAAGGAACTAGGAATACTCATTATGAGACCTATAATGCTGAAAAAGATGGCAGGAACACAAATGTAATGTATGGTTTGATTGGTTGGGTTTTGATGACTTATGGCATAATCGCTAAACCACTGTTGCATTGATTTCATTAGGTATGTTTAGAGTTAGTTTTCGGGGCATTATAATTTTGCGTCTTTTTATCAGGTTTTTGTTTTATAAAAATAAAGAGGCGAAAAACAGCTTTGAATATTGAATATACAAAAAAAATGCTATAAATGAATTTATAATTGTTCTAAGCGGTTATTTTTAGGAGAATYCCTATATTTGAGAGCAATCTAAAGTAATTAAAATAATGTCAAAATTAGCAAGTGAAACCTATGATTATATTATTGTAGGGTCTGGGTTTGGAGGAAGTGTTTCCGCCATGCGTTTATCTGAAAAAGGATATAAAGTATTGGTGTTAGAAAAAGGAAAACACTATAAAAATGCCGATTTCCCTAAGACTAATTGGAACATAAAAAAATACCTTTGGATGCCTCTGATTAAATGTTTTGGATTTCAGAAATTATCTTTTTTTAAGAAAGTATTTATTTTAAGTGGGATAGGTGTAGGCGGTGGAAGTTTGGTCTATGCAAATACACATATGTATCCGCCAAATTCCTTTTTTGAGAATCCCGCCTGGAGGGACTTAAAAGACTGGAAATCAGTATTGTCACCTTTTTATAAAACGGCTAATTTTATGTTGGGAAGTACCCCGGCAAAGGCAACTAATATCGAGGATCAATTATTAAAAGAAGTTGCGGAWGATATGGGAAGGAAAGCTTCCTATGACAGGGTGGATGTTGGCGTTTATTATGGTGATACTCAAAAGGAAGTAGACCCTTACTTTAACGGTCATGGTCCACTGAGAAAGGGATGTACAGAATGTGCTGGTTGTATGGTGGGCTGTAGAGAGAATGCAAAAAACACCTTGGATAAAAATTACTTGTATTTTGCCCAAACCTATGGAGCAAAAATACAAGCTGAAACGATGGTGGAAAAAATATCCTTTGATGAGAAAACAAATGAATATACAATAGATACACATTGCAGTACCAAGTATTTTAAGCAAAATAAACAGACCTTTAAATGTAAAGGGGTTATTTTTAGTGGAGGAGTTCTAGGAACCTTGGATTTACTTTTTAAACAAAAGTACACCTACAAAACCTTGTCTAAATTATCCGATACCTTGGGAGAGAATTTACGGACTAATTCGGAGTCTTTAATTGGGGTGATAAGCAAGGATATCAAATTAAACAATGGGGTGGCCATCAGCTCTGTATTTAATCCAGATGATGATACACATATAGAATTGGTAAAGTTTCCTAATGGCTCTAGCTCTATGGTTAAAATGGCGACTTTGGCAGTAGATTCAGATAAACCATTGTTGCGTTTGCTTAAATTCCCTCTAGAAGTTGTAAAACATCCACTGCGATTTTTACGCATGCTATTCGGAAGTAAATTGGCCGAGAATTCAGTTATCTTATTGGTGATGCAATCCTTGGATAATGCCTTGAAAATGACCTGGAAAAAGGGAGTTTTTGGTGCGCGTATGAGTATCCAAGCCACGAAAGGGAAATTAGAAGTACCTGCTTATATTCCAATCGGTCAAAAAGTGATGCATAAATACGCCAAAAAAGTGAATGGATTTGGAGCGAATGCCATCACAGAAATTGGATTTAACATGAGTAGCACTGCTCATATAATTGGAGGTTGTCCTATGGGGACGAATCCTTCAAATGGTACAGTAGATACGAATTTTAATGTGTTTAATTATCCAAATATGAAAATAATAGATGCGTCTATTATTCCATGTAATTTAGGGGTAAACCCTAGTTTAACTATTACCGCCTTAAGTGAATATGCCATGAGCCAAGTTCCTRWAWAWKYAGGNKAAWGTTNANTTAAAATTTAAAGATAAAATAGCGGAAAAACCAATGGTTTAGAGCCATTTATTCCTTTTTAATAATTSGTGTATATGTGCAAAATGATGCTCGCAATGCCACGCGTAAATTCCAGTATTTTCAGCCAATGAAACGCATTCATTTCCTGCTGGATGAACGAATGTGTTTTTGAAATCCTCGGGRMGCATTCCGTTTAATAAGTAWACCCACTTAGCATGTAAAGCRTAGAGGCTGTTGATRGAAAGTTCAATAGGTCCGTTTTTGGAGTCRTTGAGTGCTGCCCAYTCTTTTTCATTATAGACTTTTATCAAGGGATTGCTTTCWGTTAATGCCCATTTAAAACGKGTATAACTGTTATGATGACTGTCGTAACAATGRTGTATTACCTGTCTAATTGTCCATCCCTCTTTTCTATACGGAGTATCCAGTTGCTCATTACTTAGGTTTTTTGTTAATTCATCGAGTTTTTTCGGGAATTCAGCGAGTATAACAATCCATTTTTCCAAGTGCGATGCACTAATAGTTTTAGGGATTTCAGGAKTTCCAATCGGGTATCGTAAAGTATCCATAGCGTTCATTATTGCAACTTTTTAACTATTCTTTTAGCACTTCCTAAAGATGGATTTAACTTAACCGCCATTTTATAATTTGTCAAAGCTAATGCGGAATCTCCATTTTTTAAATAGGCTTCTCCTAAACTATCATAGACATTATAACTGTTTGGGTGAAGCGCAACATTTAATTTAAAATAGAGGATGGCTTTTTGTATGGAATCTTTTCTTAATTGACTGTATCCTTTGTTATTCCAATCATTTTCATTAATTATTGGACTCAAACTATCCTTTTTTTGAATAGTTAAATAAGCATTTAATGCCCCGTCATAATCGCCAGACTCTAAATATTCATAGGCAAATTTATAAGATGCTGGAATTTTTTTATAAATATGAGTGATGCTATCTTGTTCAGATTTTTTTAAGACATGAATGCTGATAGGAGTRTCTTGTAAATCAAAYACTATTTTTTGGTTGATTTCTTTGATGTAAAAATCTGTGGTATTCATTTGCAGAGGTTGAATATTTTTTAATCCTCCCCAATTTAGTTGCAACTCTTTTTCAACATATGATACTTGAATAAATTCGTCGGCATTTAATAAATAACGCCCTTCGGTTTTAGCTATAAATTCAGGAGTTAATTCAGGTGAAGCACAAGAAATAAGGGAATTAATACAAAGTAGTAAAACGAATGAGGAGATGATATTTTTAAGCATGTGTTTTGTTTGATATTGTTGATGGTAACTAATAAGACGAACTAACTAAATAATTGTTACAAATGCATTGGAAGATTATAAAAAATGAACACAAAAAAGCCCGCAAATAGCGGGCTTTTTAAAATATGTTATTGGAATCTTATTTAACGTCCATTAATTCAACGTCAAAAATTAAGATAGCGTTTGGAGGTATTACTCCACCAGCTCCTTGTGCTCCATAAGCCAATTCAGAAGGGATTACAAAACGAGCTTTATCACCCACTTTTAATAATTGAATTCCTTCGTCCCATCCTGCAATTACTTGACCAATTCCTAATTTGAAATCGATAGGTTGCTTGCGGTCATAAGAAGAATCAAATACAGTTCCGTCTAATAATTGTCCTTTATAGTGTACAGATACAGTTTTGTTTTTAGCAGCTTGTGCTCCGTTTCCTGCTTGCAATACTTTGTAACGTAATCCACTTGGAGTTACATCATATCCAGCACTTTCTTTTTCTAATAATGCTTCTTGCTCTTTTTGGGCATTTGATTCAGCGTCTAATCTTCCTCCTTCAAAAGTTCTGAAAGCTTCGATTGCGTTAAATGCTTCTGCATCTGCTCCAACTTTTACAATCTCTAAAGATTCTAATTTATCGTCTTGAGCAATGCTATTTACAATATCCATTCCTTCTACAACATTTCCAAAAACGGTATGTTTGTTATCTAACCATGGAGTTTCAATATGTGTAATATAGAATTGACTTCCGTTAGATGCAGGTCCAGAGTTTGCCATAGATAAAATTCCAGGACGGTCATGTTTTAAATCTGCGTGAAATTCATCAGCAAATTTATATCCAGGGTCTCCCATTCCAGATCCTTGTGGACATCCACCTTGAATCATAAAATCAGCGATTACTCTGTGAAAATTTAACCCATCATAAAAAGGAGTTCCTTGCTCCTTAACTTTGTTTTCCATGTTTCCTTCAGCCAAAGCAACAAAGTTACCAACTGTTCCAGGAGTCTTTTCAAATTCTAAATTTACTAGAATAGCACCTTTAGAGGTGTTAAATTTTGCGTATAATCCGTTGTTCATTGTTCTAATTTTTGTGGTGCAAAGATACATTGTTTAAATCGTTGCCCCAATTTTTTTATGGTAATTTATTAATCAGTGATTTAAGTTGCTTGGAATAGGTAGTTTTACTTCAACCTATCTACGATCCATTGTTTTAAATCATAAAAATTTTGTGGTGCTATTCCGTGTCCTACTGGATATTCTTGGTAGCTATGTTTTATGTTCAGTTCCTTTAAAAAGGCAGGGGCTTTATTTGCCCATGTTACTGGGATTACTTGGTCTACGCTTCCATGAGAAATAAAGAAATCTAAATGCTGATAGTTTTTGGTTTCTATATCTTCAGGCATTAATTCTGCATTTATATGTCCACTTAAAGCGACGATGTTTTTTACCTTCTCTGGGAAATTCAAAGCTACCGAGTAGCTCAATATAGTTCCTTGACTGAAACCGAATAAAAACGTGTTTTCAGGTACACAGTTGTATTTTTCTTGAATTTGTGTGATAAATTCTCCAATGGTATTACGTGCTTCTATAGCTTCTGGAATGTCAGAAAACTTACCGTCTACACCGTCAAAATTTATGGTGTACCAGGCATAAGCACCCATTCCTAAGAACATAGGGGCTTGTACACTTATTATTAATAGTTCGTCGGGTAATTCATCTACAAACGAAAATAAATCTTGTTCGTTACTACCATAGCCATGAAACATTAATAATAAAGGTTGTTTTGCTACCTTTTTTTTAGGTTCACGTACTATATATTCTAATGCTAAATCGCTCATAATGGTGTATAAAAAAAGTCGCACGTTTTGTGCGACTTCAAAAATAGTATTTATCTATTAAAATGTTAGATTCTTTTGAACCAATCTTGGAAAACATCTCCAAATAAAGGGATTTTCTTTTTTTCTCCTTTGATGCAACCTAATAATCCAATTACCCAAAGTACTAACAAGGCAAATTTTAATATTTTACCAATCATTCCCATATCTGGTCCCATTTGAATCGCAGTGATTAGAAAACTACAAAGTGCTAAACCTACAGATTGACGAATGTGAAATGCTGCAAAACTGTTTTTTTTGCTGGAATTCATAAAATAGGCAATTAATGTTCCTATCCATGTTATATAACTTATAATGGCTATTGTTTTTCCTTCTTTTACGCTGTCTGAGTACATATATTATTTTAATTAATTTATTAGATTCCCTTGAACCATTCTTGGAATATATCGCCTAAAATAGGGATTTTTTTCTCTTCTCCTTTAATACATCCAATAAATCCAATCAGCCATAAAATAAATAATCCGAGGTGTAAAAATCTCGCAATGGTCGGTATTCCCATCATACTTCCGATAGCTCCAACAATGAGTTGTAAAAGTAAAAGCCCAATCATTTGTCGAATGTGAAAAGAGGCAAAACTATTTTTTTTAGAGTTATTCATGATAAACGCTATAAGTAGGCCTATCCAAGATAAATAACTAATAATTGCGCTTGTTTTACCGTCTTCAATGTTTTGATTTTTCATAGTAGTTTTGTTTAGTTAGTACTATCAGTAAATATACAATTTTAATTTTTCACAAGCATTCCATTCGCAATCACWCCGTATACTAATCCTTTCATTTCTTTGTTTAAAAATATGGAATTTTTAGAGGTGGAAATAATAGTGTTTTTAGTGAATGTGTAGGTAGGAACAGGGTTAAAAAAGGTGATGTCTGCTTTACAGCCTATATCAATACTGTTTTCTTGTATTGAAWACCGTGTTTTAGCAGTCAACTTTTCTATGATAATTTCGATGTCTAAAATACTGTTTAATGCGCCAAAAATACTTTCCAATCCAATGGTGCCATATTTAGCATTTTGGAATTCTACTTTTTTATCCTCAATAGTGATGGGTTGATGGTCGCTAGTAATCATATCTATAGTRCCCTCTTTTAATCCGTCAATGAGCGCAGTTATATCTGATTGAGTTCTCAATGGWGGCTTCACCTTGTTGCGACTGTCAAAATGTTGTAATTCAGWATCTGTAATACATAAATGATGAGCGCTAACACTACAACTYACATCCAGTCCTTTACTTTTGGCTTCCTTGATTAACTGTACCGATTTTTTAGTRGAWATRGTAGGTATATGTAATTTTCCTTGGGTATATTCCAGTAAAAATAAATCTCTGGCTATTTGTAATTCTTCGGCCATAGAAGGAATTCCTTTCAAGCCATATTTGGTACTGTTTACACCCTCGTGTACCAAGCCCTTTTGTGCAATGCTATCATCTTGTGGATAACTCAATAGCAATCCGTCAAAATTCTGCGTGTATAAAAGTCCTATTTTAAGTAGGTTGGCATTGTGTATTGGTTTTTTGTAATCGCCAAAGGCAATCGCTCCAGAGTTTTGCATGTCATACATTTCTGCCATGTCTTTACTTTCAGATTGTTTTGTAAAGGCACCAATAGGATACAAGTTAGTTGCTGATTGARTTGCTTTAGAAATTAAAAATTCTACGGCAGATTTGTTGTCTATCACAGGAGCACTGTTTGGATTTACAGCGATGTGAGTAAATCCACTTTTAGCGGCTGTTTTTAAACCGTTTTTTATGGTTTCTCTATCTTCYAAACCTGGTTCTCCAAAACAAACACTTGAGTCAAACCAACCTTGYGAWACATGTAARTTRTCTAAATTTAAGAGGGTGTCATCTTGTTTGGGAGGAATAGTATCTTCTATGGAAGTAATGGTTCCGTTTTCGATTAAAATATCTTTAGTTTGACCATCAAAAGGACTTGATTTGTCAATAATTTTTGAATTCTGCAGAATAATTCTCATAATTTGAAATATTTTAGGATAAGCATTTCAAAAAACAAAAATACTACAGATAAACCTAAAAACCATTTAAAAAGCCAATTGATTTTTTGATTTTCTGTAAGTTGTTGGTTTACAGTTGTTATATTGGTGTTTATATGTAGGTTTTCGGGTAGTTTTTCTAGGTTTTTAAGTGATGTATACGTTAAATCACTTTCTGCTTTGGGATAATTAAAAGCCAACTGCCCATATTCATGAATGGGAGATTTTAACTTAAAAATTCCACTTTGCACAGGGTTTTCATCTAACTGGAGGCTTACTTTGTTAGCATATCGTTGCTGCAAAGGAATAAACTCCTCCAGTTTATTGGATAGACTTAAGATTTCATTACTCCCTAACTGTATGCTTAATGCTATAGGGCTATTGTTTTTATTTCCGAGGGTATAATATAATTGAGGGATATTAAAACTCTGTCTACCTATGTTATAAAATAAAGGAACTATGAGTGATGATTGCTGAAAGTTTGTTGCTTTTTCATTCAATGGGGAAGCAAATAGATAGATGGTACCTTGTTTCCATTTAAACGATTCAACAAAAGATTTTTTGTTTTCTAGCCCCAAAATTTGAAGGCCTTTTTTTCCAACTCTGCGATAGAAATTATGTGTTGTTGGATATTGAAAATTGGAGATTCGTTTCTTAAACACATCGTTTAGAAGTGGGTGCTCATAATTAATATCAGTTATTTTTAATACTTGTTTTACAGGGACTTCTAATATTCCTAATCCTAATTGTTGCAGTAGTTTATTATAGGAAGTTATGGTGGAAGTAGTTGCGGGAATTATGGTGAGGCTTCCTCCTTTTTTTACAAAATCGATGATTGGAGCGATTAACGGTGTGGGAATCGTTTCAATTTCGTGTAAAATAATACCGTGTTGCTCGTTCAATACATTATAAGCCAATCCCTGTAGGCTGGTTTGTTTAAAATTAAATTCGTCAGTTGTAAATATTCTAGATAGATACGTTGCATTTTTTCCAATACTTAAAATATTGATTTTTTCAGGTTTAACTATGCTAAAATAGAAGGTGTTGTCAAAAGATAATGCAGGGTCATTTAATTTGATTTGACCATTAAAAGTAGCAGTAAATGCAATAGGAAATCTTATTTCTTGGGTATTTGTATTGTCAAATTTTACACTTGTTTTTCCAATTAAACGCGTGTTATTAAATAACGAAACCGCTGTTTCATTGTCTAGCTCCTGATTTCGTATAATTACGCCCAGTTGAATAGTAGAAAGTGATTTTTCTGCGATATAAACGCTGTCTATAGAGGCGTTATTCGTAGTTTTTGGTTGGATTTGAACGCAGGTGTATTGCATGCGAGTATTTTTATCGAAGTGACGCTGGTTAAAATCTTTATGGGATTGAAAATCAGATATAAGGAGTACATTAATACGTTCCGTAGGTTTGTCCTTTACCAATTGTTTGATTTTTAAAAGCAAGGGTTTGAACTTGAGTRTTTTGTGGCTGTAGTTTAAATTGAGTAGTATTTTTTTTAGTTCGGAATAGGAGAGGTCTTTATAGCTTTTTTCATTGTTTATAAACGAGAGTTTCTCGTTTTTTGGCAGTGATTTTAAAAGGTTTTGTACCGCACGTTGTAACAATTCTCCTTCATCGCCGGTAGCTTGCATACTATAGGAATTGTCTAAATAGATAACGGTATGGTGTTTTGTTCCCTTACTGAAATTAGCAATAAAAGGCTGTGCGAAAGCAATAATTAAAAATGTAAATGCGAACAATCGAGTGGCTAAAATGAGCCATTTTTTAATACGGGCACTTTTTCGGGATTGTTGTTCTAATTTTTTTAAGAATTGGACATTGCTAAAAGGTGTTTTTTTAAATCGTTGTAATTGAAATAAATGTACAATTATAGGGATGATTAAAAAAAACAGGGCGTACAGAATTTCGGGATGCTTTAGTTGCATATAGTGGTTTTTTACTTTTACTAGCTGTTCAAATATATGTAATACCAAAAACATCTCCAAATGAACCCTTTAAATAGTTTGGATTTCGTTTGATAGTTCTTCAAAATAGAAAKGATAGGCATGCTTACCTTTTTCGTTTTTACTCAGTAATGCTGTTTCTATACAGTCTTTGATAAAACGTTTTCCTTGTGTTTTGTGATGCTAGTTTTTTTTGGGGAGCAAAAACCAGCTTGCTAGATATGTTAGTAGTACTATATCTTACAAATGTGTAGGGATTTAATTTCCGTCTTATATAAGGTTAGTTTTTTAAGAAACCAGGAATGGACAGAGCATGTATTTCTGATAAGAAGATGAATATTATGCGGTTATTTAGGGATATATTGAAGGTGTTATTTCATTTCGAAGTATGCTTGTAATATACCCGCGGCATATAAACTAGCGACTTCTTTTGCAAATTTAGGAAAATCTAAGGTAGCATTGTCATTTGCCTTATCCGAAATAGTTCTGATAATAGAAAATGGTATGYTGTATTCATAACACACTTGTGCTACGGCGGCGCCTTCCATTTCTACACATTGTGACTGTGGGATTTCGCTTAATAATTCACCTATTTTAGTACTGCTGGAAATAAATTGGTCACCACTTAAAATAGTTCCAATACGTGCTTTTGGTYGTTCCAACTTAAAAGTAGCAATGGTGCTAGGGTGTATATGTTGTTTAAATTGATGCAGGAATGTTTCCGTTGCTCTTAACAACAGCTCACTGAAAGCAGTGTTAATTCCGGCCTTATTTAATAAAGGTATGTGAAATTTAGGAAATAGGGGACTGGCATCCAAATCGTGTTGGAATAATTCGTCTCCTACTATAATATCTCCAATATTTAAATCGTTTTGGAGGCCACCTGCAACTCCAGTAAAAATAAGCTCCGTTAAGTTGTAATCATTTATAAGCTGCGTGGTAGTCATAGTGGAAGCCACTTTTCCCCATCGAGAAAAAACCAATACAACTTCTTTATTAAACAGTGTTCCTGAATAGTAAGTGCGTTGTCCTTTTGTCTTTTTTTCTACGTTTGTCAATAACTTTAATAAAGCGTCAATTTCATCGTGCATGGCACTTAAAATACCTATTCTTGGGGTGGTGTCCATATTATCTAATAATTAAACCGTCTTTCATTACTAATTTTCTGTCTGCCATTTCAGCCAAGGCTTGGTTGTGGGTAACAATTACAAACGTTTGTCCAAATTTGTCACGGAGAGTAAAAAACAATTCATGCAAAGTTTTAGCAGCATCAGTGTCTAAATTTCCACTTGGTTCATCAGCAAAAATTACTTCAGGATTGTTAATTAAAGCACGGGCTACAGCAACACGTTGTTGTTCTCCGCCAGATAATTCACTTGGTTTGTGATGCAAGCGATGTGATAAGCCTAAAAAATCCAATAATTCCAACGCTTTAGCTTCGGCTTCTTTTTTTGTTTTTTTTGCAATAAAAGCAGGGATACAGACATTTTCTAAGGCCGTAAATTCGGGTAGTAACTGATGAAACTGAAAGATAAAACCAATATGCTTATTCCTAAAAGCAGAGATGTTTTTATCACTTAGGTTTATGATGTTTTTACTGTTCAAACTTATAGAAGCACCCTTATTGGGTGTCGGTTTGTCCAAGGTTCCCAAAATTTGTAACAAGGTTGTTTTTCCTGCTCCAGAGGGACCTACAATGGCAACTATTTCTCCTTTTTTAATGTGTAAATCTACGCCTTTTAAGACTTCTAAATCACCGTAAAATTTATGTAAATTGCTTGCTTTTATCATAGTATTCAAAAAAAAACGAAAGTACTCATTTTATAAGCTACTAAAGCCAGTTTTTAAGATTATTGTAATCTAAATAGTAAATACATTTGATAGAAAACATGTTGTTCATCGGTTCGTCAAAAAGATTTTTTAGATTATTTCCAAAATCTAAATCAGCTAAATCATCACTTTTAAACAATGAATTTCTGTAAATTGCAGTGAGTAAACTTCCCGGAGCAAATTCCCATGAATAGCTCAAATCTAAGTTCCAGATATTGTAATTAATGTCTAAATTTTCTTGATATGAAGTTGGATCCAAATGCCCTTTGTTATTTAATGAAAACAACTCTTTCTCAAAAGTTACGGGTGACCAGTACTGCCTAAACGTAAGGTTTAATCCAGATTTTGTAYTAAAATTATAACCAGCAGAAATACTGTTTACAATGTTTTTAGAGTCTCTGGTTCCAAAAATTATATCTTCATTTTCTAAGGTCGTAGCATACGATTGTGACTTGGAAATATTTTCATATTCTATATTGTATTGTACTTGAAATTTGTTGTTAAATCTATATCGTGGAGATAGCCCAACCCAATAGCCATTCTCATTAATATCAGGCCTTAAAAGTCCCCCTCCATTTATGTCAAATGCAAACTTTTTTCTGTAATCGGAAGAATACCACATGTTGAGTCTTCCAAAAGCGTTTTGTTCGAAATACCGTGTAAAATCTCCAGTACGTGGTTCGTAAAAATCTTTTGCTTTTCCAACTCTTGCAAACAAATTTAGGCCAAATGCATTTCTTTTTCGGGTCATTCCAAAAAAGTTACCTCCAACAGAAGTGTGAGTGTAGGTGTTTGGCTTGTCTAAATAATTGCTATTTGCCCAAATTGTATATCTATATTTATCAAATTTTCCTTTGGGAACAAATATGCTAWAGGAGTAACGTCCATAAAATCTTTTGTAATTGTTTTGTCGATAGTATCCTAAGTCATTAATATCATAGGTGTCATTTACTTTTGACGCACCTACTTCATATTGGTGGTTTCCACTTGATTTYCCTAAGCTAAAGTCACTGTAAAAACCAGTGGTTGTTGCTCCGTTTTCTCTAATATTACTCAGTTTAAAACTTCCGTCTATATAATGCGTGTTTTTCTTATTTAGGATATTAAATAATACCCCTGTAACGTTGGCATCTCTAAAATGTCCTTCTCTCGTTACATTTGTATTTACCAAGGTTACGGAAGATGTTTTGTTAAATTGTTGGTCCAAAACAAGCACGTTATAATTTGTAAACGGCTCTGTTACAATTTTACGWACTTCCTTTGTATCCATATCCGTAATGCGAGCATATGTTTTTTCCGTAATCGCGTTAAAAATTCCAATTCCTAAATTTCCTTTGGTTCTACCAGAAACTTTGATGGCATTTAGCATGTCTACTTTTTCCGGATTGTCTATCGTTTGGTTTTCTCCAACTAAATCTTCCGCATCATAATAGCCTGTAGGGGTGTTTCCGATACGGCGCGAGTAGAAAAGACGTCCTTTTCCAAAAAGTTCGGTTCCCTCTGTAAAAAAAGAGCGTTGTTCTGAGTAACGTTGTTCAAAAGGACCTAAATTTAAAACGACATCGTCAAAGGCTGTTTGTCCAAAATCAGGAATTAAGGTTGCATCCAAGGTGAAACTTTCATTAATTCCATATTTTAAATCCATACCTACGCTGAAACTCAAATCACTATCTCCATCAAAACTGCTATTTGTAATAGAGGTATATGGAGAAAAACTGAGTCTTAAAGGTGGTTCTATATTACTAATCCCAACTATTTCTCCTGCATATTGGGTAAACAAACTTGAGCTTTTATCAATATAATTCCAGCAAAACTGTTCATTAGTACTTTGTATTTTTCTGTGAATATTCATTCCCCAAGTTTGGGTGTTAGTATTGGAAAAACGGAGTGCAGAATAAGGAATTTTTATTTCTACTACCCAGCTGTCATCATTCATTTGTATGGCACTTTCCCAAACCGCATTCCAGCTCCAATCTTCACCATTGGAGGTCACTTTTGCGTCCGCTTGCGTTCCGGCACTAGTTACTAGGAATTCTGYGTCGTTTTGCCCGTCGTTATTTGGGTTGATACTAATGAGTAAAAAATCRGCGTTTCCTATATTGTCTCTGGTGGTTTCTTGCGTTGGAATACTGCTAGGATTGGTGTCGTACATAACAGCTCCAAAATAGATGGCATCATCGTCATAAACAATCTTAACAACTGTTTTTTTATCGGTTTCCGGGTCCCCATCACCAGGCTTGAACATTACAAAGTCTTTTGCTTGGTCTGCACCTAACCAAAACGATTCGTTTAACTTTCCATCGATGATGGGAGCTTGTTGGATTCGGGAGGCCTGTACAGATTTCTTTTTAATGTCTTGAGCGTGAAGTGAAAATGTGAAAATTAATGCGACTAGCATCGTTAAGTTTTTCATGGACAGTTTTTTTTATGCAAATTTATTAATGAAACGTTAAATGRGCTCCTAAATAATTGTTAAATCACAGTAAAGACCGTTAAAAAGTAGATTTGTTACAATTATGATAAATATTTCGAAAAAAAATTAAACTTTACACTAGGATTGTTACATTTGTCTTTACAAAAGCAAAATTGACTCTAAATGAATTTACACGAATATCAAGGAAAAGAATTGCTGAATAGTTTTGGCGTTCGTATCCAACGCGGAATTGTTGCCGACAGTTCTGAGAAAGCGGTTGCGGCTGCAAAAAAATTAACGGAAGATACAGGTACCGGATGGTGGATTGTAAAAGCTCAAATCCATGCGGGTGGACGTGGAAAAGGTGGAGGTGTTAAATTAGCCAAAAACCTAGAACAAGTTGCGTCTATTTCTAATGACATTCTTGGAATGATGTTGATTACTCCTCAAACACCACCTGAAGGAAAGTTTGTAAACCAAGTATTGGTTGCTGAAGATGTGTATTATCCTGGTGATAATGAGCCTAAAGAATATTATATGTCGGTTTTATTAAACCGTGCTACTAGTAAAAATATGATTATGTATTCTACCGAAGGAGGTATGGATATTGAGGCTGTAGCAGAAAACACTCCTCATTTAATTTTTACAGAAGAGATTGATCCTCTATTAGGATTGTTACCTTTTCAAGCACGTAAAATTGCCTTTAATCTAGGATTGTCTGGTGGAGCCATGAAAGAAATGGTGAAGTTTGTAACTTCGTTGTATACAGCCTATGTAAAATCGGATTCTTCATTATTCGAAATTAATCCTGTATTAAAAACGTCGGATGATAAAATTTTAGCAGTAGATGCAAAAGTATCGATAGACGATAGTGCGTTGTTCCGTCATAAAGATTTGGCTGCATTGCGCGATTTACGTGAAGAAAATGCGATTGAAGTTGAAGCAAATGAAGCAGGTCTAAACTATGTAGATTTAGATGGAAATGTTGGATGTATGGTAAACGGAGCCGGATTGGCGATGAGTACTATGGATTTAATTAAGCAGTCTGGAGATGATGGCATTTTTATAGGCCATAAAGTGTTTAAAGCTATTCACACCATGCTGGTTAACTAATTCACCCATGTCTTTATAAACACT
>NVSD01000018.1 GCA_002401105.1 Flavobacteriaceae bacterium | reverse complement strand
ATCCAAAATTAATTCTTGCCGACGAACCTACAGGGAATTTGGATAGTAGTAATGGGAGTGAAGTGATGGATTTATTGACAGAACTGAACAACCAAGGGACTACCATTGTTATGGTAACRCATAGTGAACACGATGCAAAATTTACCCATCGCATTATTAGAATGCTAGATGGACATAAAGTAACAGAGAATAGTTTGGTTTAAAAAAAGGTAATCATGATTGGAAATTATATAAAAATAGCGTGGCGAAATATTAAAAAACAACCGTTTTTCACCTTTCTAAACATTTTTGGATTGGCGATTGGAATGTCGGGTGCTTTGTTAATCTCATTGTATATCTATGATGAATTAAGTTATGATCAGATGTACAAAGATGCAGATCGGATACATCGAATCAATGTCGACATCAAATTTGGAGGTCGTGTCAACAATCTTGCAGAAGTCTCAGATCCTGTAGCCGCTACGTTGGAAAAAGACTATCCACAAGTAGAAATGACTACCAGATTTCGGAATCGAGGTAGCCTACTAATTAGAAAAAGTAATGCAACATTAAATGTAAAAGAAAATACTACTACCAATGTGGATGCTACTTTTTTCGATATGTTTGGTTTGGAATYATTATATGGAGATTCAAAAACTGCATTGAATGAACCCAATACCTTAATTTTAACAAAAACAGCCGCGGAAAAACACTTCGGATTGGAGGAAGCCGTGGGGCAAACGATGCTGTTAAACAACACGGATACTTTTGTTGTAACGGGTGTTATTGATGATTTCCCAAGGAATTCCTTATTTCGAAACCACAGTGTGTTTTTTACCATGGCTGGCTATGACGATGCTTCACTAAACAACTGGGGGAGTAATAATTTTGCGACTTTTGTCAAATTAATTCCTACTGCGAATCCAGAAGATTTTGAAAGGTCGTTGGAGTCTCTTTTTGGAAATTATATCGTTCCATATGCACAAGTAAATATGCCAGGTATTACTGAAGAACAATTTATAGCTTCCGGAAACYACTTTAACTTTAGTATCATAAACATTAAGGACATTCATTTACATTCAAACAGAGATTCAGAAATGAGTCCTAATGGGAGTTTACAAAATGTGTATATCCTTTCCTTTATCGCGTTATTTCTAATAATTTTAGCGGTTGTTAATTTTATGAATTTATCTACAGCTCATTCCTTAAAAAGAGCCAARGAAGTKGGAATTCGTAAAACAYTGGGGTCAASWAAAAYWGAATTRATYATTCAATTCTTAACCGAATCTGGTTTAATTTCGTTTATYTCCCTATTATTTGCTGTGGTKATTGCTATSATWGCCATGCCTTTTTTCAATGATYTRGCCGACAAGGATATTTCWATMCCTTTTRSCAATCCAGTTTTTTKGSTCATATTACTTTYATCAGGYYTGYTRYTAGGRCTYCTTTCAGGAATTTAYCCWGCATTYTTYATGTCTMGRTTTATYCCRGTAAAAGTACTTAAAGGAGGCGGGGAAAATGGCGCTGGGGGTGGAATCATAAGAAATGTGTTGGTGGTATTCCAATTTGCCATTTCTATTTTCTTAATAGTTAGTACCCTAGTGGTTTTTGAGCAAATAAAATTTATCCAAAACAAAGATTTGGGCTATCAAAAGGAACGTGTTTTAATAATTAATGATATACACGCAGCCGGAAATCAAGTGCAGGCCTTTAAAAACAACATATTGCAATTGGCCCAGGTAAAAAATGCTTCCTTAAGTAGTTTTGTTCCAACACCATCCAATCGAAGAGATAATTCCTTTTTTGAAGAAGGTGTCACCCAACAGGAAAACGCCTTGCAAATGCAACAATGGAGTGTCGATTTCGATTATATAAGTACCCTTGATCTAGAAATTATAGAAGGAAGGGATTTCAATCAGCAATTTAGTACTGATTCTTTAAGTATCRTTATTAATGAAGCTGCAGTGGCTATATTAGGTGTCGAACCTAAAGAAGCCTTGGGTAAAAGATTAACACCTGATTGGGGAGAAGAAAATGCTAAATATTATACTATTATAGGGGTTGTAAAAGACTTTCATTTTCGATCTCTAAGAGATAATATTGATGCTTTAAGTCTTAGGATTGGAAGTTTTTCAAATGCTTTAATCGTAAAATTAGAGGAAGGTGATTCTTCAAGCACACTTACACAGATAGAAAAAACTTGGAAATCAGTGGCTCCGGGACAGCCTTTTAGTTATTATTTTATGGAAGAATCATACAATAATACCTATAATACTGAAAAACGTTTAGGAAGTATCTTTACCGTTTTCAGCCTGCTTTCTATCTTAATTGCTTGTCTTGGTCTTTTTGGACTCGCGGCGTTTAATGCTGAAAAACGAATCAAAGAAATTGGTATTAGAAAAGTTCTTGGAGCCAGTGTAGCCCAAATAACGTATAAACTATCCATTGATTTTTTAAAATTAGTTGCCATCGCAATTGTGATTGCAGTCCCATTAGCATGGTATGCCATGAACAGATGGCTGGAGGATTTCAGCTACCGYATCGAAATTTCGTGGTGGATATTTGCCTTAGCAGCGTTTTTAGCAGTACTGATTTCAGTGCTAACCGTAAGTTTTCAAAGTATTAAAGCAGCCATTGTAAACCCGGTGAAATCTTTGAGAACAGAATAATTCCATTTTACAAAAGCAACATTTAAAGAAACACAACCAACATCCTCTAATTTTGAAACTATTGAATTAGAGGATTGTTTAACCTAACAGTGATGACGCAAAAGATATTTTTATTTATAGGCCTTTTTGTATACTTTCAAAATAATGGCTTCTCTCAGGATACAGCAACCAATTCCTATACATTAAAGGATTGTATAGAACTCGCAATAAGCAACAATCTCAAGTTGAAAAGTACGGCGCTAAAAGTGAAAACTGCTGATATCAATTACGATCAGGTTCGATTGGATATGATTCCTAGTCTAAATGCAAGTATGAACATAGGAGTCACTAACGGACGTAGCATCAGTCCCTTTACAAATGACTATGTAAATCAAGAACTCACTTTTTCGAATGCAGGATTGCAACTAAATGCAACCTTGTTCAATGGCTTTAGAATGTTAAATACCATCAAGCAATATCGTTTTAATTTGCAGGCATCAGCGATGGAAATAGAGGAAGCAACACAGCAATTGATATTGGAAGTTACCCTGCATTATCTACAAGTTCTGAATACTAAAGATCTGATAGCACTCGCAAAAACGAGACTTGAAACAACAAAAAAGCAGTTAAAACGACTGAAAACTCATTATGATTTAGGGGATGGAAACCCCGTTGATTATACAGATATGAAAGGGCAGTTTGCGGCAGATCAAATGGGGGTAATCAGGGCTGAAAACAGTTTGAAATCGGCCATTATAGCATTGGTCAAATTGTTAGATATAGCAACGGATTCAGACAGCTCTTTTGAAAATGTTTTGGGACCGCTAAGTACGGATAAATATGCGTATTCAGCGGCTATGGTCTATGATGAAGCCTTGCAGAATTTGGCGACGTTTAAATCAAAAAAATTGAGAATTGATGCCGCAGATGCCGGAATCAAAGTGGCAAGAGCGCTTTACTTTCCAGAAATATCACTTTTTGGACAGTTGAATAGCAATTATTCAAGTGCTACCCAAGCATTCACAAATACGGGGACCATAATAAAAGAAACCGGTGATTTWGTGACTATTAACAGTCAAGAATATCCGGTTTTCAGCAATGAAACACAGTTTGAAGGGAGTAACATTGATTATAATGAGCAATTCAATAATAATTTAAACTCCGCAGTAGGGATTTCGGTTAGGATTCCGTTATTCAATGGTTTTAGATCGAAGAATTCCGTATCGCTTCAAAAAATACAACAAGAAGCATCATTAATTGACCTAGAAAACACAAAACTAATTTTTAAACAATCCATTGAAGAAGCGTATAATAATATGGAAGCTGCTTTTAAAAGCTATCATATATTATTGGATCAAGTGCAATCATTTGATGAATCATTTAGAGTAAATGAAATTAGATTTAATAATGGTGTCTCAAATATTGTAGATTATATCACTAGTAAAAACAATATGGATTCGGCAAAACTGAATTTGAGTAAAACCAAATATGAATATTTGTTACGTGTTAAAATCTTGGAGTACTATAGAGGGATTTGATAAGGCTAAAAGTTTTCTTTTAAAATCATTGTGAGTCAGTTAGTTACAGGTTTTAATCCGGAGTTAGGTGTAAATAGCCCTGAAATAGGCCGTACTTAAATTGCAGTATTAAGAGGGAATTTCCCAAAAAAACCAATTAAATTAGGTAAAAGACACTTTTTGGCATACGATTTGCAAAATGAAAAATCGTATTTGAAGTATATAAATAGGCTATATGTTCTATATAAATATTGATTTATTTTTGTTGCTATAGGTCGATTTTTTTATAGGGTATATGGATTATAAATAATTCAGCAACAAACAAACAAATAACTTTTAAAATTAAAGAAGTAGATGAAGAATTATATGATTACAAAATTATTGCTGAGTTTTTGCCTCGTATTAACATTTATAAATTGTTCATCAGATGATTCAGATGACAWATCATCCAAAATAATGGTAACCGATTTTACTGCTGCAGAATTGGTTAAAATGCATGGAGGATCTGAGAAATCATGGAAATTAACAGAAGTGATTCGTCCGGAAAAATATAAAGATTGGCCTAATTTAATTAATAACGCATGTGTTGCAGACGACATCTATACMTTTTCRGCTTCAACTTCRCCAACAAACGAAAGCGTCGAAAAAGTTAACATTGAATTAGGGGASATACGTTGTTTTGAAACCATTAGTGAAGCWGAACGTTTTGAAGGTAAATTGTTATACGTTCCATATTTGTTAAATGATGTAGAAGTGATTGAGGCTACATTGATTTTAAATAAATGTAGCATTGAAGACACTATAGATGATCTGGGTACCAAAGGTACATATACCATATGTGATCAAGATGTTTATCGTTTGGTGGAGCTTTCTGAAGATAGAATGGTYTTTGCAATTGCAACGTATGTCGGAGAATATACCTTTGGYTWTGTATTTGAAAGTATAACTGATTAGTTTTTAAAAGAAAAAAWGAARTAAGCGAGTAAWAACGAGGRGGAACAATTAMSCATGCGTGSAATGCGTAGCTCCAAANACGTTCATCCTGTAGCTTACATATTTATAACAAAAGACCTGTTCAWTTATGAATGGGTCTTTTTTATTATAARGRTTTGCWTATTAANNSAGCNTACTTACTTGTTTTTTGAACTAAACAGATTTYGAGTATTGTTATGTACCTGTAAATAWGAGCWGTTAAAACATGCGTATGTCTAAAAGTTATGTATTTTTGAAAGGCGAGGTATYGTTAKTRTRATGACCTTGTTTAGAAATATAATTATAAATGCGCGTCTGTATTGTAGATATAATGGAGTTACCATCAAGTTTTGGTTTCTATTGTGGATGTATGGGGGTTAAGTAATTTGACAAACGACAATAACTAATGAAAAATTCAGTCAAAATATTATTAATACTAATTATAACTATGGGATTATTTAGTTTTCTAAAAAAAGAGAAAAAGGCAGAAATAAACTCTGAAAAATTAATACTAGGAATGATTCTTTTAAAAGAGAATAACTCAATGGAAATTGACAAAGTTATATCTGAATTAAAAGAAAAGTGGAAATTCAAAGTTGAAAATGCAGAAACGGATAATGAAACATCAATAATAGAAATTAATGATTACCGAATTGCAATAGTAAATATGCCTGTTCCAATTCCAGGTGACGAAGTTAAAACAACTGCTAAATTCAACTATTTTTGGGAAAACGGAGATATTGAAGCAACAAGTCATAAAGGACATATTATTTTGACAATTATAAACGGTGGAAAAGACCCAGTTACTGAAAATGTGTTATTTACAAAACTTGCGACATCGATTATGAATAATAGCAACGCGTTAGGTATTTATATTGGTGGTCGAACTTTAGCATTAGAAAAGGATTTTTATACCGAAAATGCAGAAATGATGACTGACCAAGATTTACCGATTTATAATTGGATTTATTTTGGAATGAACAAAGAAAATGGGGGGAATTCAATCTATTCATATGGTCTTGCTGATTTTGGTAAATTAGAAATGGAAATTGTAAATTCAAAGCATCCAATGGATGAATTACAAGAATTAATGTTTAACCTTACTCATTATATAGTAGCGTCAAATGTAATTCTAAAAGATGGAGAAACTATTGGAATGTCGGAAACGCAGAAACTTAAATTAAGCATAACAAAAGGAAAGTATCTTGAGGGGAAAACTCTGAAAATTGAATATTAAAAACTGCTTAGAACGAGAAGCTATAAAATATATGGGATTTAGTGCTTAAAACAAGATTCCGTACTTTTAACAAAGACCGCCAATATTTTTAATTTAATCACCTTTCTTTTAATTTGAAATAGAGGTGTTCGTGATAGAATAGTTGGCTTTACAGTAAAAAAGATAAAAAAAATTTCGGCTAATTACAAGCATGAAAGTCCGTGATTTCTAATCCGAACTTCGCTTACCCAACATTGTAAAAATCCCAAAAAAAACTGAACGAAAATGAAATACGCTGAATTTAATATTGAAAACCATAAAATAGAATTTCTGAATTCTGTATTCGGAATTGAAAGTGTTTTATTGAACGGAAAAATGGTTTCTAAAAAATTCTCATTCTCGGGAATGAAGCACAAACTAAATCTGAATTCTGAAAATTTTATCCTAAAAACTAAATACAAACAGTTTGATAAAAGAGAAATTGAGGTGGAATTATTAAAAAAGGGAAAGACAATTGAAAAAATAATAGTTCAAGTCGACAAAAAACAAAGAATTTATTGGATGTTAATTGGAACTGTATTAGGAATTGGATCTTATAAACTCTTGAATTTTATAATTGAAAACCTGAATTAAAAGTTAGCACTGAAAAAGTACTGTTTGCAACAGCTTATAAAATAAATCGCTTAAGTAGTGCTTAATTAAAGGTAGTTGCATTTTTGTCAACTTCTGAAATTTCTTCGGAAATTCGTCGCTGACWAACCACACCTTTTCTTATAAAAACCCTTTGTGTGTCATTAGACCAATATAGGTTTGCTGAATATTGAATAGAGTAAATTATATTTTAAAACCAAACCCAAATGAATAAACCACTGTTTTTATTAGCATTTTTGATTTTTACGTCCACAGCTTATTCTCAAAAACTAAAAACTTACTACATAAATTATAAGAGCGAAAAAACGTCAAAAGTAAACGCGAAATTTAAGCGCACTGTACAAAAACAGCATAATATATGGGTTGTTCAAGATTACTATTTAAATGATTCATTAAAAAGGACTGGCAATTTTACCAATAAAAAACTTACTCATAAAACAGGAATATTTACAGGCTATTACCTCAATGGCAAAATGTCGCAGACTTTTGTATGTGAAAATAATCTTAAACATGGAGATGAAAAATTTTATTATATAACAGGAAATGTATCCCGATTAGCACATTATAATAAGGGAGAAGCTACAGGGAAATGGATTTGGTATAATGAAGATGGTAGTATCGAAAATGAATTAGATAATATTAATTCGAATATCCTTAACGACAATTACGCTAAAGCCGAATATCCTGGAGGTAAAAAGAAGCTAAATGAATATATCAGAAAAGTTGATTACCAATTGCGAAATGGAAACATGGTATATAATGGCAAAACAATTACAGCATTTCAGATTAATGAAGAAGGTAATGTATCTGATGTTGATATCATTGTAAAAGGGACTAAACAAATGGATTCGGCAATTATAAAGCATCTCTATAATATGCCAAAGTGGAGAGCCTATAAAAAGAATGGTAAATATGTGACTTCAAATTATGTTTTACCTATTACATTTGGTAAACAAAATAAGACAAAGTTAAGTTCCAAAATTATTGGTGATGCTTTCTATAATAGTAGTGTTAAAGATTACAAAGCAGAGAAGTATGATAAAGCAGTTTTTAAGCTTAAAAAAGCCATTAATTACAATCATATGGAGGCGAAATATTATTTTTTATTGGGTCACAGTTACTATCAACTAAAAAAACAGGATTTTGCATGTGAAAACTGGACCATTGCAAATAGCCTTGATAGTGGAATATTAAAAAAAGAGATTACGGATATATGTAATTTGAAATAGTGATAAAAAAACGCCACACAGCGACGTGTATAATTAATTGCTAGTACTTACATACGAAAATCCTAGCGGGTTTCCTATTCGGTTTGTATTTGCTAAATTAGYAGCTATAAAACGCAACTAAACATTGCTGAACACGTTTGGAACATTAAAATATGAAATTTATAGAAAATACTTTTTTTGTGAATTATAAAAAAGAAACCTACTTCACAGATTTTCTTATATGGTATTTGTACAAAAAAATGAGGTATTGGTTATTCTTAACAATAATCATTTTATTTGGGACGGTTAGTTTGGTTTCTATTGAACTCTCTTTGGATGTATTGATTTGTTATGGTATACTCATAATTCTTCTCTTCTTTGAGATATATGAGTATGTAATTAACCTTAAAAACATAAAGCAAGGTCAAAGCAATTTTAACTACAACGTTGAAAATTTAATTATTAAATCTACAAGCTTTAAATTTACTTTCAAACCAACTTATGAAGAACTCTTTTATAACCAAATTATTGAAATAATTGATTTTGAAGATGTCTTATTTTTTAAACATAAAAACAAAAATATATTTCCCCTAAGATTGAATAAACATGAAATAAATGAAGATTGTTATCAAAAAATAATTGAAACAATGAAAAAGAAAGAAATTCAAATAAAAAAAGTAAACAGCTTCTTTCACTCATTAGCAATGAAAATTATTTAAATTTTGAAAACAATATGTTGTTCCGTTTTTTTGTTTTCATCAAATCTAATTGATATTCTCAAATTTCAAAAAATCATTAAAGCATATTGGATAATGTTTAAATTATGGTACGGAAACGTAGCACAACAGTGTATAAAAAACATAGGGCAATTTTTCTGTATAAAAAATCCATTTACATTAACAATGGGGTTGGGTTTAATGCTGAAAAACCCCATTAAAATAGAATTTTTCATTTTTTTTAAACAGAAAAACAACTACTACCACAATGGCTATAATTAATTCGGGTTCTAGTACTTAACCAAAAATTCTGTACTTTTAACAAAGTCCGCCAACATTTTTAATTTTTTTTAGAAAAAAAAGATGAATATGAAAATGATGTTAGTTTTATTATTGATTATAGGGTCGGTGTCGTTTGTGACTGCTCAAGAAACATTGGATATATTAACAGTATCAGGACATTTTGGTACAGCACAACCTTTTGAAGCCGCATCTCCTTATACTGGGGAAACAACTGAAAGAGGAGCTATGGTTAATTTGATTGTTCCAATTGTATTGAATGAAAAACAGATTTGGTATAACAGTATTAATTATATGCAGTGGAATGTAAATAATAATATTGATATGGCTGATAATATAGCGAACCCAATCAAGGTACATGGACTTATTTTAAGAACAGGATTGATTCAGAAACTTTCAAACGGAAATTCTATTCAAGCTATTTTTATCCCTAGGTTAATGACAGATTTTAAAAATATAGCTTATAAACACTTCCAATTTGGAGGTACATTTATTTATGAAAAAGTGTATCACAAGCGATTGAAAATCGGTTATGGAGTTTTGTATAACCAAGAAGCATTTGGTCCTAATATAGTTCCTTTGGTGAACCTAGAATGGAAAATGTCTGAAAGATGGACTATGTCAGGTTTACTTCCAATTTACTCAAAAGTTAAATACAAAGTAAACGAAAAGTTAAATGTAGGAATACATCATTTCGGATTGGTAACTTCATATCGTTTAGGAGATGAAGCTTATAAGAATGACTATATAGAAAGAAGAAGTATTGATTTAGGTTTGTTCACTAGATATAATATTACGGGTGGAATTCATATAGAAGGTAGATACGGATATTCTTTTGGAAGAAGTTACGCTCAGTATAATCAAGATGACAAAATTGATTTGGCATTGCCACTTGCAACAATTGGAGATGATAGAACTCAGCTAAATGAAAGCTCTAATTTTAGTAATGGCGCATATGCTCACGTAAGATTAGTCTACGCAATTAAATTATAAATTGATTTTTTATAGGATGTATTTCCTATTATAAAAATCACTATTTCAAATAAAAAAGTAATAAAACCCGACRCCGGTACTATAAAATTGCTGTATTTGTTCTAATTTTATGTTTTAGTTTATTTATTTTGTTTAATTTAGGTTGATAGTTCCGTGTTTATTTACATGCAATTTTTGATAGCCCTACGCTCGTGCTTATCTAAATGCCCCAGCATTTCTACAACCGTACTTTGCTTAGTTAAACGTTGTGTATAATTTACCACATCGATTCAAATAGCCATTGTTAATGAGCAATACAAGTGATAACAAAWACAAAAATTAGTTTGAATTTGACCTAAGTAAAATCATTTATAGAAATATTGAATAGAAAACCATTAAAACTCAATTATGAAAAATTTAAAACTTATCGGCTTCTCAGTTTTAATCCTATGTATGATCTCTTGTAATAAGAATGAAGAAATTATACAAGGAGAATTTGAATTCATTACTCAATATTCGGCAACGATAACAATTGGAGGAGTTGTTGGAATAATGGAACGTACTTTTGAAACTGGAGAAATTTACAGTGGAAAAGACAATGGAGAAAAAACAATTACAATACGAATAGCTGAACACACGGAGCGAAATGATGATTGTCCAAATAGTTGGTGTTATCAGGAATTCTTAGAAGTTCCTCGCGAATTTTTGAAATTAGAAGAATAAGCAATTAAAAGATATCGTTTATAGCGAGTTAAGTGTTGTAAATGAACTATAATAAACAGCGGTGCAAGTTGARAGATTTGTGTTTAAAACCGCCACAAAACCAGTGACATAAAGTTTGTGGTTATTACAAAACCAAACTAGAATGATACACATTGAACAAAATATTCAGACTTGCGGACTTGCAACGGAATTGACCAAATCTCAAACKGACAATTTTAAAATTATACAAAATCATTGGTTAAAATTTAATCAAGAAYTGAAAAAATTGAAACTAAATCAAAATACTGCTAATTGGGAGAAATATGGAATAACATATAAAAAAGGCCAAAAGTATTTCTACTTGACAGCAATTCCGACAAAAAACAATGTGATTCCCGACCATTTTGAAAGTTTAGAAATTCCAAAAGGTGCCTATGAAATATTTACGCATAAAGGGAACATGGAAAACATAAAAAAAACAATTTTTGAGATATATAAAATCATCCTACCTAAATTAAATCTGAAAATTGAAGACAGTGCTAAGACAGGATTTTTACATTTTGAAAAATATGATTATCGGTTTAAATGGAATAAGGCGACTTCAATAATTGACATTTATTTACCTTTAAATACAAATAGCAAAAAGGAAATATTTAAAAAATAAATTTTTGATAACATGTGCTTAATCTCTCTGGTTCAGGAAGAAACGGAGTATCGAACTTTCAAAAGTCAGGACAGAACAGTAAGATTAGGGAACTTAATAAATGATGAAATTTATTGTAAGTTAAGATATTCTTCTTTCAGTAGTTCAACACCTAAACTCACCAATTTATTTGAAGATAGTCCTGTATCCTGTTCGTCAGAATCCAAGATTGCTTTGTTATCTTTTACATAAATTATTCTATTGTATAGGTGTGCTTTATTCAATTTATTAGGGATAATATTATTTACTTTAATWMAAWSNAWGKMANTCATTKWTATWATNAAMATWMTWTACACTTAATAAAATTATTGTGAAGATGATCGCTATATCTAACTTTAACAATGGCTTTATTCTTTAATATAACCCGCTTATCCGATTCATTGGTAGTAATAATTCTCTTATTGTTATGGATTTTTAAGTCCTCAACAGTATTCTTATAAAAATCATTCGTTTTAAAATCTATATTAGTTGTATAAGAATCTATATGTTGAATGCTATAATGAAAGTCTATATTAACTACTTCTTTTTGAACAACCATATCTACTTCATTACAAATTACTAATGAAGTAGTATTGCAAGAAATGCATAATATTACAATGAAAGGGTATAATATATTTCTGATAATAGGATAATTGAGATTGCAATTGCAAATATAAGCTATAATATTCGGATTATTAAATACTTAGGTGATTTTAACATTATTAATGATAATTAGTGGTGTTTTAAGTGGTTTTTTGAATAGGTTTCACGTTTAAGCGTATTTCATTTAATTATTTGTAAATTTTACAGATTATRTTTTGGTGTAATCAAATGTTTTTCAGTTGGTTATAGGTGTTAATAAAATTTTATTTGATGATTTTGTTCTTATTAAGGAAGCGCTCCTGTTTTTTTTTNCAAAAACAATCGATTAACATATTACTTTTAGGTGTGTTTAACGCTATTTCAACACGAGATATTTAAGAAATCAAAAGCCTCAACGAAATTAATGTCAAGGCTTTTTAACGCTATAGATAGTTTTATTACTAATTTAATTGTTAATGGGCATTTTTGATTTCTGTAACCACTTCATTGGTTGTAAAAAGATGACTGGATATCATTCTAAAATTTACCAACGCGGCTTCGTACCCATTCAATCCCGGTAATATGGCTGCAGCGGTAGCGTCTTTTACTACAGCAACTTCGAATCCGTTTTCTATCAATTCTCTTAAATGGGACTCTACACATAAATTTGCTGACATTCCAGCCAAAAGTATTTTGCTATATCCATGCTTACGTAATTGCAGTGCTAAATCATTGGATTCGGGCCCATACACTTTATGCGGATTGGTAACAATAACATTACTTCCCGAAATATAATCTTTGTACGGTTCTAGCCAATCAGCACCTGAGTCTTTAAAACCTTGATCAGATAACACATCTGTTCTGTCAAACATCTTAATGTTGTGCATTAAAACCTCTAGCGCACCTTCAAATTTCCAAGTGTGATCGTGCTTGTAGTAATAATGAGGAGAAATGAACACTGCTATGTTTTTGTCAGCAGCTATTTTAAAGAGCTTCTCAATATTGGCTACAGTATTATTTGCTACAACACTTTCTCCTACAACACCCCATGTTGCTCCATTAGGGCTTAAAAAATCATTTTGAGGATCCGTAATAACGATAGCGGTTTTATCGTCAATTGTAAATCCTGGGTCCGGTAATTGGGCAAAAGTACTTGCCAATCCAACCGTAAAAATTGCGATTGTTAAAATTAGTTTTTTCATTGTCTTAAGTTTTTTATGGTTACTAATTAAATTAATACTGTAGAGGTATATTGGCTATTGGGATTATTGTGAGGTAACACTTTAGGTATAGTTGGCAATTTTTACCAAATCGTGCGTTATTTAAATTTTGAGGGTGATACTCCGTCGTGATTTTTAAAAAACCGACTGAAGGCTTGAAGGATTGAATATTATTATATCCAATATCGTAAGCAATTTCTTATTGTAGATATTCTTTATCATTTCCCTTAAATACATAATTCTTTTGTTAAAACGAATATATACTGTGTACCAGGAAAGAGTGTATGAGGCATAACTCTCAAACACTCAAAGGTATTCAATATCAGCGAGATACAAAAATCAAGAGCCGGTTAATAAAATTAAATTTTGAAAAAAGGAGATATTTAATAAATAAGTACTTGATATTAATGTTGTTTTTCAGTTCGAACATACCATAGAAATCAAAGATTGAAACCTTTGATTCACTATTACCAACATCAGCTATTAAGGTATGAGTAATTAAGGTGACTAAAGGTCTGCTAGACCTGTTTAGGGAATCGGCAGGCCAGCGTGTGCGCTACTTGCTTTAAAAATGTATGCTACACTGTTAATGAATACGAAAAATGAGTTTAGGTGGTAGGCAAATCTTTTGTTGGTTAGGCGATGACCAAACAAAATTATAAGTTCAAGAGCAGGTATTTCTCAAAATAGGAGTGGAGTGAGTCAATATCTTTTTACGGAACGGCGCTAGTCCTCCGAACCTGTTTAGCTTCTGATAATAAGAGTATTGTGTAATATGTGTGGAATGAAATGAAAATCTTAATCGTTTTGAATTCTCTAAATTTCTTCCAGAGAATACTTTAATTCGAAATTATATATTATATTTGACTCACCAGTCAGTCAAAAAAAATAAAAAATGGCACCACGTACCATAGAACAAAACGAAGCAATAAAACAAAAGAAAGAATTGTTGATTATTGAAACAGCACTCGCTCTTTTTTCTAAAGATGGCTATAAAAGCACATCTATGCAGTCCATTTCAAAGGAGGCTAACGTTTCTAAAGGGAATTTATACAACTATTTTGAAAGTAAAGAGGCATTATTGGAGGCCGTATTACGACATGGTTTGGATCAGTTTTCAGCGTTTTACGAGCAATTGGGTTCAGGAATTTCATCCGAAGAAAAATTTACCGAGGCTATCAATGAAAATTTTGAAATGATAAAATCCAATAAATTATTTTGGAAGTTATATTTCAATTTAGCGTCACAACCAACAGCTCAAATTATTTTCGCACAAATTATAGGTCCATTTTTAGAGACGTATCTGAAAATTTTCGAAGCATATTTTAAAAATAAAGGAGAAAAGAACCCAATGGCAACAGCATTATTATTGGGAAGTTCTATTGACGGAATTGCGCTTGGGTATATTATGATGGGAGAACTGTACCCTTTAGATGAARTAGTTGAGCAATTAATTGARAAATTTAAATAATATGAAAAAATATCTTTTTACAYTTWTTTTACTAWGTGTCTTTTATACAAGTAATTGTTATTCACAAGAGCGTATTACTGCAACAGAAATCATTGAAAAAGCRGACGAAAAARTTAGAGGWAAAACAAACACTTCGGTKATGGAAATGGAAATCATTCGYCCAACTTGGAAACGCTCGGTWACKATGAAAAGTTGGGGAAGAGGMAMCRAATTTTCTATGACGTATATCACMGCTCCAGCAAAAGATAAAGGTCAGGTTWTTATGAAGCGAGAWACAGAAATGTGGAATTGGATGCCTGCAATTGCTAGAATGATTAAAATCCCTGCATCAATGATGTCACAAGGCTGGATGGGTTCCGATTATACAAATGATGACATTTTAAAAGAGAGTTCCATTGTAGTTGATTACACACATAAAATAGTGTTAGAAGAAACAATTGATGGTTATAAAACCTATAAAATTGAAATGACTCCAAAAGAAGATGCTGCMGTAGTTTGGGGGAAAGTGTATAAGTGGATCACAACAGATGAATTTATTCAAATTAAATCGGAGTATTATGATGAAGATGATGATTTGGTGAAAAGTGATTTTAGTTATGACTTTAAAGTGATGGACGGAAGGTTGATTCCKACAAGAATGGAAATTATTCCTGCTRATGAAGAAGGYAAAAAAACGGTGGTTTATATCAAAGAATCAACATTTAATATCCCATTGCCAGCGTCTTTCTTTTCYCAACAAAAAATGAAACGAATTAGATAAAATGAAAACGATATTCAAACTTGCTTGGAGAAATGTTTGGCGCAATAAGCGAAGAACTTTAATTACTGTTGCTTCGATTATGTTTGCATTGTTTTTTGCAATTATTATGCGTGGATTCCAAAAAGGATCTTATGCAAAAATGAAAGAGAATGCAATCAAATCTTRTTCAGGATATGWGCAAATTCACAAAAAAGGCTWTTGGGATGATAAAAATATAAACAATGTMTTTTCTATTGATGCTGAAATTATCTCAATATTTGAAGCTGATTCGAGAGTAAAAGAAATAATTCCGCGATTGGAATCTTTTGCCTTGGCTTCTTCTGGAGAAGCTACAAAAGGTGTTGCTGTGATAGGTATTTCTCCCGAAAAAGAGAATAACATGACGAAGATAAAGTCATATCTGCAAGAAGGAACCTATATTAATAGCGATGATAAAGCGGTGCTGGTCGCAGCTGAATTGGCTAAATTTTTAAAAGTAAAAGTAGGGGATACATTAGTGTTGTTTTCTTCAGGTTATCACGGTCAAACCGCWGCTGGATTATTCCCCGTAAAAGGAATTCTAAAACTTCCAATTCCTGAAATGAACAGAGGAACTATTTATTTGCCWATTGCAGCATCTCAAACTTTTTTCTCCACAGAAAATCAATTAWCAGGGTTTATATTTGATYTACATGCTATTGATRATGTTGTTGGAGTTGAAGAAATGATAMGTTCAAATTTAGATTTGAATACMTAWGAAGTGATGGGTTGGGAAGTGATGARTAAAGAGCTYTTACAAATGATTGAATCTGATAATGCAGGAGGTATCATTATGGTCGSAATTTTATATATGGTKATTGCCTTTGGAATTTTYGGCACTGTTTTGATGATGACAAAYGAACGGATTAGAGAATTCTCTGTGATGATTKCTGTTGGRATGCAAAAATGGAAATTAGCAKTGGTGGTAATYATYGAGTTGTTTTTTCTTACAGCRCTTGCKGTTWTKGCGGGRATACTGATAAGTCTTCCAGTGATGATTTATTTTCTATACAATCCTATTAAATTTACAGGAGAAGCTTTGGAGGCAATGAAAGATTTCAATTTYGAACCTGTRTTGCCAATTAGTATGGAACCTGAAATATTTATTGTTCAGGCAATTTCAATTTCTATAATAACCTTAATTTCGATGACGTATCCAACGATTAAGATTATGAAGTTAGATGTAGTAAACGGTTTAAAATCTTAACGATGTTATTAATAAAAATAGCTTGGCGAAATATTTGGAGAAGTAAATTAAGAAGTGCTGTAGTGATGCTTGCCATTGCATCAGGTTTGGTTGGAGGCCTGTTTTCTTCTGCCTGGATGAGTGGTATGGCAAATCAAAGAGTCAAAGACACTTTTGCTATCGAAACAGCACATATACAGCTTCATAACCGGGAGTTTGCAGATAATTTTGATGTAAAGAAAACAATACTTTCTACAGAGGAAAAGTTGAAAGAAATAGCAAACATAGTAGGAGTAAAGGCAGTTACAAGTCGTTTAAAAACTTCAGCGATGGCTGCAACTGCAAATAAAAATATGGGGGTAACTATAGTGGGGGTACATCCAAAAAGTGAAAAGGAAGTTTTTGGATTATACGAAAAAATTGAGTCAACAAACGGTGGTTTTTTCGACATAAAAAAGAAGAATGCTATTGTTATTTCAAAAGCTTTAGCAAAAGAGCTAAAAGCAAAACTGAAATCCAAAATTGTACTCACTTTTCAAGATTATAATGGTGAAATAACGGGTGCAGCATTTAAAGTTGTAGGTATTTATAAAACCACCAATAGTGTATGGGATAAAATGCACGTTTTTGTAAAAGATACAGATTTGCGTAAGGTGTTGGAATTRCCAGAAAATCAATCTCATGAAATAGCTATTTTATTGGATGATTATAAGCAAGCAGCAATTATTTCAGATCAACTACAAAAAACATATCCGGATGTTTTAAGCGAAGATTGGGCTATAATTCAGCCCTACATCAACTTCATCACAAAATACATGGATATTATGATGGGTGTTTTTATGTTGATCATTCTCGGCGCTCTAGGCTTCGGAATTGTAAACACCATGTTGATGGTCATTTTAGAACGCACCAAAGAACTGGGGATGCTAATGGCTATAGGAATGACAAAACGAAGAGTTTTTGCAATGATAATGTTCGAAACTGTTTTCTTGGCACTTATTGGTGCTTTGATTGGAGAATTGATAAGCATGTTACTTATTAATTATTATGGTAAGGTTGGAATTGATCTCTCTTCAATGGCAGAAGGGTTGGAAACAATAGGATATAGTGCGATTACGTATCCTTCATTAAACCCTATAAAATATGTGCAAATTACCATAATGGTTTTTATAACAGGTATTTTGGCATCTATCTATCCAGCGATAAAAGCACTGAAATTAGATCCTGCAAATGCAATAAGAACGATTTAAAAAACACAAAAATATACTATTATGAGTGTTATCAAATTAAWGRAATTAACTAAAATATATACAGATACAGCWGTTCCTGTACACGCGGTTAATGGAATAAGTTTAGCGTTTAAAGAAGGCGAATTTACRGCAATCGTAGGCGCTTCAGGATGCGGAAAAACAACACTTATGAATATGATTGGAGGTTTGGAAACTCCAACWTCAGGAAGTGTTGAAGTGAATGGTATTGAAATRGATAAATTATCTTCAAATGAACTCATTAACTTTAGATTGAAAAATATTGGYTTTGTTTTTCAGGCATATAATTTAATTCCTGTATTGACTGCAAAAGAGAACGTGGAGTTTATTATGCAATTGCAACATCGAGATAAAAAAGAAATAGAGGCACGTACAATTTCATTGTTAGCATCTGTAGGCTTAGGTAATAGACTCAATAGTCGTCCAAATCAACTTTCTGGTGGAGAACAACAAAGAGTGGCTGTCGCCAGAGCATTGGCATCAAAGCCAAAATTTGTTTTGGCAGATGAACCMACTGCAAAYCTRGATTCTCATGCAACTTCCCAATTGTTAGATATTATGGAGAAGCTAAATGAAGAAGAAAATATCACATTTATATTTTCGACACACGATCAACGTGTWGTTGATAAAGCACATCGGATTATTACTTTRTTGGATGGTRAAGTTATWTCTGACGAAACKAAAAKYARRAAGTAAAAKAWANTYATGTTTAAGAAAYYMYATTTAAYCKTRTTRTTWAKYTTMWTAACTTTTACAAGTTATTCWCAAGAWAATTGGATGATGAAGGGCTAYGTAAAAGGGATGACTTCTATGCAATCTGCTGATGATAATGAAACTTCTATAGAAAACACCCTGCACAACCGATTTGATGTAAATTGGTATATGAGCGATAATTTTACGTTTACTATGGGTGTACGAAATAGAATTATTGTTGGAAATAATGTAGCCCTAATTCCTAATTATAGTGACTATTTGTCCCGTGATAATGGTTTTATGGATTTATCTTTGGTGTGGGCAGATAATTCTTCTTGGGTTGGGATATCTCAACTCGATCGATTCAATATTGATTATACCATTGGGAATCTACAAATYACRGTTGGWAGACAAAGAATTAATTGGGGGCAAACRTTTGTTTGGAATCCSAATGACTTGTTTAACAGTTATTCTTATTTCGATTTTGATTATGACGAAAGGCCAGGAAGCGATGCTGTGAGAATTCARTATTATATTGGAGAATCAAGTAAAATAGAACTAGCTACTTCTTTAAATAGTGATGCTGAAATTACTTCTATGGCACTTTATAGATTTAATACCAAAGGGTATGATTTCCAATTCCTTGGAGGTGTGTATAACCAAAGCGATTATGTGATTGGTAGTGGATGGTCTGGAAGTATTGGCGGTGGAGGTTTTAGTGGTGAATTGACGTATTATCATCCTATGAAAAACGCTTCAGAAGAAGATGCAGCACTTACATTTTCCTTGCATTATGATTATACCTTTAAAAAYTCTTTAAACCTTCAGTTYGAAACCTTATACAATGGATTTGCAGCCAATGAATTTGATTCGGGTTTRGGRGATATTMTTTTTATGGAKYTRTCKCCAAAAAAWTTATTTCYAACAAAATTYGCMCTRTTTGSWAGTGGCGSMTAYRATATTACTCCGTTGATGCGAGTGATGTTATCRGGWATGTATGGRCCMGAAGGKAATTTTWTATACSTAGGTCCAACACTTACMTATTCTRTGTCTAATACTATGGAATTGGCYGCTATTGGCCAATACTATKCKATGGATKCMATARRYCCTACMATYGCAGMTAGTGGAAACGCACTTTTTGTGCGMTTAAAATGGGSWTTTTAAWTAATTTTATTGGCTTTGTTTAAAAGGAGTAACTATATATGTGTAAGTTACTCATAGCCTTAATATTTATGCTGGAGTTAATGAATACGGCTATGTAGAAATTACACCTTATTAATTACCTGAAATTAAATGCCTTAGATGCATGCTGTTCATTAATTGAAAACTCCTGTTTTTTCTTAAAGGACTATGCCAATAAATTTAAACAAAACGGTTTAAAATCCAAAGTCTTTGGAACATAGAGACACATAGAGGTTGCAATGGAACATTTTGATATGGAAAAGAAACAGATGAACCACAAGTTCAATTATAGAAAGCCAAACAAACCAAAAGTTGTTTATCTTAAAAAACGGTTGCTTAATCGCGACTGTTTCCCGTTCTCTGGATTAAAATAGTAGGGGGTAGGTTCTAGTGAATAAATTTGACTATAATTATAACGTTATGCATATTAACAAGCGTCCTTGCTTATTTTTTTATTTATACCCGTTTTAGATATTGTTAATTAACTGTAAATAAATGTTACTAAAACGTGCATATATCCAAAAGTTATGTACTTTTGAAAGGCGAGGTATAGTTGTATGACCTTGATTATAAATATAATTAATTAAATGCCCCAGAACTGGAGGAAAAACGGATGCTGAGATAGATGCTATGTTTTATGAGTTGTATGKGTTGAGAGGGGAAGAAATTAAAATTATTGAAGGAAACTAAACTAATGAAAAAGCTTGATAAGAATACATTTTTACGGTCATTTAAGGTTTTTNCAGATAATTCCTTCGATGTCTTTCTTGGTTCAGGAGCTTCCGTTAGTTCAGGGATTCCAACAGGAAGAGAATTGATATGGCATTTTAAAAGAGAAATATTTTGTATTGAAAAAGGAATTCAGATAGATAAATTTAGAGATTTACAAATTGAATCGAATCAGAACAAAATTCAACAATACTTTGAAGAAAGGGGAGATACTAATATTTCAAATGAATACTCACATTATTTCGAAGAATGTTATCCTGACCCGTTAGCAAGAGAAGAGTTCATCACAAAACTAGTTCGTGACAAAAAACCATCTATTGGATTTTTGTGTTTATCTGCTCTTATAAATAATTCAAAGTTTAATACTGCTTGGACAACTAATTTTGATGATTTAATAGAAAAGGGAATGAGCAAACTGGATATTAGTTGCTCTGTAATTTCTCCCGAAAATTCAAACTCTATTCAGAAATATAAAGATGATACTTTGCCAAAAGTAGTCAAACTACATGGCGATTTTCGATATGATCCATTACAAAATACAGACGATGAGTTACAGCAGTTAGAAGGTAATTTACAAAGCTATTTATTAGAATCAGTCAAATCAAAAGGATTAATTGTGATTGGTTATTCGGGAAGTGATAAATCCATAATGGATACACTTACAAAAGCTTTAGAAAACCCAAAGGCTTTTCCGAAAGGGCTAATATGGTGTATTCCAAAAGGAATTACTCCATCTTGCGATTTGGTAGCTTTAATAAATAAGGCAGATGTTCTAAATCATCGTTCAGGGTTTATTGAAATTGATAGTTTCGATTATTTCATTCATGAACTTTATTCAGTTTCTGCATTGGAAAATGAACAAATTGATAATATTGAAAATATAAGGTTTGAAAAAAGAAAACCCTTTAGACTTTCACAATCTTCTGCTTACACAACTCCAGTTCTATTAAATGTAATTAAAGCAATTCAATATCCTACATCAATTTATACAACCAAAACCGATATAGAGGGATGGAAAGAATTAAGACAAATTGTTAAAGATAAAAATGTAGTAGCTTCTTTACACAAGGGTAGTACTCTAATTTGGGGGACAGAAGAAGATATTAAAGAAGCTTTTGAAGGACGTTTTGAAGATGAATTAAAGCTAATTGATATACCTGAAAAACTCTATTATTATTCTGATTCTGTTTTCTTGGGTATGATGTATGATTTAGTTGAAATCTCCTTGCTACGTGATTATGGAATGTCTTCATGTTCAAAAGGAAGAATGCGAAAGGTGTTTTCTAAACTGCATCAAATTACAACTGATGAGATAGCTAACATTAAAAAATGGAATAGATATTTTAACATCCCTAGCGACATTAAAATTTATGAAGCATTTGAATACAAGCTTGAATTGATAAATCGAAAACTGTTTTTTTTAGTTTCTCCAATAATTCATTTGGCAAAGGATAATGAAACAGATATCCCAAAAGAACAAATACAAAACCTTTCAAATCCAATAATTTCTAATAGATACAATAAACAGTATGCTCAAAAACTTACTTTTTGGCTTAAACTTTTGAAACAACATAATGCTGATTTACACTTTAATATTGGCTCTTTTCAAATCAAATTATCTTCATTTTATTCAACAGCAGGAACAAAAGTAGCTGCTAATATTTACAGTTTTGATGGATTGAAAAAATTGAATGAACCAAAAATATTTTTCCATCATAATGATATAAATGTCTCGGCAATTCATCCTCTAAAAGCTTTAAAAACATTTGGGCCACTAGAAGAAAGTTATAGCATGGTAAATGGATTGCAAAAAATTAATCTAGCTGTTATTTCTCCTGATTTTGGTTTTCAAAAAGTAATTACACACCTTAATAATCTAACTGTAGCCATCAATCATAAATCAGAACGAGATTATTTAGTTGAGTACCCTGGATTTGATGAGATTTATAAAAAACATCTTGAAATCCCGAAAGATGCTAATAGTCCATACAGTTATATAATAAAAAATGAAACTGTATCTAGTCTTGACACTGTTCAATTTTACGATTATTTAAAAAATTGTATTGAAAGAGTAGTAATTAGTCAAACAGATATTGATTGTTTAATAATTTATATCCCTGAACAATGGAAGAGGTTTAGAGAATTAAAGTCAAAAGATACTTATTTTGATTTACATGATTCAATAAAAATATATTGTGTCAAGAAAGGTATTAAAATACAGTTTATTGAAGAAAAATCAATTGGATATTACGATCAAGCAAAAATTAGATGGTGGCTTTCTTTGGGTTTATATGTAAAATCAAATGCTACTCCTTGGAAAGTTAAAACAGATGATTTAGAAACTGCTTTTGTAGGGGTAAGCTATGCAATTAGAAGAAATGCAAAACAAAAAGTAGTATTGGGCAGTAGCCAAATTTTTGATTCAAATGGTAACGGTTTGAAATTTCTAATGCAACCGATAGATAATCCAAAGTATTTTGACAAGTATAAAAAGAATCCTTTTATGAGTAAAGAGGATGCTTTCCGTTTAGTCACCAACATTAGAAATACCTACCATAAAATTGATCCAAATATAGGTTTAAATAAATTGGTAATTCACAAAACAACACAGTTTACCAAAGATGAAATAGAAGGTATTAGCAATGCCGTTGAAGGAATTGACAATGTGGAATTATTGCAAATTCAACAATTCACTAATTGGAGAGCCATTAAGCTCTTCAAAGACAATAACACGCAAAAACATAAACCATTTGGCTATCCAATTGAAAGAGGAACAATTGTTCAATTGGATGACTTCTCATTTTTGCTTTGGACACATGGGCTAGTTAATCATCAAGAATTTTCTAAACCGTATTATCAAGGAAAAAGAGGTATTCCTGTTCCAATGTTAATTAGACGGTTTAGGGGGTCCGATTCCATTGAAACAGTTGCAAATGATATTTTAAAACTCACTAAAATGAATTGGAATGGAGCTGAGTTGTACAAGTCTACACCTGTAACGATTGATTTTTCTCAAAAATTATCTGTAATGGGAAAACAAACTGAAGAATTAGCAAATAAATCTTACGATTTTAGATATTTTATATAAACAATAGAACAAACTTATGAGCTTAAAAGAAGCTATAGAACGACAATTTGAAGAGAATACAGATTACTCTCGCCCCAGACAAGCTGTAAACCAAGCAAATTCCTTAAACACTCTTTCAAGAGATTTGTACACCGATGCAAAACGTTTTGTTTATGAGTTATTACAAAATGCTGATGATGCAGCGGATGGTAAACCTGTGAAGGTTGCAATACGACTTTTTAATACTAGTTTAGTAATAGCCCATACAGGAAACCCGTTTAGTGAAAGAGATTTAAGAGGACTATGTGGGATTAATGATGGAACAAAGAAAAACGCAGTCGAAAAAACAGGATACAAAGGAATTGGATTTAAAGCGGTATTTGGACAATCACAAAAAGTAACTGTGTTTACAGCAAAAGAATATTTCCGATTTGATGCCCAATACACGTTTGGTTGGAAAGCAGAGTGGGAAGAAGATCAAGCCTCTTGGGAGCAAGAAAATGACAGGAAATTTGAATTTCCATGGCAGATAATACCAATTTCAACCAATATTGATGAAGTTGATCAAGATATTCATACTTTTTTATCTGTGGGCAATTGGAACGTAGCTACAATTGTAGATTTAGAAAGAGTTGACGATACTGTAAGAGCAATAAAGGAATTATCTACGAATTTGAATATGWTTTTGTTTTTAAAGAACATATATGAAATAGATTTTAATCTGGGAGAATCTATCATTGTTCAACTTGATCGCTCTGAAAAAGGTGAAGAAATTACGTTGAAATTAAATGGAAAAAATCAAATAAATTGGATTTTGAAGTCCATTACATTGAGTGTCCCGCCTGATTTAAAACAAAAAATAGAGCACGACCAAAACATACCTGACAAATTAAAATCAGCAAATCAGACAGAATTAATATTTGCTGCTAAAAAAACAACTGACGGGATAATAGAGTTAACGAATAATGAAAAACTTCTGTATTCCTATTTGCCAACTGAAGAACAGCGTTATTCTTTCCCTGTTCTTGTAAATGCAAGTTTTTTAACTACTGCAAATAGAGAATCTTTGCACGTTGACTCAGTATGGAACCAATGGTTGTTTAAAAACATTGGTTCAGAGTTATTTAAATGGATTGGAGAATTAGTAACAGGAGAAATGCAATATCAAGCTTACCGACTTTTACCAAAACGCTCTACCATAGTTGATGATTTAGCTAAATCATTCAATTTAGGTTTTGAAGAAGCGATAAAGTCTACTCCATTTATTATTTCCAAGACAGGAACTTTATTAAAAGTAGATGAAGCTATTATTGACTTTACTTTTTTATCTTCAAAGGATTTTATAGGAAAAGATGTAGTTCGAAATTTTATTGCTAAAAGAAATGGAACAAATGTGCTTAATCAAGAGCCTTTTTTGCCATATACGGGGTATGAATCTAAATTGAAAGATATAGGCGTTACTTGTTTTGAATGGATTGATATGCCGAGATTATTAGAATCTATTGAACTTCAAAGAAACCATTYAATTGACAGTAATAAATTATTAATTAATCATATTAAAGGTCTATGTGAAACTGAAAAGCCAAGAGAAGTAACATCTAATTCAATAAAAAAATGKAATTTGATTTTTGATCATAGGAATCAGTTAAAATCTCCCGAAGAGATTTTCTTTCCTGATCCTGACGATGATACCTGGAACAGAGCCGATAATGAGCTTTCCTTTTTAAATCTTGAAATACAAAGTTGGCTTATGATCAAGCCTGAAATAAGAGCTTGGCTTGAATCTTTGGGTGTTGTTGAAAAATCTGATTTGTCTTATTTGCAAAAAACGATTATTCCTAATGCTGAAAACCATATTACACTTAGTAATGCTGTCCAAACCGTTCAAACTCTTTTTTCTCAATACCTTAAAAATGAGTTAAACGGTGAGTTAGAGCAATTAGGAAAACTTAAACTCTTGACACAGAAAGGAACTCTTCTTTCGGCAAGCCAATGCTATTTATCTGATTTTTACCAACCTAGATTAGAAATCGAATCAATATTAGACATGGATATTTTTATGTCTGAAAAGTATTTTATTGATGAAACAGAGGTTGATGAATGGAAAAGATTCTTTAAATTAATGGAGGTGAAAGAAGGGATTGATATTCTTCAAAATAAAAACAAAGTTTCTGTTAAATATTTGGAAACAAATGGATTTGAATCAGGTTATTTTGAAATGGAAGATAAGAAATTTTGGGATTCATATTTCACCGCTAACCATTATAGTAGCATATTCTCCTTGAGTTATGTTTCCTTGACCAATTCCTTAGAATTTTCAAAACTATTTTGGCGGGACATTATACAAAATCAAAACCCTGTTGAACTTAAACATAGATCAACTGCATACTGGGGGTATTCAAGTAATTCTGGACAAACCTCAGGAAATAAAGTCAAAAATTATATTGAATGGTTTATTGATAATAAAAGCTGTATACCAACAAGTACAAAAATGTGTTATCCAGCAAATCAAGTTTTTATTAATGATAAGGAAATTAAGGAGCTTGCTGGTGAGTATTTACCTGTATTTGAAGGTGCTGAACTTTTACCTGATTGGAGAAGTTTATTTCAGTTTAAAACAAAACTAAAGCTTCCTGACTATTTGAAATTATTGAGCCAAATATCTCTGGATGTCAATAATAGCGATAAGATAAAAAATGACAATAGAAAAAGAGTAGATACAATTTTCGAATACCTATTAAATTCATGTCCTAATTGGAGCGAAGAGAATCAACAGGAAGTAAAAGAATGGTCAGTTAATAATGTGTTGATCGGTAAAGATGAGAGATTTCATGTATGTAGTGAACTTAAACATTATGCAGACGGGAATTCGAATATTTTTCAAGGTGCGTATCCATTTATTGCATTGAATAATGCAAATCAACGACATTCTGAAATTGAAAACTTGCTTCAACTTTTAGGAGTAGAAATTTTTAGCCAAAGTCAATTTAAAATAAATACCGTTGAAGAAAAACCTGCAATAGAACTAACTATAAAGTTAACTGAAATTTTACCTTATTGGGCAAAATGGATGGAAAAAGAAGTTCAAGGCGGTTTTGAACAAATGATATACGAACTTGAATCAAAATTAGATCAACTGCAAGTGTATTTTACTAGAAAACTTAGTATAACGTATGGTGCTAATTTTGAAAAACCTGTATCAGCACATTTAAATGGATCATCTCTTTATGTTTTGAAAAATTGGGAGACTGCAACAGTAATGTTTGATTTGCCAGATAAACTTCTGACCTTTTTTGATGTTAAAGGTTATCGAAAAGAATTTGTGTTTTTATTAGAAGCAGAATTGACCGAAATACAGGAGCATTTCGAAAAAGAAGGAATGGAATTGCCCCTGTTAAATGACACAAAAGTAGATAGTGAAGTTTCAGGTGAGATAGGAATTGGAAAAGAAACTGAAAATRTTGAACAAAGAATTGATTATGATAGTTTAAGAAAAAATAATCGAGAACGAAATGAAGAATTATTTGCTAAGACACTAGGAGAGCCTAAAGACAATTTACTTTATGGTCTGGAACAACAAGAATCTGTATTTAAAGGTTCTGTTTATCACTTTACACATATAGAAAACGCAATACAAATTATTAAGTCAAAGACTATAAAGAGTAGACAATCTGCTTCTTTTAAAGATTCCGCAGGTGGTGGTATTATTGCTCAAACAGATGATGCAAAAAAAGAATTTGCACGTTTCTATTTCCGACCTCAAACACCAACTCAGTTTTATATTGAAAATTGGGGTAGGGGAAAAGAATCTATTGAAAAACTAGGTGATGAACCTATATGTCCTATTCCAATATTTTTTAAAATACCTTTGGTAGAAGTACTACCAATATCAGATTGGAAAATAAGTCTAGGAAATATGGCTGTAGCCAATATGCTCTACGGTAATGAAATGGATATTATTAAGCAATTTGATTTCGAGGGTGTTTATAAGTCAAAAGAAGATATTGAACATAACCGATTTATGGCTGCGGCTCATCAAGAGTTTTTAATTCAAGATAAGCTGGATCTTAATGCTATAAACTATGAGTTGATTGTACAGGATGAGAATGCAAAAAACAGCCTTCTAGCACTGCTTGATGATAATGAAGAATGGGAATGTAGAATTATAATTGATTCTTCATTTTATCACAATAATAACCCACAAATTAATATAAATCAAAGTAAGAATAAATTAAGTATTCAATATGGAACATCAAGATCAGGGGAGATGATATTACAAGTTGAAGGCGCTGGAAAATGGAATTGTCTTTCTGGAGATGATACATTTAAACAATATCAACTAGGGCAGACCACTATTGTACACTCAACTAATATCATTGACCTAGAAGGAGACCTTGATCTCATTAAATTCTCCTTTTATTACTATTATAACGGTCAGCAATGGCTCATACACACCAATACATCAAATAGTAAGTTTAAAACTGAATATATACAAGAGTTTATTACCGAATGGTTAGAAACTGAAACAGGCATACCAGAAAATATTATTAATGTTTTATGTATTCATCCCGAACTAAAGCATTGGTTCAGTCAAAAAATTGGTGGTCCTGATCGTTTAAATCTTTTACAACATACTTCTGCTGTAATTAAAAATTACGTTAAGTGTTTTGATGGACAACAGCAATTATTTGAAAATGAAAAATACTTTTTACTCTTTTTGGCTTTGCATGATATAGGTAAACCAATGGCAATTTTAAATGGTAATAAAGAAGAGCAACATAAGTTTTCAATTAAGATTATTGGTCAAATTAAAGATGTTTTAGACCTTGATAATGGGGTAATAGAAAGAATAGTGCATTTATTGGATGGCGATCCAATTGGAAAATATCTTMAWCAAMTTNGAWKMWMAGACTAAAGAGGAAGCTATTGAACAGATAAATAAAATGGCAATGAGCATGGGGCTAACAATTAATGAGTTGTGGCCAACTTTATTAATATATTACCAATGTGATGCAGCTGGATATGATTCTCTTCAGAAATCTATCTATATCAATAATGCTGAGGGTGAAATTGTGTTTGATTCTACATTAAAGAGATTAAGTTTTATTGAAAGTATAGAAACAAAGTTTAAAGAATTAGAAAATGAGATACTAGCATGTGTGTTAAGATAATAAGAAATGAAGATRTATTTAGTTGTGATGCCCAAACAATTGTTAACACAGTCAATTGCGTAGGAGTTATGGGGAAGGGCATTGCAAAAAAATATAAAAAATTATACCCAGATATGTTCGAACGTTACGTTCTATTATGTAATCAAGGACTTATTAATGTAGGAAAACTATGGTTGTATAAAAGTGAAGATAAATGGATCCTCAATTTCCCCACTAAAACACATTGGAAGTATCCTTCTGAGATATCATATCTTGAAAAAGGCTTGAAAAAATTCATTGATACTTATGAAGAAAAAGGTTTAAAATCCGTTGCCTTTCCATTATTGGGGGCTAGTARTGGTAAAATACCGCCTGAAGTTTCTCTTAAAATTATGATCAGGTATTTAAAAAATTGTAAGATTCCAGTTTATATATTTATTAGAGACTTTAACATAAAAGAATAACAATATGTTATTAAAGACGTTATAACTGATATTATGTGTAAATAGCCGGAAAAAGGGTAACAGAAATTATAGGATGTGTACTATAGAACAAAATCTGTTAACTATAATTTCTTTTAACATAATAGCTGACCTTATGAGTCTAAAGACGTCAAAAGTGATATTATGTTTAAATAGCCTGAAAAACGGCTATACAGAAATTATAAGTTATGTATTTTTGAAAGGGGAGGTATTCTTGTTTAGCCTTGTCTAGAAATAAAATTAACAATGCCCCCGTACTGTAAATATAATGGATATAACGTCAAGTTTAAGGTTTCTATTGTGGATATATGGGTGTTAGGCACAATTAGTAGAGCAATACTATGTATTAAAGCTTGATTAATTGAATATCAAGAATTAAAGAAGAATATGCTGAAAAAAAAAGACAAAATTAACACTAGGGGCGCTGCAAATACAGGCGACAAGCCAACAGTAGTTGTAGCTATCGAACAAAATTTTCCAAAAGAAGAAAGAATAATTCAAGATGCTATTGCTCCACAAATCATTTCTGGTTCGGGGAGATTTTGGGTATATCTCACGAAGATTAATGCCATTAGAAATTGGATGGTGAATGCCTCGGAGAAATCAATTCAGGGTATTTGGAGTTGTTTTCTAGTTCGTAAACGTTACATAGACGAGCGACTGGTCCAGGCAGTTGATCAGAATGGAATTAACGCCATAGTAAACCTAGGTGCTGGTTTTGATASTCGTCTTTACCGTCTTCCTGAGGTTCAACATATCCCTTCATGGGAAGTTGACCAAGCAGTAAATATAAATACAAAACGAGAAAGACTCCAAAAAGTCTTCAAAGAAGTCCCCAACCATGTCAAACTGGTTCCCATAAATTTTCTCGAGCAAGAAATTGGTGATGTACTTGAAGAACAGGGATATTTAGGGGAGGCCAAAACATTTTTTATCTGGGAAGCCGTTTCCCAATATTTAGACGAGACTGCCGTTAATAAGACTTTTGATTTTTTTGCTAAAGCACGTACTGGAAGTAAATTAGCCTTCACTTATGTCCCAAAAGATTTTATTACAGGCGAAAATCTCTATGGCGCAGAAAAGTTTTATAAACAAGCTGTCAAAGGAAAATTGTGGCATTTTGGATTTAATCCTAATGAATTAGCAGCATACCTTAACAATTATGGATGGCAATTAATTGAAGATCTGAGTTATGCAGAGTTAAATAATCGCTATGTGAAACCAACAGGGAGAAAATTAGGAGTAATGAAAATTGAACGAATGGTATATGCTGAAAAATTATAAATACATTCTGATTATATCAGGTAAATAGTATTAAAATCTTACTGAAAAATCTAAAAGAGTAACTGTGCCTAATAACTAAGTGTTTGTGAGGTGCGTAGCGCCAAGCATGAACATAGTGTTGACTATACCGGGTAAAAAAGTTGTTGTTATGGGGATTGCGTGCTTTAATTAATTGACTACAGGCAATAATGACTAAAAAAAATACTTAATTCAATAAAACAGAATGGTTCTAAAACGTAAAAAAAACTAAATTTAAACATCGGCAAAATACGGTTTTAAATTTACTGTTTTCTATATGCTAAACCTTTGTGACAGTACTGTTTTCCAGCAGTTTAAAGTAGGGGATAGGCTCCAAACAACAAATTGACAAAACAATTTTGTAGCAGCTACTTTAACAACAAATAAATTTTACACAAAGGACCTGTTCAAACATGAATGGGTCTTTTTTATAACGTATTGCATATTAACAAGCATCCTTAGTAATTATTTGATACATCCCTGTTTTACGTATTGTTAATTAACTGTAAATAAATCTTGTTAAAACGTACGTATATCCAAAAGTTATGTACTTTTGAAAGTCGAGGTATAGTTGAATGACCTTGATTATAAATAAAATTAATAATACCCTGTTCTGTAGAGATAATGGAGTTAACGTCAAGTTTAAGGTTTCTATTGTGGATATATGGGTGTTACCCACAATTAAAAAATGGACGAAACAGGATTATTAGTTAAGAAAATATTTGACCCCTATTTTGAAGCACCTCTTGAAATATGGGAGTCGTTTGCT
>NVSD01000017.1 GCA_002401105.1 Flavobacteriaceae bacterium | reverse complement strand
CGCCAGCGCCCATACAGAGAATACGCCACCAAGAAACCCGGCGATGATAATGGTTTGGCGAAGTTTGTTAAACCGGAAATAGTTTCCCATAATTTGGAAACCGTTAGACGCTTGACTAGAGAGGTTAGAATTCAAGCAAAATACGACCGTAGTTTGGCTGTTTTAAAATACATGAAGGATCAAGGGCAACCTAGAACAAAGTCAGGTATTATGCTTGGTTTAGGAGAAACAGAGGCCGAAGTTATTGAAACGTTGAACGATTTAAAAAATGCCAAGGTTGATATTGTTACTATTGGACAATATTTACAGCCATCCAAAAAGCATTTACCTGTGGTTGAATATATTACTCCTGAACAGTTTAAAAAATATCAGATTATAGGAAAAGAACTTGGTTTTAGACATGTAGAAAGTGGCGCTTTAGTTCGTTCTTCCTACAAAGCACATAAGCATTTGGCTTAGTAACTATTCTTTTTCAAGTAAAAAGAGCGCATAAGATTTAAAAATCTTATGCGCTCTTTTTTTTAGCCTAACTAAGCGAAGTAATAAGGCCTATTTCACTCCCTTAATTCAGCACTTCACACCATTTTCAGCCTAACTTAAACTACTTAACATAACATTAACTAACGAACATAATTAATGGCATAAGATTTGAATATATACTAAACGAAGCAAAGAAGTAGTTAGCTTTGTTTTCATTTGTAAGATTATTTGAGTTAATAGTAAAAAGCGCTTTTTTGAATTAGGCGCTTTTTTTTTGTGCCTTATGCGGGCATTTCAACTATTGTAAACTCTAATTTTAATGGATCTAATGACTCAAATAACGAGGTGTATAATCTAGTTCCATATTGCTCATAATATTCTGAAAAGTTCCGACTGCGTTCTTCCAAGCTATTATTTGGAAATAATTCGTTTTGTAAATCCTGAATACGTGTTACCATATCATACATCGTCCTTTTCTGGGCTTTTAACAGGCGCTTTTCTAAAATATCAAGACCATTCAACTGTTTTTTCTCTTGAGCTTTTACCGCCCCTATAAATGATTTATCGGTTTGGGTTGCCAATTTCTTCAAAGCTTCGAATTGTACTTTCAATACTTTTCTTTGATCTGAAAAATCTATTTTAATGGCAGATTTTTCTTTCACTTTATCTACTATTAATTCTTGTTGGTTTTTAAACAAGTCTCTCATACTCAATCCGAGTTTCCTTGATTTTTCCAATTGTTTTTTATTGATTATTAATGCAGAATTACGCAACAACAAAATTGGAAACGGCACATGTACAGAATCAAAATAGCGTTTTAACTCAAACCAATAGGCTATTTCTCCTCCTCCACCAACATAACAAAGATTTGGTAAAATCACCTCTTGAAACAAAGGGCGCATAATTACATTAGGACTAAAACGTTCCGGATATTTCTCCAATTCCAGTAAAATGGCCTCCTTGGAAAAAACAGTGTCCGTATTATTGATGGCAAACTGATTGTCCTTTTCTATAATTCGTTCTCGCAATCCCTCCTTTAAATAAAACAGGTTTATTTCTCGTGGGTTCACTTGAATTTTATAATTCTTATCTAAGTTATTTAACTCTTGAATGCTCTTAGAAACTTCGTTAAAACTCGTGTTTTTTAATAAGTCCTCTTTTACATACGGGTTTAACAATCTCTTTAAAAGTGGATCATCCCCATCTACAATTACCAAGCCATTATCTCCAAATATTTCGTTTACTAAATAGCGAGAAGCCTCCGTTAAGGTATCGTGTTCCAAATAGGATTTTCTAAACAAATCCTTTAATTCATTCGCTTTTTTACTTGTTCCGATTAATGTAGAAAACTTATCAAACACCTTGTCAAAATCCGAAGTTTTTAAATGTCCCACCGCCCCAGAGGAGGTCCTATTCCATTTAACTTTCTTTCCTTTTAATTTAAAATAATTTATTTCTTCAAAATCGTGATCCTCTGTAGCCATCCAATAGACAGGTACAAAATTATAGCTTGGAAATTCTTTTTTTAATTGTGCTGTTAAATTTATAACGGAAACTATTTTGTATAAAAAATACAAAGGCCCTGTAAAAATATTTAGCTGATGCCCGGTTGTTATAGTAAAGGTATTGGACTCGCGCAACAAGGAAATATGTGCTGAAGTTACTTCACTTTTCACAATTCCTGCATATTGTAAATCCAAAGCAGTAAAAAGCACTTTTCTATTCTCTTGAGAAAAAGAATCCTCTTTTAGTGTAAGTTGTGCTTTAAAACCTTCCATATCTGGGAAGTTCCCATAAAAAGGATCTAATGCCGTCTCCTTTGCAATATAATCACAAATTATCTCAGAAAAATAACCTGTGTCTTTATAGTGTATCGTTTGTGTATTCATAAAGATCTATTCTTTTCGTTGAAATAAGGTATAAACATAGGGTCTAGTATCTCCAAAAGGATTTATATAGGTATGATCTTGCGTTGACATCAGTTCAAAATCATTCCCTAACCTATCTTTAAACATTTTAGTATCGTATCTAAACACGTCCAAACCACAACATTTTTCAGCTCCATCTAAGGAAAAAGCGGCCAATAAAACAAAACCTCCTTTTTTTACTTTGGATTTTATCAAATTAAAATAAGTTTGCTGCTCAGTCTCTTTTAAGAAAAAATGAACCACTGCCCTATCATACCATAAATCTATATTAGGGAGGTCTTTTAAGACCGTCGGACTTGTCAAATCGTCCACAATACAAGTAAGACTCWKWTTWYCKKYMTSMSAMRWMCKWYGMWWKRMWRCSWMSWAWKMKWYRCTRGMMATWWYAYWKKYRAKWAAKMKKRWRWAGWWMAATTGTAACAAGGCATCTATTAAAGTAGAAGAACCTGCWCCTGCAACAAAAATMTTAGCGGTGGACTCCAATTTACAATCCGCAATAAGTTTCAAACTCAATGTAGGTACTTTCTCAAACCATCCAAGTTTTTCTGTAGGACTTTTYTCATAAGCTTTATCCCAATGCTTTTGTAAATTGACACTACAGTCCGATTTGTCCATGTTTATATTTTTTGCTAAAAATAGTACATATTTAGTGGACTAAAAAATTGAACCTGTTTTGACAGCCGTATTAACASTTTTTTATGAAAGCTTCTAAAACTTAAAATCARACTTCACACTWCTCTATTAATATAAATTCTTATTTTTGACATTCAAACAAGAACAAATGACCAAATTCCAAACTCTAATMTTAGGTATCACATTAGCAATTGCCAGTGTAYTACAAGCCCAAACCATTAAAAGCCCCTCCCAATTTTTTGGACATGAAATAGGAAGTCAATTTCACCCCAACCATAAAATTGTAGAATAYTTYAACTATTTAGATAGCAACTCATCAGCTGTCTTATATRAAAAATACGGRGAAACTACAGAAATGCGTGATTTAACCTACGCCATCATCTCTAGTAAARAAAATATTAAAAACATTGAAAACATAAGGTTGCATAATATAAAAAACAGCCAAAACAATGCAAGTTCCACTCCGGAGATAGCCATTGTATGGATGAGTTATAATGTGCATGGAAATGAGGCTTCCAGTGCTGAGGCCGCCATGGAAACCGCTTATCAATTACTTACTAACAGACAGGAATTACTTAAAAATACCGTGGTAATTATAGATCCTTCGTTAAATCCAGACGGTAGAGACCGCTATGTAAACTGGTACAACCAAGTAAAAACATCACCCTATAATACCGACCCTCTAGCCACAGAACACAACGAGCCATGGCCAAGTGGTAGACCCAATCATTATTTATTCGATTTAAATAGAGACTGGGCATGGGCTACACAAGTGGAAACACAACAGCGTTTGAAAGTATATCTACAATGGATGCCGCATGTGCATGTAGATTTTCATGAGCAATATTACAATGAGCCTTATTATTTTGCACCGGCTGCCGAACCATTTCACGAAATCATCACCCCTTGGCAACGTGAATTCCAACATTGTGTAGGAACAAATAATGCCAAACAATTTGACACTGAAGGCTGGTTGTATTTTACCAAACAATTTTTCGATTTGTTATACCCAAGTTATGGAGATACCTACCCTACGTATATGGGAGCTGTAGGAATGACCTACGAACAAGCAGGACATGGAAAAGCTGGTTTAGGAATCCAAACCGATGAAGGTTTTGTTTTGACCTTAAAAGACAGAGTTGCACATCATACAGCAACAGGAATCTCTACCGTGGAAATGAGTGCTAAACACGCACTAAGACTGAATAAAGAATTCGCTGATTTCTTTAAAACCAACCAGCAACAGAACTATAATAGTTATATTTTAAAAGGCAATAAAGACAAAGTAAACCGATTGGTAGAATTACTAGCAAGACATAATATTAAAAGTTACACAGGACAATTAACCTCCATAAAAGGATTTGATTATACCTTGCAAAAAACACTCAAATACACCTTAACAAAAGAAGATGTAATTGTACCAGCAAATCAAGCAAATTCTAATATGATTAAGGTATTATTAGAACCCGAAACTAAATTAAGTGACTCAGTAACCTATGATAGTACTGCATGGAGTTTACCGTACGCACACGGAGTCGAAGCCATCTCCAGTACTAAGACTTTTGATATTGCTACCTTGCAACAGTTTGAAATCTCCAATAACACTTCCGATTTTAACAATAATGCTTATGGATACATCGCTAAATGGAACCATATTTCTGATGTCGAATTTATGACTGCTTTACTAAATAAAAACATTAAAGTTAGATACACAACACAAGCTATTACAGTAGCTGATACTAAGTTTAAAGAAGGTACTTTGTTGATTTTAAAAAGAGACAATAAACACCTAAAAGATTTTAGTAAAATCTTAGAATATATTAGTAAGGATTTTAATAAAAAGCTGATTGCAACTAATTCTGGAATGGTGCAAAAAGGGCCTGATTTTGGTTCGCAAAGCATCCATTTAGTAGGACAAAAAAAGGTAGCCCTGCTTKCTGGAAAAGAAACTTCTTCTTTAAGTTTTGGAGAAGTTTGGCACTTTTTTGAGCAACAATTAAAATATCCTGTTACTATTATCMAAGGAAATCAATTGAATTCAAAAAGCCTGAGGAATTTTGATGTGCTAATTATACCTAATGGATATTATAAAGGTTTACTTACCGATAAAAAACTAGAAACTTTAAAATCCTGGATAAGCGATGGAGGTAAACTTATTACCATTGGTAATGCACTAAATCGTTTTGCTACAAGTGATGCTTTTAATTTAAGCCATAAAAATGATGATGAAGTGAAGGACAGTATCAACCTAACTCCATACAATCAATTAGAACGTAAAGAAATTTCAGAAACTATTACAGGTGCTATTTTTAAAGCGAAAATAGACAATACACACCCCTTAGGTTTTGGMTATGGAAACGATTACTTTTCCTTGAAATTAGGTTCAGACACTTTCCAATTATTAACAGAAGGCTATAATATTGGATATTTTGATAAAACACCTTCTAAACACACTGGTTTTGCGGGCTCAAAAGCACTTAAAAACATACCTAATTCATTATTATTTGGAGTGGAGCCTATTGGCAACGGACAGGTAATCTATATGGTAGACAATCCTTTGTTCAGACAGTTTTGGGAGAATGGGAAGTTATTTATGGCAAATGCCGTGTTTTTGAGTAAAAACTAGATGTGAGATGTGAGGATTTAGATATTAGTATTGAGATGCCACTCTTGAGGAAGGAGACGTAAGACACAGGAACCAAGACACAAGACTTCTTGACATTGTGAAAGTGACCCAAGAACCAAGAACCAAGAACCAGGACCTAAGACTTCTTGACATTAACGCATAAAAAAAGCCTAAGATTTTACAATCTTAGGCTTTTTAAGTTTAGTTTTTATGATTTTTTCCTGTGTCCTGAATCCTGTGTCACTAACAACTAGCAACCAACAACAGGCAACAAACTACTCCTTAACAGGCGCTCCGTATAAATCAAAATCTCCTGCTGAATCTATTTTAATATCGATAAATTCGCCTACTTTAATATAGTGTTCTGATGCGTCAACTAATACTTCGTTGTCTACATCTGGCGAATCAAATTCGGTACGTCCTACAAAGTAATTTCCGTCCTTACGATCAAAAATACATTTGAATGTTTGTCCTACTTTTTCTTGATTTAATTCAAAAGAAATTTGACTTTGAACATCCATCAACTCAGAAACTCTGCGTTGTTTTACATCTTCTGGTACATCATCTTCCAATACATAAGCACTGGTATTTTCCTCATGAGAATAAGCAAAAGCACCCAATCTTTCAAAACGAGATTCCTGAATCCATTGTTTCATTTCTTGGAATTTCTCTTCTGTTTCTCCTGGAAATCCAACGATCAAGGTGGTACGAATGGCCATATCAGGAACTGCCGCTCTAAACTGGTCAATCAACTTTCTAGTTTTTTCGCTCGTAGTTCCACGTTTCATAGATTTCAACATTTCCGTATTGATATGTTGCAACGGAATGTCCAAATAATTACACACTTTAGGCTCTGTACGCATCACTTCTAACACGTCCAATGGAAAACCAGTAGGAAATGCATAGTGTAAACGAATCCATTCAATACCGTCGATCTTAACCAATTCCTTTAACAAATCAGCCAAGGCTCTTTTCTTGTATATATCCAAGCCATAATAGGTCAAATCCTGAGCAATTAAAATCAATTCCTTGATTCCTTTCTTCGCTAGTTTTGAGGCTTCGGTTACTAAGTCTTCAATTTTTGTAGATACATGTCCACCTCTCATTAATGGAATGGCACAAAATGAACAAGGTCTATCACAACCYTCWGCAATTTTTAAATAAGCATAATGTCTAGGAGTAGTTGTTAAACGCTCTCCTACCAATTCGTGCTTATAATCTGCATCCAATACCTTTAATAAATTAGGTAGATCGTGCGTTCCGAAAAACTCATCCACATTTGGGATTTCTTTTTCCAAATCTGGCTTGTATCTTTCACTTAAACATCCAGTAACATACACACGGTCCACTTCTCCATTTTCTTTCTTATTTACATAATGTAAAATGGTGTTGATGGATTCTTCTTTGGCAGTACCAATAAATCCACAGGTGTTAATTACAACAATATTTCCTTCGTCATTTTCATCTTCGTGTACTACGTCTTTATCATTCGCTTTCAATTGTCCCATTAGGACTTCTGAATCATACACGTTTTTTGAGCAACCTAAAGTCACTACATTGATCTTGTTCTTTTTAACTGCTTTTGTACGCATTTACTGTTAATTAGTTGTAAGTTAGCCCCTCTGCCTTCGGCATCTCCCTAAAGGGAAGAAAAAGGAAAATTTTTAATTGTAAGTTGTATCTAAACAAAGTTTAAATCTTACGTTGCATTATTTACTTTTCTTTTCACTCTTGCAAACGTCTATTTAAAAAATGAGTCAACAAACTCCACTTTATTAAATACTTGTAAGTCGTCTATTCCTTCTCCTACTCCAATATATTTTACTGGAATATTAAATTGGTCAGAAATTCCGATGACAACACCACCTTTTGCGGTACCGTCTAATTTAGTAACCGCCAAAGCAGTTACTTCTGTAGCCAGCGTGAATTGTTTTGCTTGTTCAAAAGCATTTTGACCTGTAGAACCATCAATCACCAATAAAACCTCGTGTGGAGCGTCTGGTACAACCTTTTGCATCACGCGTTTTATTTTTGTCAATTCGGTCATCAAGTTTATTTTGTTGTGTAAACGTCCTGCGGTATCAATAATTACCACATCGGCATTGCTTGCTTTTGCCGATTGTAAGGTATCAAAAGATACAGAAGCTGGATCCGAGCCCATTTCTTGACGAACAATAGGAATATCCACTCTATCCGCCCAAATCTGTAATTGATCAATAGCAGCCGCTCTAAACGTATCTGCAGCACCTAAAACGACACTTTTACCTGCTTTTTTAAACTGGGCAGCTAATTTACCAATGGTCGTAGTTTTTCCAACTCCATTTACACCAACCACCATAATTACATGTGGTTTATGCGTAGTAGGAATCACAAATTCTGTTTCATTTCCGTGATTAGATTCTGATAACAACCCTGCAATTTCCTCTCGTAAAATAGATTGAAGTTCCCCCGTTCCAAGATATTTATCCTTGGCAACACGAGCTTCGATACGATCAATAATTTTTAAGGTTGTAGTTACACCTACGTCAGAAGAAACAAGAATCTCTTCCAATTCATCCAATACATCCGCGTCTACTGAGGATTTCCCAGCAACTGCCTTAGATAATTTCGAAAAAAACGAAGTTTTTGTTTTCTCAAGACCTTTGTCTAATGTTTCCTTTTTTTCTTTTGAAAATAGTTTTTTGAATAAACTCATTTTACAGGTTGTTTTATAAGATAGTGATTGAGGCAATCCATTCTATATAGTTGCCAAAAGTAGGATCATCATCCATTTAATGCGATCCATTAATTTTTTCATTTCTAACACAGAAAAGCCACTTTCGAAAAGAAAGTAGCTTTTTGTATATATCTTAATAAGTAAGGACTATTTTTTTGCTAAAAAGTCTTTTACTTTAGAAGGATCCATGATTGCCTCAACAAATGTGTATGCTCCTGATTTTGGAGATCTTACCATTTTGATTGCTTTGGTTAATCTTTTAGCTCCTGTCTGTAACGTTGCTACTGCTTTTTTTGCCATGACTTATTTTATTTAATTTCTTTATGAACTGTCACTTTTTTCAAGATAGGATTGAATTTTCTAATCTCCATTCTATCTGGTGTGTTTTTCTTGTTTTTGGTAGTAATGTAACGAGAAGTCCCTGGTTTACCAGAAGCTTTATGCTCAGTACACTCTAAAATCACTTGGATTCTATTGCCTTTACTTTTNGCCATCTTTTATACTTTTAAAACAGTTATTGTTTTAAAAAACCATTCTTTCTGGCTTCTTTAACTACTGCTGTAATTCCTAATTTATTAATGTTTTTTAATGCTGATGTAGAAACTTTTAGAGTAACCCATTTATCCTCTTCTGGAAGATAAAAACGTTTCTTAGTTAAATTAACATTAAATTTTCTTTTAGTTCTATTCAAAGCGTGAGAAACATTGTTCCCAACCAYAGCTTTCTTTCCTGTAAGTTCACAAACTCTTGACATTCTCTTGACAGTTTTATAATTATCTCAAAACGAGGTGCAAATTTATGGTTTTTTTTAGCAAACCACAAACAACTTTTCGTCTTTTTTTTAAATTTCTTTTCTTAACATTTCAAAAGCTTTCACTGAAGCCTTCAAAATTACCTTTTCTCTTGGTTGCCCAAAATTAAACTCCTCACTATAAACACCTGTTGGAGTGACTATTGCAATGCACACTAYTCCTACAGTCTTATCTGTATTATCTACCGTTGGCCCTGCATTACCTGTGGTAGCAATTGCGAAGTCCGATTTAAATTTTTCTTTAATTCCCTTGGCCATTTCGACTGCAACCTGGCAACTGACCACTGAATATTGCTTTATTATTTTTTCAGAAACGCCYAATTCATCCATTTTTACTTGTGCAGAATATGCAATTACCCCTCCATTAAAATACTTAGAAGCTCCAGGTTKCGAYGTAATMGTCGCCGCAATATTTCCACCCGTACAACTTTCTGCAACGGCTAAGGTTTGCTTATTCTCGRTYAAAAGYCTCGCWACAGAAGCTTCAATKCCTYCGTCTTCCTCAAAACCAATAAARAGATCCGCTAATAAAGGAAGTAATGTATCRATTTGATCATTTACTAACTTTTCAATACGCTCTTTATCGTTGCTTTTTGCTGATAAACGCAACCTCAACTTCCCAAAAGAAGGTAAATATGCCAATTTTATATCAGAAGGCAAGGCGCCTTCCCAATCCGCAATTCTTTCCGCCACTTTACTTTCTCCCATTCCATAAATCATTAATGTTTTATGTACAATATGAGGCAATAAATAAGACTCTTTTATTCTGGGAATTACTTTGTCAAGCATCAAACCTTTCATTTCTGAAGGCACTCCTGGCAAAGCAATAATTACTTGGTGACAATTAGAAATCCACAAACCTGGAGCGGTCCCCAAATTATTAATTAGAGCAATGGCATTGGACGGTACTTCGGCTTGCTTTTGAATAACTTCTGTAAATTCGTAGTTCAATTGCTTTAACAGCGTTCTATTTGCCTCTAACACATCTTGATCCATTCGCATTTTTCCGCTAAAGTAATTACAAATAGCCTCCTTAGTCACATCGTCCTTAGTGGGTCCCAAACCTCCTGTTAAAATAATAATTTGAATGGGACTATTGATAGCATCTTCAATGGCCTTCTCTATTATTTTTTTATCATCTTGAATGGCTTTTACTTGCCGAATAGACACCCCAATTTTATTTAGCTCCTTTGCTATCCACTGTGAATTTGTATCCACAATTTGGCCAATTAAAATTTCATCGCCTATGGCTATAATTTCTGCGTTCATTTCTTTTTAAAATTAGTGTTTTATCCAATGAAGTTCATAATTACGCTCCTAAAATTGATGCAATTACTTTACTTTTATTTTAAAACTCTCGGTCCCTTGCAAGATACCAATTAAAACATCATTCTCTGTAACTTTTCCTACACCCGCAGGAGTTCCTGTAAATATAATATCTCCTTTTTTAAGGGTGAAATATTGAGAAACATAAGCGATTAATTCATCAAATCCCCACAGCATTTGTTGGCTATTTCCTTGCTGTACCGTGATCTCATTTTTCAACAGCTTAAAATCAATACTAGCTATATCCAAGGATTCTTTCGCTACAAAATCACCTACTACTGCACTGCCATCAAAGGCTTTCGCTTTTTCCCAAGGCAGTCCTTTTTCTTTACATTTTTTTTGAATGTCTCTTGCCGTGAAATCGATTCCTAAACCAATTTCGTCATAGTATTTATGCGCAAATTTGGCGTCAATATGTTTTCCTACTTTATTAATCTTAATCAAAATTTCCACTTCGTAGTGAATATCCTCAGAAAAAGAAGGAATAAAAAACGGCATTTTCTTAGGTAAAATAGCAGAATCTGGCTTTAAAAAAACCACCGGACTTTCTGGTCGCTCATTTTTCAACTCTTTTATGTGTTCCGTATAATTACGGCCTATGCAAATTATCTTCATTTTACAAGCGTTTTATGGAATCCATTTTCTTTCGAAATTCGGCTTTCTTTTTTCTAAGAATGCATTTCTACCTTCTTCAGCTTCTTCCGTCATATAAGCCAACCTTGTCGCCTCTCCAGCAAAYACTTGTTGTCCTACCATACCATCATCTGTTAAATTCATRGCGAATTTCAACATTTTGATAGACATTGGAGATTTTGCCAATATTTCTTGTGCCCATTCATAGGCTGTAGCCTCTAGCTCATCATGAGGAACAACAGCATTTACCATGCCCATATCAAAGGCTTCCTGTGCCGAATAATTACGGCCTAAAAAGAATATTTCACGTGCTTTTTTCTGCCCTACCATTTTAGCTAAGTACGCCGACCCATAACCACCATCAAAACTAGTAACATCTGCGTCAGTTTGTTTAAAAATAGCATGTTCCTTACTCGCCAACGTTAAATCACAGATTACATGTAAACTATGACCTCCACCAACAGCCCATCCCGGTACCACTGCAATCACAACTTTTGGCATAAAACGAATTAAGCGCTGTACTTCCAAAATATTCAATCGATGCATTCCGTCTTCACCCACATAACCTTTATGTCCCCTAGCTCTTTGATCTCCTCCACTACAAAATGAGTAGACCCCATCTTTTGGCGACGGACCTTCCGCAGATAATAAAATAACGCCTATTGAGGTATCCTCTTGTGCGTTGTAAAAAGCGTCGTATAATTCGCTGGTAGTTTTTGGACGAAAAGCATTTCTTACCTCAGGTCTATTAAAAGCAATACGCGCCACTCCGTTACATTTTTTATAGGTGATATCCGTGTATTCCTTTGCGGTTACCCAATTCAATTCTTCCATAAAATTTGGTTGTTATAAATATGACGTAAAGATAATGCTAAATTTTGTAAATTTGCAGCCAGTAGTGCGACATAATGGTTGAAACATTATATTTGTACAAGAAAATACGCATACAAAAAGTCCTAGTATTAATCGTTTAGACTTTGACACTTAGTAAAGAAGAAAAAACAGTAACATCAAATTTATGAGAATCATCACCAATCAATACGACAATCACGAGTTGCCTTTTAAAATTAAAATTAGTTTTGCTGCTATTTTTGATTATTTAGAAGAAAGTGGAAGACATGATTTGATCCAAAAATTTGCACATATTCCTGAACTTCGAGAAGGCTTTGAAGATTTTGAATTATTGAAAACCCACGACGTTGAAATTGGGCAATTATTAGAAACCCTATTTCCTTCACCACTTCAACAAAACGAAATAAAATCGGTAAGTATTCCATTTAATTTTACATCGTTTAAATTTACCAAACGCTTTTTAAACATCTTAGAAGATGCCGGAGACGATTACGTACTAAAATTTAGAGATTTTGAGGAAACCAAGACTTATATAATGGCGTGTACTTTTATATTAAACATGTGCCATGGCTACAGTTTAGATTTTAAACGTCCTTTTTTCTTAGACATCCCCAATGTAAAAACAGGTGAGTTAAAGCATTACCGTACCTTGTTCAATGGTGATTTTATGAGTATTAAAAAACTAGACAACGCTCCTGAAATAACTAAAGAAGACTACTTACAGCTTATAGATAATTTTGACAATATAGATCTTTGGAAAGAGAAATTTCCACTAAATAGTTACGAGTTAAAAGGTTTTGGAATCATGAATTTATTTGATGTTACCCAAGATGAAATTTTAACCAATTTAAAAGATAATTTATTAGCAAAAAACGATCATTCCTTTTTTAACTTACAAAAAAACATCGCTAATTTATTCGGTGATCCATCCATAAAATTCGGTTTTTCTACCTATGACAAAGATTGCAATAACCCACAATCTAAAGACAGATACTCCTACAATAGCTTTATTTTAGAACAAGATAATCTGGTCGATTGTTCAAATTTTTTCTGTGACGGAATAATGGAAAAATTGTTCATGAAAGATGAATTAATTGCTATTTCTGATATAGAAAAATATGGAAAAGAAACAGATTGTAATGGTTTTTACGGACACTTAACAAAACAAGGAATAAAAAGTGTGATTTTAGTTCCCTTTGATATGAATAATGATACGTTCGGAATTATGGAACTTGTCTCCCCTAACAAATACGTACTCAACTCCGTATCCGCCAATAAATTAAGAGACGTTATTCCTTCTTTCTCTATCGCAATAAAAAATTACACTGAGGCTTACCACAACAATCTGGATGCCATTATCCAGAAATTTTATACGTCCATACATCCAACAGTAAACTGGCGTTTTTACGATGCTGCGAGTAACTATTTAAAACATTTAGAACAAAATGATAGCATTCCTTTAATAGAAGATATTGTTTTTGAAAATGTGATGCCTCTATATGGCCAAGTAGACATTAAAGGCTCATCTTTAGCTCGTAATGCAGCTATTAAACAGGATTTAATGTATCAGTTAGAATTGGCAGAAGATGTAATGGCAACTGCTTATGAAGACCAAAAACTAACAATATACAACGAGCATCAATTTAGAATTCAACAACAATTAAAAACACTAAAACGCTCATTAAAAACCGGAGATGAAATCAGCATCACCAATTTCTTAAAAAGAGATATATACCCATATTTTGAACATTTAAAAACGATCAACACTATCTTAAAAGATAAAGTGGAGTTTTACGAAAGTAAAATTGACCCTAAATTGCAAGTAGTTTACGATAAACGTYTTAAATACGAACAAAGCGTAACATTAATCAATAAAAAATTAGCACATTTTATTGACACCAAGCAAATAGCGGCTCAAAAAATGTTCCCACATTATTTTGAACGATTTAAAACTGATGGGATAGAATTTAACATGTACATAGGACAGTCCCTAGTACAATCCAACACATATAACGAGGTCCATTTAAACAACCTTCGTTTGTGGCAATTACAAATTATGTGTGAAATGGAAAACATAGTGCATTCTATTCAGTATAAACTAGAACACCCCTTACAAGTTGCCTCTTTAATTTTAGTTCAAAGCAATGCGATGGCCATAAAATTTAGAATGGACGAAAAGCAATTTGATGTTGATGGCGCCTATAATATCAGGTACGAAATCATTAAAAAACGTATCGACAAAGCCTTAGTTAAAGGCAGCAAAGAACGCTTGACGATTCCTGGCCATATTGCTATTGTATACACTACAGACAAGGACGCTGAAGAGTATTCTAGATACATTGATTTCTTAAAAAGTAAAAACTACTTGACAGGGAACGTTGAAGATTTAGAACTCCAAGATTTGCAAGGAATTTCAGGTCTTAAAGCATTACGTGTACAAGTTAGCTACCTTAAAGAAACGGAAAAAATATCTTTTAAAGACATATTAGAAGTGCTAAAAAACTAAGATTGATTCATCATCATTGCCGTAAAAGAAAAGACAAACGCCAATACGGAAACTATAATTCCAAACATAAAAACATTATAAGTAATACGTAATAATCTGTATTTACGCTCTAACACAATTCCTAAAAAATAAAGGTCTTTGGTAAGGGAACCGTATAAATAGTCCCTGTCTTTAATAATTTCTTTAATGCCATCTTCAAATTCATTCAAGGGTAATTTATAAAAATTACCAAAGAATAATAAATTTACCTTTTTATTTTTTACATCCTCCGAAGTGAAATTGTTTGACGTTACTTTAGGACGCGTGGACAGGATTGCAAACACCATGGACACCACAGCAGTTAATACAAATAACATGGTAGGTAAAATTAAAAATGCATTGTCTGCTTTATCTAATTTAGGGAATAAGGTTGTCAATGCTATCGACAACATAATTGCACTTACTGAAAGTAAAATATTCGCTTTTGTATCCGCTATATCACTCAACTTTATATGATTCCTTAAGGTAACACGGTACAAGGTTTCTATTCCTCTTTCTGGACGATTATCCTTATCTAATTTTCGCTGTAACTCTTTTTGTTTGAGGGCTAATTTTACTTCCTGCTCTTTTGTTTTGGTAATTGTTTTTTGTAAGTCCTTTTGTACTCTGAGCCAATTCATTTGTTTGGTTTCATTGTACTTGTGAAATCCATAATCCGTATAGTAAATATGTTCACCTAAAAAACGTTCGTTCTCTTTAAGCCACTCAACTTCTGTCAATTCTTTTCCACAAAGCACCTCCCATTCYTTTCGAACTAAATTAGATTTCTCCTTAAAAGATTCCAAGCCCAAATGAGATAAATCCGCATCGCAGAGAATCATTTCTAATTTAGAAATAGGTTTATGATGCAGTTTAGTAGCTAAAATACAAGACTCAATTTCAGTCAAAGTTTCCGCAGATACCCCTTTTTCTACTAAGTATTTATTGGCTATCTTGACACTTTCTTCTTCATGACCTTCATAGCCTATAATATARCCTGTATCGTGAAACCAAGCAGCTAACACAACAGTCTCTAATTCCTTTTCTGACAGACCTTCTCCAACTCCAATCTCAAACGTAGCGTTTGCAACATGTTCCGTATGATTAAAATTATGATACAGAACATTTGTTTTTAATTTKGTCTTTAACAATTCAAAAACATAATTTTTAACATCATTAATAAGAGTAGACTCTATCATTTTTAGGGTGTTTTATTAGTAGCAGTCAAAGGTATCAAAATTATTGTATTTTTAAATCCATAATTACGTAAACCATCTATGCCACACAAAACAYACAAAGTACTCATTATCACATTATTACTAATACTTAATTTTGGATGTGCCACTAAAAAAACACAAATTAGTAGTGCAAAAAAGCTTTTCAGTAACACATCTCTCGAAGAATCGTCTCCAATTGAGCATAGATTCTTCCTTATAGGAGATGCTGGAAATGCAACAAATAACAGGCCTTTAGAACATTTTAATGCACTACAAAAACAATTAGCTAAGTCTTCTAAAAACACCACTGTATTATTTCTAGGAGATAATATTTACCCTGCTGGAATGCCTGTAAAAACGGCTTCTGACCGTGCATTATCCGAGCATAGACTACAAGTACAACTTGACTTAGTCAAGGACTTTAAAGGTGAAACTATTTTTATTCCAGGAAACCACGATTGGTATAATAATGGCACAAAAGRSATCTGGAGACAAGAAAATTACATAAAAAAACATGGGAATAAAAACATTTCATTTTTACCTGAAAACGCATGTCCAATCACTAAGGTTAAATTAAATGATGCCATAGACCTTTTAATTATAGACTCTGAATGGTATATTCAACGTTGGGATAAGGACACAAAGATAAATGACAAGTGCGACATCAAAACAAGGCGTCGTTTTTTAGAAGAATTAGAAAGTGAGATAAATAAATCTCAAAACAAAACACTGATTATCGCGGTACACCACCCCATGTTTAGCAATGGTCCACATGGTGGCGAGTTCTCCTTTGTTTCACATTTAAAACCACTTCCCGTATTAGGTACACTAAAAAACCTAATTCGTAAGACATCAGGAGTTTCCCCTGCAGATCAAAGTCACTGGCGTTATAGGGATTTTGTTCATCAAGTGAGTACCTTAACCATGTTGCACGATAGATGTGTACTTGTCTCTGGTCACGAACATAGTTTACAATATTTAACAGCCGCCAACGGTAAAATCAAACAAATAATTTCAGGCTCAGCAAGTAAGTCCAGCCCCACAAGACTTTCAAAAAACACCTTAAGTTTTACAGGAGGAGAAACCAGCTATCAAGGACATTATACCTCGGGCAACATCGGTTATGCTGTTCTTGATGTTTATAAAAACAARARAWMYACGNGWTAANTTNMTWWMWTYWNAWSWCWWYWYWACYRATAAAATTAATATATTCAACGCTCAAAAGCCCGTTGATAGTTTTTCTTTCAAACCTAAATCAGATTTTAATAACACTATTAAAACATCGGTTTTCCCACCTGAAGCAGTTATAAAATCTGGGAGTTACAAATTCTTTTGGGGAGATCACTACCGCCATTACTTTGGCCTGCCTTTTAACGCTAAAGTAGCTTGGTTAGACACCTTGTACGGTGGACTTAAAGTCATAAAAAAAGGAGGAGGACACCAATCTAATTCCTTGAGATTAGAAGATAAAAACGGCAAGCAATACGCTATGCGTTCTTTAAATAAAAACACTCAAAAGTATTTGAAATCGCAATTAAAAGGTGTTGCTTACTCCATAGATGAGTGGCAAAACACCAGTGCCAACAGGATTTTAACTGATTTTTTCACTACACCTCATCCCTACGGAGCATTGAGTGTAGGTACGATGGCGGAAGCGATTAATGTAAATTACGCCAACACAAAACTATATTACATCCCTAAGCAACCTTCCTTAGGAAAACACAACAATACCTATGGGGATGCCTTGTATTTTATAGAAGAACGTCCTTCAGATGGACAACAGGGATTAGCTAGTTTTGGAAACCCTGACGATTTTATAAACACCAATGGACTCTTAGAAAAAATTAGAAAAAATAACAAACATAACATTGATGAAACGGCCTATGTGCGTGCACGAATTTTTGATATGATTTTAGGTGATTGGGACAGACATTTTGACCAATGGAGATGGGCAATCAAAAAACAAGCGGACGGCACAAAGCTTTACACTCCAATCCCTAGAGATAGAGATGCCGCCTTCGCCAAATTTGATGGACTGGTATTAAACTTATTGATTAAACTAATTCCAGAAATGCGTTTTTGGCAATCCTATGATGGCGAATTAAAAAAGAGTAAATGGTTTATGCAAGAAGCCTATAATTTAGACAAGGCCATACTTTCAAAAACCGATGTTTCTACTTGGAAAACACAAGCTAAGTACATTCAACAACATCTTACGGACGATATCATCACAACCGCTTTTGAGCAACTCCCTGTTGAAATGCAAGACAGTACAATTACCCTTATTAAAAGTCAATTAAAACAGCGCCGAAAAAACATTGTAAAAATAGCTACAGAATTCGGAAGCTATTTAGACGAAACTGCCATTATTAAAGGAACGGACGAACCTGATAAATTTACGGTAACAAGGCTTAAAAACGGGATTACTAAAGTTGAAGTCCAATCCTTAAACGCTAAAGATTCTAAAGATTCGATACCGTATTATAGTCGTACGTTTCATAAAAAAAACACCCGAGAAATTATTATATACGGGCTTAATGGCGAAGATCATTTTATTGTAAAGGGCAACGGAAAAAAGGTGATTAAAGTCCGTCTACTTGGAGGACAAAATCATGATACTTACACAATCAACAACAAGAAAAACCTGAGTATTTTTGATTTCAAATCAAAGAAAACCACCATAGATGGCACTAAAAAACCAAGGACTGTTTTTACAGATTTATACACAACCAATACGTACCATTACAGAACTGTAAAAAATAACACCAACCAATTATTTCCTTATTTCCTCTTCAAATCTGAAGAAGGAGTCAGTATTTTTGTTAATAATACTTACACGGKAAATGGCGTTAATGGAAATCCTTTTAGAGAACAGCATACTATTAAGGCCATGTACAACACAAACACCCTCGGATTTACATTGAATTACATAGGGGAGTTTGCTAATATATTTCCATCGTGGAACCTAATGATCGATGCATTATACACCACTCCAAAATTCACCATTAATTATTTAGGAGATGGGAATAATACTTTAAAAACAGTGGAAGGTCACAAGCATAAATTCTACAARACGGATATAGAAATGTTTAGGTTAAATCCTAAATTAGTATTGAGAAAACAAAATTTAGCACTTCTTTTTAGCGGAGGTCCTTACTACGAAAAAAAGAAAGTAGATGATAATGTAAATCGATTTGCACATAGTAACTCTCCTCTTGTAAACGAGAACGTTTTTTATGAACAAGAATTTATAGGACTTGAATCTGAATTTATTTACGACAATGTAAACGCCCAAGATTTCCCAACTTATGGATTTCATTTTTGGTTATTGGCAGGGTATAAATACAGTATTAATAGCAATCATACTCGTGTTGGATATTTAAAATCAAGAATTGGAATAGACTATAAACTAAACAATAAAGGAAACCTTGTGTTGGGGTCTAAAATAGGAGCTGAAATAAATTTTAGTGATGATTATTTATTTTATGATGCCGTAAGTATTGGTGGCGCAAATGGGCTTCGTGGTTTTATAGACAATCGCTTTTCTGGGAACTCTGGTGTCTATCAAAATACAGATCTTAGACTTAAACTTGCCCGTTTAAAAACCTCCTTCATACCTATTACTGTAGGAGTGTACGGCGGATTTGATTATGGACGCGTTTGGCAAGAAGGAGAACACTCTAGGCAATGGCACACCGCTGCAGGTGGAGGGATTTGGGTATCAGCCCTTAGTTCTCTATCACTCCAAATGGCATTATTTAATTCTACCGATGGAAACTTATTGAGTATCGGACTTAACTTTAAATACTAAAATTACCCCCAAATGAAACTAACCATCATCTGTTTGATCCTAAGTATTACACTACATGCACAAGAATCATTTGTGAAAAAATTCGATTCTAGCATTCTATACACTTCACGTGAAATAAAAATTCACATTCCTGAAGGGTACAAAAAAGATTCACTCAAAAAATACCCTTTGACAATTGTATTAGATGCAGATAAATTATTTGATATTTATGTAAGTAACGCCACTCTTTTTGCTAAAAACGACAAAGCTCCTGAACAAATAATAATTGGTATCAACCAGCATAAAAATAATGATCGATATAAAGANTGTTCCTATGAGGATCACAATAGCTACCCCATACCTTCTGCGCAGCTATTTTTAGATTTCATACGTATTGAATTGGTTTCATTCGCTACAGAAAATTATCGAATTTCTAACTTTAGAACTATTGTAGGAAACACCTTGACGGCTAATTTTATCAATTATTTTATGATAGAAAACCAACCAAGTTTTGATGCATTTGTAGCTATAAATCCAAGTTTTGCTCCAGACATGCCATTTGCAATACAAGACAAAGCAAACAGTTTAAAAAACACTCCTATATTTTATTATTTAAGTAATGGTAGTTATAATTCAATCCAGAAAAGCACCGTAATAAAAGCGACTGCAAAACGCTTAAAAGATATAGAGAATCCTAATTTCCTATTTAACTCAGACCTCTTTGATCAAGAAAGTAAGATAGCATCAATAGGACAATCTATCGCCAGATCTCAAGCTTTTATATTTAAATCATACGCGGCCATTTCTGACAAAGAATACCGCAATAAAATTAAGCAATTATCACCTCCAGAAGCTATTGCTTATTTAGAAAAAAAATACATGGCAATCGATTATTTATTCGATGCAAATTTAAAAATAAGAGAACAGGATATCTATACTATCGAAGGGATAATATTAGATCAAGAAAATGGAGATTACTTAAAAGATTTTGGTGAAATGATACAGGGTTTATACCCTGGGTCTCCTCTTGGAGATTATTATATCGGAAATTATTATGAGACTGGCGGAAAACTAAAAAAAGCATTGAGACATTATAAAAGTGGTTATTCAAAAGTTAAAGGAGGTGAAGCAGATGCGCTAGGCTATTACCAAAATGTTACTAGAATATTAAACAAGCTAAAAGGTATAAATACTCAATAATCCAACCTCTTGTTAATACTACCCTAATAAAACAAAAAACATGCTGTTATCTAAAAAAACCATAGTTTAGCAGTACATCTATAATTACAACAAAACAATACTATAAATAATTATGAAAAAAATACTTATTAGCGCAATTTTTGCCATTTCAGCAGGGCTATTTGCACAAGAAGATCTCACAACAACTGTAAATATTCCAACTGCAGAAAAGTATRWKTTYACYASYRTWGTWGACATTGAAGCTTCYGARGTWAAAAGTCAAGGAAAAACAGGTACTTGTTGGAGYTAYTCWACCTCWTCRTTTATMGAATCWGAAATTTTYAGAAAYAYWGGMAAACATATYGATATWTCYGAAATGTAYACYGTRCGAMACACSTATCCRAAAAARGCWTGGAAYTATGTRATGCGCCAAGGAAAAATWCAATTTAGYGAAGGTGGMTTAGCMCAYGAYGTAATRCARTCTGTKCARGGATAYGGATTGGTTCCAGAAAGTGCTTATACTGGATTATTAAACGGAGCTACCAAGCACGACCACTCAAAAATAGTACCTCAGCTAAAAAAAGTATTGGACATCTATATTAAAAACGATAAAGATTCTACGGTTCCTAATTGGAAAGTAGCCGTTGACTCTATCTTAGATGCTTCCCTAGGAAAAATCACCAACAACTTCTTTTTTGAAGGTGTTATGTACACGCCTGAATCATTTTTAAAAATGACTAAAATTGACGCCAATGATTATGTAACCCTTACATCGTTCAGTCACCAACCATATAATACTCCATTTGTACTAAACATTCCTGATAACTTTTCTAATGGAATATTTTATAATGTTGAATTAAATTCTTTAGTAGATGTAATGAATATCGCTTTGAAAAAAGGGTATACTATCGCCTTGGATTGTGATGTTTCTGAGAAAACATTTTCTGGAAAATACGGTATTGCTGTAAGTCCAAATGATGTGCTTGACAACAAAAAAGCCTTGGAATATCTTGTTAATGAAAAAGACATTACAACGGATTACAGACAAGCAGAATATGAAAACTACAATACTACTGACGATCATTTAATGCATGTGGTAGGAATGTTAAAAGACCAAAAAGGAACTACTTATTACAAAGTAAAAAACTCTTGGGGTTCAGATAGCAAACGCATAGGGAATGGCGGTTATATTTATATGAGTGAAGCCTATTTCAAATTAAAAACCATTTCTATTTTAGTGCATAAAAATGGGGTTCCTAAAAATCTTAAAAAGAAATTAAACATTTCTTAATTAAGTATAAAAATTATACGGCATAAAAAAATGCGTCTATTTCATTTGAAATAGACGCATTTTTTATAGTATATAGTTTCTAAAACAATTCCAAATAACTGTAAAAACAGTCATTAAATTGCTTTAGGTATCACTTACACCAATCTAATCCCATCCTCTTCGATGGTAATTTTCTTAGCTTTATACAAGCCTCCAATGGCTTTTTTAAATGATTTTTTGCTCATTTCTACTCCAAATTTAATATCATCTGGACTACTTTTATCCGTTAATGGTAAAAAGCCATTATTAGCCACCATTTTCTCAATCAAATATTTTTCTTGAGTTRCATTGGCATGAAAAAATCCGATAGGTGTTAACGTAACATCTATTTTACCGTCTTCTCTTATCTTTTTAATATACCCATCTCTCACTTCACCTTCTACCAAGCGTTGGTATAATTCTGTCTTATACAACATTCCTTCAAACTCTTGGTCTACCAATACAGTAAAACCTAGTTGGCTTTTTCTACCAATAATTAAGCTTACTCTATCTCCTACTTTTAATTCCATTTTTATACTTTTAAATTCTTGAAATACGATTTTAAAACCGCATCATTCAATATTGTTGGCGTGAAAATCTCTAACAATTTAGGTCCATCCTCCACAAGATAGAAATTTTTCAACGTATTATCTAATGATTCTATATTTTCTACTGSACTATATTCGAATCCGTACATAGTACYTAATTGTTTCGCTGTCAAACCATGAGGTGTCTCAAAGTATTCCAACGAATTTGTTGTTTGTGGTCCTGGAATAAATCTAAATATCCCTCCACCATTATTATTTATGACAATAATTCTAAAACTCTTGGGAATATAATTATTCCACAAGCCGTTACTGTCATATAAAAAACTAACATCTCCTGTAATTAATACCGTCTGTTTATCCGAAGCTACACTGGCACCAATAGCAGTACTAGTACTCCCATCTATACCACTTGTTCCTCTATTACAAAATACGTGTACCGATGGTTTTACATCAAATAGTTGGGCATATCTAATAATAGAACTATTGCTTAATTGCAACATACTATGCTCAGGAATAGACGGAATTAACGTCGACATTACTTTAAAATCCGAAAACTCACAAATCCCTACAAACTGACTATGCTTTTCTAATCTCAATGCTTTCTTATCCAACCAAAAGTCCCTAAAATCACTTTGATTTACTTTCGTTAAAAAGAAAAATTGACTAAAAAATAATTGGGCAGAAATTTTAAAATGATGCTCTAAACAATGGTAGGAATCATAACCTCGCTTCGCATCCACATGCCAATGATGCTTAGGTTGAAACTTACGTAACTGTTGTTTTATTTTTTTAGAAACTATCATCCCTCCTAGGGTTAACAATATTTCTGGTTGAAACTTTTCCAAAGCTTCATCGTCCAAAGGAAAAATTAATTTATCGATACTATTGATAAACATTTTATGAGAAACATTGGCGGTGTTTTCTACCAACACAATTACCGATGGATCTTTGGATAAATGTTCTAATTGTATTTGCAATAATTCATCTGGCGGATTTGCACCTACCAATACAATTTTCTTTTTAGAGGCATTCCATATATCTGAAAAAACTGCAAGTTCGTCTACCTCTAAAGGTGTTTCCTCTAATAAAGAAACAGCATTTGATTTTTCAGCTACTTTTAATAAGCTCGCATCAATAGTCAAGGTATTTATGGTATCATACAATGGTTCGTCAAAAGGAACATTTATATGTACCGGCCCTTTTTTATCTATTGCTGTTTGAATCCCTAACTGAATCTGAAGAGCACATCTTTTTTCTAATAAAACATCCTTATTACCCAAAGGAATTTCTTCCAAATTAGTACTTGAAAGTACATGTGTCCCAAAAACGTTTCCTTGTTGAATGGTTTGCCCATCCCCTATATCGATCAAATGTTTGGGTCTATCTGCAGTAATTATCACCAAGGGAATATCACTATAAAAAGCTTCTGCAACCGCGGGAAAATAATTCAACAATGCAGAACCTGAAGAACAAATTAATGCAATCGGTTTTTTTGTTTGTTGTGCAATTCCAAGTGCAAAAAAACCTGCACATCGCTCATCCACCACACTTAATAATTCAATGCTTGGTTCTTGATTAAAACCAATAATTAAAGGTGCGTTTCTAGAGCCTGGAGACACAATTACTTGTGTGATTCCATTTTCTTTACATGAAAGGATTATTTGTTGTGCTAATTTGTGCCTTGGGTATACTGCCATTATTTTTTAAAACGAGAGGGCAAAGATACGTAAAATTTCAAGTAAAATACTTGATTACAAGATGCGTTTCATGGTTTTAGACTTTGACACCGTCTCTTGCCATTCTTTTTCGGGTATACTGTCGGTTGTAATACCTCCACCAACATAAACAAATGTATTTTTTTTTGTAATTTCCATACACCTTAAGTTCACATACAAACAGGTGTTTGAGTCCATATTTAACTCCCCTAAAAAACCTGTATAAAAACTTCTATCGTAGCCTTCGTTTTTCAGAATAAACGCCTTGGCATCCTTTTTAGGAACACCGCAAACGGCTGGTGTGGGATGTAAATGATGAATCAATTTTTGAAGTGTAGCTGTTGGTTTTAAAACACCTTCAATATCTGTTCTTAAATGCAATAAACTACCAGCTTTTACAGTATACGTTTCACTGGCCTTCATATTGGTAATAAAAGGGGCTAAGTTTTCAATTACAAAATTTGTAACTAATTCTTGTTCGGTAATTTCCTTTTGTTTCCACTGTACTTTTACTGTATCCAAATATGGCTGCGTCCCTGCTAAAGACATTGTTTTTAATAAATCCCCATCTACCTCCAACAACCTTTCTGGGGATGCTCCTAACCAAGTTCCAACCTTTGGATGCACCCATAAATAAACAAATGCATTGCTATAAGAATGCAATAATTTTTGAAATAAAACTACAACATTTTCGGTAGGTTTAGGACAGGACTCCTTACGGGAAATAACAACTTTCTCCACGCTAGAATCTTTTATAAAAGCGATGCTTTTTTCYAATAAGCTAAGATAACTTTCTTTTGAATCCTCTACTGAATCACAAATTGAAGATTTAGCATTACTGGTAGGTTCTTGCAAAGTAAAAGTTGTTTTCTTTATTAAATGAGCAGGAAACAACACTTCTTTCTTAGAAGCATCAAAAGGTGCAAAGACAAACCCTTTAGACTTAAAATCATTGGTATCATACAGCAAATTATCTTGTTGGGCTATCACAGTAATAGTAGCCTCATTTGGTTTTCTATAAGCCACAAAAGGCATTTTAGACTCCAATAAATTATTCAGTTGTTCAAGATTTTTTGTAATCAAACTTCAAATATTTTTTTNAGACGTGTAATGTTACTCAAAAAAAGAGTTTGAACATCTGTAATCAAACTCTTTTAAATTTTTCTGCTAATTTATTTCTTAATTTCTAAAACGATATTGGTCAATTTACAAATAGATACAATTTTACCTTCTTCGTCCGTTAAGGTAATTTCAACCAAATGGGTGGTACGTCCTTTGTGAATAAACCTGGCTGTAGCAGTTAACAGACCAGATYTCATWCCTCGTAAATGATTTGCAGAAAAAGAAATTCCACGTACAAAATACTTCTCKSTATYTACMAMYAWNATGGRYARYRRNACTCCCAACACTCTCAGCCATAGCCATAGAAGCTCCTCCATTTAAAACACCGTCTGGTTGATGCACTCTAGCATCCACAGGCATGGTCGCTGTTAAATAATCATCTCCAAAATCAGTATATTTAATCCGTAAGGTTTCCATAAGTGTGTTATCGCACATCTTATTCAGTACTTTTAGCACTTCCGCTTTATTTTCCATTGTTTATTTTCTAGGCGTTAAAATTACTAAAATTTAGTACATTTGCAGCAAATTAGAACTCAAAAGATGGCAGTGAAGTTTAGAATAATATTAGATGTTRAGAATGATGTAATTAGAGATGTAGTAATGGCAAATTCTGCCAGCTTGGAGGACTTACATTTTTTAATTGCCAAGGCTTTTGGTTTTAATGGCCAGGAAATGGCTTCGTTTTACAAAGCAAGTCCTGACTGGGATCAAGGAGAAGAAATCCCTTTGTTTGACATGTCGGAAGATGGTGTGGACAATAGCATGAAAACCTATTCTTTACACGATGCAACACCTWATATTGGTGATAAAATGATTTATGTATACGACTTTATGAATATGTGGACGTTTTTTGTAGAGGTAACCGCTCAAGACGAAGAAAAAGCTTCTTGTACCAAACCTGTTACTTTTGCTTTTGGGGATGCCCCAGAAGAAGCTCCTGAAAAGAAATTTGAAAGTGAGATTGTTTTAGGAGAAGAGTTTGACGAAGATATTTTTGACAATCCAGACAATTTTGACAATATAGATGATTTGGATTTGTAAAGATTCAAACACAATAATCCCAAAACAAAAAAGCACGGTCTTAATATTTAAGATCGTGCTTTTTTGTTAGCTTCTGTAAGGCTTACTTATTCTATGCACGGCAACTATCGCGCTATCACAATGGTGATATATCTTATTAGTTTGAGTTTTAGCTTACCAATTTCATTAACTACTTATTTTTATTAGGATGTTGTCGCGTGTCAAAAACTCGAACAATATAGATGTTTTGTTTCCCTATTCTATAAGTAATWTTACAATGGATGTAAATAAGTTTTCTATATTCATTCTTTAAGTGTGAAAATGTTTCATCTATTGCTCCAATATTAGTTAAATCAACACCTTTGTTTTCTAATATTTTAACTCGCTCAAGAATRTCCTCTGCAATCTCAATTGCTTTTTCTTCGCTATATAAAATAGCGTAAAACTGCATAAGTACGCCTAAGTCTTTTTTAGATCTGTTAGTCCAAATAACAGGTTTTATGATGCTTTCCAATTCTTAATATACTCTTTTACTTCATCCATGCTGTGAACCCTACCTGCTTCGATATCTTCTTCACCCTCTGCAATCATTTTATCTAAAGTACGTTGTTGCTTATATGCCAATATAAGTTGATATAAATTTTTCAATGAACTATCATCTTCATTTTTAATAAGCTCTAACATTTCCTGTCTTAATTCTATTGCACTCATAACTTGTTTTTTTAATACTGTAAAGATACGAAATCTACAACAATTTTTATTTCTTAAAATTCTGATTAAAAAAACTTAGAGTATTTCAATGCTTTTATAATTATATATTTCTGATTCAACCGTGTAAATACATCTACCCAACCTACCGTAGTAATAGTTATAAAGTAAGCCTTTTCTGTTTCCTTAGCTTTATTTACTTTTTTTAATTCATCTTTATGTGAGCATCCCTATGTGACTCTCTTTGTGGGCACGGATTACGAATCCGCGCTATCACGTCTACGGAAAGACAGTAACTATAGCAAAACCACCACTAATAAAATCAATGACATTTATTAAAAATATAAAATTCTGATAACCAACAATAGACTTTTTAATTATTTTCTAAGCCTATTAATCCATCACAAATTTAATTCCTCCACTCACAATACTCGATTTTAATCCGGTCGTTCTATCATATTGATTAAATTTTAAATCAATACTTTTTAAACCAAATTTCCAAATATGCGCTTTGGTAAAAATATCAGTATACCGGACTCCAAAACCATATTGATTGGCATTGTATTCTGATAAATCATAATCTGATGTATAAAATTCATCTGAGGATAAATGTCCTTCATAAGGAGCAAAATAATCCGCTCCTGTTTGGGTATAATAACGATAAGATGGATACAAGGTAAATTTGTCGGTGATTTTTATTGGTAATTCTACACTGGCTGTGTGAGATGTAATTCCCCAATCATCCGTGAAATAACGGTAGAACGTTCTCAATACTAGAAACTCATTTATATAATAATTCAACCTACCTCCTACAGCTATTTTAACTCTAGTATCTGGTAATTTCTCATTACTATCCGCCAAGTGAAAATTTTCTATAAATGAATCTGCAACATCGCTAAAATATACACGTTGGAAAGGGGAGGAAAGTAAGCCTTTCTGTTGAATTACATCAATAGCCATTGAACCCTGTAGCTTTTTGCTTAATATTTGAGAGGCATTTAAGCCCACGGCATAAGAGTTTCTTCCCATCCCATCAAATTGTTGATAAATAGGATTATAGTTGGCATTTCCTGTAATAGTATTGTAAAAGAATAAGCCAGCATCTAGACCATCACCCCCAGGAGCAAATGCACGTAGTTCCTTCGGATAAATATCACTCCAAGTATCAATGTAGACAGATCCATTTAACGTTACTTCTGTGTTTTTTTCATTAAAAAGTTTGGTAAAGCTTCCTCCTGCACCTATAGAAAAATAATCGTATTCTGAGGACAGAGAAACATTTGCCGACCATATCTCATTTCTGTCGTCAGAGCTATGAGTATAAATTCCTGTAAAATTAAACCAAAGGTCCGTTTTGGAAGCACCAGAACTTGCAACGAAAGGATCTGCCGGATTATCCCCATCAAAAGGATCAACATTACTAGAAGAAGCCGAAGTATACGCTGATATACCTGTATCAATAGTTAGTACATCATCATCGTTTAAAGGAATAGAAACAATCATAGTTCCTGTTATATCCGTTAATTCTTCTGTTCCAATTCCTCCACTCACTGCCGCATTATCACCATCTTGGTTATAAAAACTAGACAATAAATCTACTTCTATAGTTTCCAGTACTCGTTTTTTAAACTCCGTTTTTTTTTCTTGGGAATATCCAAGAATTGACAACATCAAAAAGAGACTACTTATCGTTAATTTTATGTTTTTCATTCGAAACTTTTTATTAATTACAACCACAGCCTCCGCCAGTTCTCCCTCCATTAGCACCTACTGCTGCTTCTCTATACGAATGAAATGTAGACACATTTCTGTTCGATTTGTAATCAGCTAATACCATGTCTGGATCATTAATCGTTACTTTTTCGTATTCTTTAAGCACTACGCAAGAACTCATGGAAGTAATTACTAATAGTAGTAACAGTACTTTTTTTATCATGTTTTGTTGATTTTAATATGTTTTGAAGTGATTATTTCACCATTGTCTTTTATAAGTATACATTCCACAGAAGGAATTTGATTGATTCTATCCATTCCAACCTCAACGCCCATTACAAAAACTGCAGTAGCCAAGGCATCTGCCAATTCTGCTTTGTCAGAAAAAACCGTTACACTAATAATACCACTAGATGGCATTCCCGTTTTAGGGTTTATAATATGTGTGTAACGCTTGCCTTTTAACAGCACAAACTTTTCGTAGTTCCCAGAAGTTACCACAGCCTTATTACTTATAGGCAAGGTTGCAAAAGCTTTGTTTTTATCCATTGGATTGGTAATGGCTACAATCCAAGGATTTCCATTAGCCTGTTTCCCCCATGTATTCATGTCGCCAGCGGCATTAATAATACCTGCTTTCACACCTTTGGATTTAAGAAGCTCTTTGGTAAGGTCTGCAGCATAGCCTTTTCCAATCCCTCCAAAACCTATTTTCATTCCTTTTTTACTTAGAAATACTTGTTGTGTTTTTTTATTTAAAATTATATTTTTGTATCCAACATTCCGAACAGAATTCAATATTTTAGACGCACTAGGCATCACTTTCATACTTCCGTCAAAAGACCAAATTCGGTCCATAGAGGCATAACTAATATCAAAAGCACCATCTGTAATTTCAGAAATCACCAGACAGCGAAGTATCAAATCAAATAGTTCTTTATCAACCGTTACCGGAGCTATTCCAGCATTTTTATTGATAAGTGATGTTTGAGAATTGGGATCCCAAGAAGATATTAGCTTTTCTATTCTAGAAATTTCATCCACTGCCATTTCAATAAAAGGAGTAGCTTCAGATTGTGTATTTGCCACCACGGTAATATCGAACCGACTTCCCATTAACAACACTGTTTTTGTAAAATCCTTTTGCGCTACAAGACATTGCCCCACGGACAAATAACATAAAAAAGTAAGAACTATTTTATAAAATAACTTCATACAATCTATAGTTTAAAAGCTTTCCAATAATTGAATATAATCCTCTGGAGACATTTTTTTGTAACTCGTAGTTCCCAGTACATTTCCGTCTATATCTAAAACCACTACATAGGGGAAATAGCCATTTCTATTATATTTTTCTGCCAATTTATTATTGTGTTCCTGTAACTCCTTCGTTAATTTATTTTTTTTACGCTTCGGAAAATCAGCTTTTAATAGCACAAAATGTTTTTGGGCATAGGCTTTAAAAACGGGAGTACTCCATACATTTCTATCTAATTTAATACAAGGGGCACACCAGTCCGAACCCTGAAAAACTAGCAGTATCTTTTTTTGTTCTTTTAGGGCTCTTTCTTTCGTTTTAGTAAAGCTGGTTTCCCATTCTTGTGCAGAGGAAATTCCCATTACCAAACACATAAGAACAACTATATATTTTTTCATGATTTCCTATTTTAGTGTTAAACGAATTTAATATAAAAATCTTACGCAAGAAGTATTCTTTTTAGCAAATTTCAAGTAACCGTTGTTACTTATACCTCTAATTAAGGGAATGCTACATTCTTAAATCATGCGCTTTATAAAAATAAACATAAATACTGTAAGTGATAAGAGCATCCATAAAACGATGTTACTTATTGTAGGAATTACTATTAAATTACTTTTTGAGGTCGTTGTAAAAAACGCTTCACTTTCCCTAAATGAATGATAATTAGTTTGAGAAAAATATAGGTTAAACATAATCGTATTTTTAATTTTATGTAAATTTTCTCCTTTATAAATAATCTTATAGGTGTTTTGATGCACATGTCCTTCCATTTCTAAATATTCATAAGAATCTAATTCAAAAGACGTTCCATTAGCATCTAATAAGATAAGATTCTCAATCAAATACTCCTTAAAAACAACATCCATAGAAATAGAATCATTGTGTTTTTCTAAAGCAGGGCAATACAAGAACAATGCATTCCTTAAAGACCAAGGGAACTCAGCAATCACTTCAACTTCGGTTATTTTTTTTATAATTTTAAAATAGGCATGATTTGGTTCATGAGGAAACCCCTCCGTTATAAAATAACAACAAAAAACAATTAAAAACAACTTTTTCATTAGCATCCGATTTTAAAACCAACAGAAAATGTTTCTCTAAAACAGCGAGGAATACAACGAAAAGAATCAGCAATTATAAAAAATTTCGAATCATTAGGACATTCAACTGTTACACCGGCACTCCCATTTACCTAGTTTTAATTTCCTAATCCATCTATACATTCATTACCTGTTTGAATAAATACCATTATACGCATTTCAAGAAAAGGCTATGTCATTAGCAGGTAGTATCCCTTCTTTTAACTGACAATCTGATAGTATTCGCTAACTCTTCTATATTACAATCACTAGCACAATCCACCCCAAAATAGGTGCATGAAACTTTTAAAGTTAACAGCATCACTTTTACAGTATAATTCATAGCAAAACAATACTGAAATATTGTTTTA
>NVSD01000016.1 GCA_002401105.1 Flavobacteriaceae bacterium | reverse complement strand
AAAAAAAACACTATAACTGATATATATCATAGATCAAAGCATAGAGCTGTCATACCTTTGTAGTACCTTAAAAGGTATTTGTTAGTTAGKMGNARTTWSSAYTNNAWTMCTYKNTMMAAKRGMSKKYGTTARYNNTCMTYNNCTYTTYNTKYWKTWTAACCTATTTGATAAAAAACCATTTAAAACAGAAAGGACTCAAGGATAAACAATTAGCAGAAACACTTCAAAAAAAGCCTTCTTAATTTTAACAATAAAACTAAGAAGACGTAGATTTCATAAAATGTGAATCCTTTTAGTGAAGACTCTTTAAATATTCGATAATGGCTTTTCTAATGTCAGATGCACTGTCTTCTGGATTATTTTTATAAACTTTTAGTACATTCGGGTTGTCTTTAGTTAGAAATGGAATATCATTTCCTGTCAATAAATAATCACTAAACGCTACCGAGTATGTTCTAGTTTCTTTTATTTTTTCCTTTTTATGCATCCATATTTTTTGTTCTTTATCATAATCAAACAAATAACGCTGTAAATAGGCCCCTTTTCCTGCTTTTAACCTTCCATAATTTAAAACTTTTATCAACAAGCTTCCTTTTAAATCTACCCTTAATACGCCTCCTCCAAAAGGAAGTATTCTAAAAATATCTACTCCAGTGATAGCTCCTTGTAATTGATCATCTATACGTATAGAACCTCCATTTACAATAGCMCCGTCTACTTTATTATCAAAGGAAAAAGACATCGCTTTGGTAATCAGCAAGCCTAAATTAGTYTGTTCGCTTCTACTRGGAGTATCTCGGCCTTCTAGGGGGATRTTTGCGGTATARACAACATCGTTTGGATTGTCCATTATTTGCTGTAGCTGTGTGTTTAGCAACACATTCCATTTTTCTACTAATTTCTCTACTTTTAAGTCGGTTCCAGTAGCTTCGTTAATCGGTCGTAGCTCTGAAATAATCTTCGTTTCTTTGGTTTCAGTATTAAAAGWAATTCTATGGATGTATACTGTTTTAGCATTGGCATCCGCTTTAGCTATGACAGCATTGCCAACAGGAACTAACATATTAACATGTTCATGTCCCCCCATAATAAGCGGAATATTAGGTAAGGACTTAGCCAGAAGTTTATCTTGTTCTATAGATAGATGCGTTAGTCCAAAAATCACATCTGTTTTTGAAAGTAAATTTTTATTTGCATACATAGCGGATTGATAAAAATCACCATAATCTACATAGTCCTTTGGATTCGAGTTTATGGTAGCGCTTATAAATCCAATCTTAACAGTGATACCATCTTCGTTCTCAATAGTAAATAATTTTTGTTTAGGTAAAGGTCTGGAACCGTTTTTATTGACCACCGTAAACCTAGACAATCCTTCTGATGTTTTATGCATCGGATTTGTAGCAATCCATTGGAAGGTAGCTTCATTCAATCGCTCTTGAAACTCCTTTTCACTTAAATCAAATTCGTGATTCCCTAACGCTACTAAATCAAAATTCATGGCATTCATTATTTCTATCATATGCCTTCCTTTAACCCGTTTCCCTTGAACTTTAACATTTCCTAGTAGTGACGGATTCAGGAAATCACCAGCCATAAAAATAAAGGTATTTGGATTTTCTCGCAATAAATCTTGGTGTAATTTTTCAACTCGGGCCAGCCCTCCTACTTTACCCCCTTCCAAAGGAGAAATTTCATATACATCGTTCAGTTGTAGAAAAGTAAAGGACACTATTGGGTTTGTTTTACTACAAGAATTTAAGCTTATAAAAGCAAAAAGTACACTTATTATTTTAAGGAAACGCATCATCTTTTTTTTTTCGAAAATAACCTATTATTTTGAACGAGTCTATCTAAGGTTTGTTTTATTCCTTATTAATTTGTAATTTGAACTTCAAATTGCTATTTTTTTTATAAATGAATTCCAGGGAAATGTTTAGCGCACAAAGCATTAGCCGTCCTTATATAATTGCATTAATTTCCGTGATTTTATTTTTAGGGATAGGTCTTTTTATGCTGCGAAAAAAAGAAGTGGCTATCCGAAAAGATATTGCATTGAATGTATATGCAGATTATGTACTAGAAACAAAAAAGGACTATATAAAAACGGCCATTGACAGAAAAATAGATGCACTAAAACAAGAATATGAATTTTATAAAAGCACTACGGATAGTAGCTTGTTTTCAAGTTCAAAATTTCAAATTCTCATAAAAAAAGAAGCCCTCCAAAGAATTAAGAAAATACAACTAAAAAAAGGTGGTTATATATGGGTAATTGAAGTACTAGATTACAATGGCGGAACTAATTATGCCATTCAACGCTACAATCCTAGTAGGCCCAAAAGAGATGGGGAATTTATCACCACTACAGATCACGACAAAAGAGGGAACTACTTTAATGCAATCATGCTCGATATTATCAAAAATGATAGAGATCCTTTTTTTAAATATTGGTACCCCAAATTAGGCACTGATTCTATTACACAAAAGGTGTCWTACGTAAAATTATTTAAACAATATAATTGGATTATAGGTACTGGGRTACATTTGGATGAAATACAAAATTTCAGTAATAAGTCACAATTCGAATTTGATARACAATTTGCTTTCTACAATAAAACTATCTTATTTTATGTATGTCTATTATTTCTAATCACTATTTTCATCGCCTTTTTACACAAAAAAAGAATAGAAGATTTAATTCGTTTTTATATTTCTAAAGTTGATAAAAAAGAGCAGCAACTTATTCTCTTCAATAACACACTGGAAACAACTATTTCTAATAGGACCAAGGATTTAATAAATATAAACATAGAGTTAGAAAAGGCACGGGATAAAGCCGAAGAAAGTAATAAACTAAAAACTGCTTTTTTAGCAAATATGAGCCACGAGGTAAGGACTCCAATGAATTCTATTCTTGGTTTTTCTGAGTTGTTAACCGATCAAGAAAACACACCTGATCAAATAAATAGATATGTTGGTTTTATTCATAAATCTGGGGAACAATTACTAAATACTATCGATGATATTTTAGATATTTCGAGATTAGAGGCGCAACAATTAAAGATAGAGCAACAAGAAGTTTCCCTAAACCATATTTTACAAAGCATCTATAGTCAAACCAGTAAACTTTATGGAATTACTGCTATTAACTTTACTTTAGTAAATCCAAATACAAAAGATAATCTAAGCATTAATACCGACCAACAAAGGTTTAAACAAGTGTTTTTTAAACTCATAAGTAATGCGTATAAATTCACCTCTAAAGGAAATATCACAATTGGATGTTCACTTGTTGAAGGAAAACGAGATAAAAAAATCATCTTTTTTATAAAAGATACCGGTATCGGAATCGCTACAGCTAAGAAACATCTTGTTTTTAAACATTTTTCGCAAGCAGGAGATTCGGAATATCGACAAGGAAATGGCGTTGGACTCAGTATATGTAAAGGATTGATAGAATTAATGGGTGGAGATATATGGTTTAGCTCAGAAAAAGGCAAAGGAAGCTCCTTTTACTTNACAATGGACCTTACTACCACTAAATAAATCAACTATAYCATTAACCTTTACCCGTATTTTAAAATAACCAGGGACAATGACAATAAAAGAAGACTAGGAGAATATCTTCACCGCTTCATTATAAGCACTTTCAAAACTCATTGCTCTTACGTTTGTAATTGCTTTTTGTTGATTAAAATAAGAAACCAATTTTTCCGTAGGCATATTCCCTGTTAAATCGTCTTTTGCCATAGGGCAACCTCCATAACCTTTTATGGCACCATCAAACCGTAGGCAACCTCCTTTATAAGCGGCATCTACTTTTTCATACCAAGAAGCAGGAGTCGTATGTAAATGCGCACCAAATTCAATATCAGGATATAATGGAATTAAATTAGAGAATAAATAATGAATAGTTTTTCCATCCGCCACTCCGATAGTATCTGATAGAGATAATATTTTAACCCCCATCCCTACTAGTTTCTCTGTCCATTTAGCAACAATATCTACATTCCAAGGGTCACCATAAGGATTTCCAAATCCCATGGACAAATAGGCCACTACTTGCTTGTTTTTTTGACTGGCTAAATTTAAAATTACATCTAGTGTTTCTATAGATTCTGCAATGGTTTTATGCGTATTCCGCATTTGGAATATTTCAGAAATAGAAAATGGATAGCCTAAATAATCAATTTCTTCAAATTGCAAGGCATCCGTAGCTCCTCTTACATTCGCAACTATTGCTAACAATTCACTTTCCGTTTTGCTTAAATCGAGTTGATTTAAAACAGCGGCCGTATCCCGCATTTGCGGAATGGCTTGTGGGGAAACAAAACTCCCAAAATCTATGGTATCAAAGCCCACACGTAATAAAGACGTAATATACCTCACTTTCTGCTCCGTAGGAATAAAATGACTTTTTATACCCTGCATAGCATCCCGTGGACATTCGATAAGTTTAACTCTGCTCATAGAAAATCAAAGATACAATTTGAAACGAATTTATCAATTTAARATCAAAAAAATCGCCATCAATAGAAAGATGACAATTTGAATCCATTTTATACGTACTTGTAAGGATTCATTATCCTTAATAAACCGTGCGAATGCACCTGCAAAAAATGAAATCCCAATAAAGACACACATCGCTTGCAACATAAACAACAAGCCAAGTATGTAAAACTGTGTGATTGTAGCCATGGAATTACTAAACAAAAAACCTGGAAAAAAAGCGAGGAAAAATAGGGTGACCTTTGGATTTAGTACATTCATTATAAATCCTTTTTGAATTAACTTGAATGTGGAGGCTGGTTTAGCATTAAGTCTATTCATTTCAATCCCTTTATCTGACTGAAACACTTGGTATGCCAAATAGCATAAATACACAGCTCCAAACAATTTAATTCCTAAAAATAAATTATCAGATTGTTTTATCACTGCCGAAACGCCAAAAGCCACCAACGTCGTATGTACAAGAATCCCCGACACCAATCCTAGGGCCGTTAAAATTCCTTCTTTTTTACCGAAACTGATACTTTGCATCAATACAAAAACAATGTCTGGTCCAGGCATTAAAGTTAGCACAACGGAGGCGGTAATAAAACTAAATAGTATTTCTATCTCCATTACGCAGATAAAATAGCCTTGTTAATTCTTTTGATTATTCCTGGCCCTTCATAAATAAACCCTGTATATATCTGTACCAAATCGGCTCCAGCTGCAATTTTTTCTAAGGCATCCTGCTCCGAGTGAATTCCCCCTACTCCGATAATTGGAAATGCCTTCTTAGATTTTTGAGATAAATATTTAATGGTTTGTGTACTTACATCTCCCACTGGTTTCCCACTCAATCCACCATTGCCAATTTCATCGAGTCTAGCAGTACTTGTTTTAAGTTTACTCCTATCCATAGATGTATTGGAAGCGATAACACCGTCTAATTTGGTTTCCGCAATCAATTCTATAATTTCATCCAACTGATTGTGATTCAAATCTGGTGCTATTTTCAGTAAAACAGGCTTATACGTATCAAATTTGCTGTTTGCCAATTGAATCTGAGATAATAAATCCAACAAAAAGTCTTTGTCTTGTAATTTAGCCATGCTCCCCACATTCGGACAACTAACATTCACTACAAAATAATCTACATACGGGTGTAAGGCATTAAAACACGTGGTATAATCATTGGCATATTGATCAGGGGTGCTGGTGGTATTCTTACCAATATTCCCTCCTATCAATACCTTGTTATTATTTGTTTTTAACTTTTCTACAGCGGCCAAGACACCTCCGTTATTAAAGCCCATTCTGTTGATAAGCGCATTATCCTCTAAAAGTCTAAAAATACGTTTTTTAGGATTTCCCTCTTGTGCAACAGGAGTCACCGTTCCAATTTCGATAAAGCCAAAACCAAAGTTTGCCAATTCGTTAAACAAAACTGCATTCTTATCAAATCCAGCTGCCAAACCCACTGGGTTCTTAAATGTTAAACCAAATAATTTTCGCTCTAATTTAGGATCCTCTATGAGATATATTTTTCTAAATATAAACGCCATTCCAGGAATCTTACATAAGATTCTAATACTCGCAAAAGTAAAATGATGGATTTTTTCTGGATCAAATAAAAAGAAAAATGGACGAATAATAGCTTTGTACATAGGTGTAAGTTTTGGCAAAATTAAAAAAAGCCTTTGACATAATGATCAAAGGCTTTTAAATATTCTTATAAAATTTTAATTAACGTAAGGTAGCTCCCAAATTCTTTTCGAAAGACATCGTTAATTTTTGCATAATTTTATCTATTTGCTTGTCGTTTAATGTTTTGTTTTCGTCTTGAATCACAAAACTCACTGCGTAAGATTTTTTACCTGCTGGTAATTTATCTCCTTCGTAGACATCAAATAAATCGACATTCTTTAATAATTTACGTTCCGATTGATTCGCAACGTTAAAAATCTCAGTAAAAGTGATACTATCTTCTACTAGCAAGGCTAAATCACGTTTTACCGATGGGAATTTAGGTAATGCTTCGATTTTTATGTTTTTCTTATTCGAAACTTTCATCAAGTTAGCCCAATCAAAATCAGCGTATAAAACTTGTTGTTTAATTCCAAACTCCTTTAAGATTCCTTTTTTAACCACTCCAAAGTCAACTAATTTAATCTTGCCTAAACTCAAGCTTATTCCTTCAGAGAAGATATCGTTTTTAGTGGGACTTGTTTTCATTTTATCAATCCCTAAACGATTCAACAATGTGCTTACAATTCCTTTTAAATAAAAGAAATCAGAAGTTTTTGCTGCTGTAACCCAAGAATCTTGAGTTCTATTACCAGTCACAAACAAGGTTAAATGCTTTGTTTCTGTATAAGACTCAGTAAACTTATGATAGGTTTTTCCAAATTCGAAAAACTTAAGTGATGGATTTTTACGGTTAATATTGTAAGAAACAGATTCCAAACCACTAAATAACATCGATTGACGCATCACACTTAAATCGTTACTTAAAGGATTTAAAATACGAACATCATGCTCAGGGTTTAACTGTTCAGACAAAGCAACATATGTTGGTTTTGTCAAAGAATTCGCCATAGATTCGTTAAAACCTTGCGCTATTAATTGGTCTGCTATTTTGTTCTCTTGTTTAGTCGGATCAAATTCAGAAAAAGAAATTGATGTATTTAATTTATGTGAAAATTGGATATTGTTATATCCATACACACGTAAAATTTCCTCGATTACATCAGCCTCACGTGTAACATCTACACGGAAAGCAGGAATGGTCAATCCTAATCCGCCTTCAGTTTCGCTGTTTAATCGAATATCCAAAGAGGCTAAAATATTTTTCACCACTTCGCGGTTGATTTTTTCTCCAATTAATCGATCCATTTTCTCATAGGAAAGGAATACTTGAAAATCTTCAATTTTTTCAGGATATACATCCGTAATATCAGAAGTGATTTTTCCTCCRGCAACTTCTTGAATTAACAAGGCTGCTCTTTTTAAAGCATATTGTACGAAATCAGGGTCAATTCCACGTTCAAAACGGAAAGACGCATCCGTATTCAAGGCATGTCTTTTTGCCGTTTTACGAACAGATACCGCGTTAAAATAAGCACTTTCTAAGAAAATTGATGTGGTATCTTTAGAAACACCAGAATCCAATCCTCCAAAAACACCCGCCATACATAATGGTTCAGAACTTCCGTTACAAATCATTAAATCATCTTGGTGCAACGTACGCTCTACGCCGTCTAAGGTTGTAAATTTAGTTCCTGCCTCTAAGGTTTTAACTATAATTTTATTCCCTTTAATTTTATTCATTTCAAAAGCATGCAACGGCTGACCCAATTCGTGACATACATAATTAGTAACATCAACTATATTGTTAATAGGCGCTATACCAATACTTTTTAATCTGTTTTGTAACCATTCAGGCGAATCTTTTACTGTAATATCAGAAATAGTAACCCCAGCATAACGCGGTGCTTTATTCGTATCCTGAACATCAATATCCATTCGCTGTGTTCTATCATCTACATTAAAACGACTCACAGAAGGAGAAATTAATTCCAACACTATTCCCTGATGCATTAATCCTGCACGTAAATCACGTGCGGTTCCATAGTGGCTCATTCCATCGGCACGGTTAGGTGTTAATCCAATTTCAAAAACTTCATCTATCTCAATATTAAAAACTTCGGCAGCAGGTGTACCAGGAACCAAGTCCTCATCCAACACCATAATTCCATCATGTCCAGAACCTAGACCTAATTCGTCTTCGGCACAAATCATCCCGAAACTTTCTTCGCCTCTAATTTTTCCTTTTTTAATTTTAAACTCACCACCCTTATCATCGTATAAAACGGTGCCAATAGTTGCTACAGGTACTTTCTGACCCGCTGCTACATTCGGTGCTCCACAAACAATTTGTACAGGTGCATCCGTACCAATATTTACAGTAGTTACTTTTAATTTGTCGGCATTTCCATGTTGCACACAAGTCAACACTTCTCCTACTACAATTCCTTTTAAACTTCCTTTTATAGATTCAACGGTTTCAATTCCTTCCACCTCTAATCCTAAATCGGTTAACAATTGTCCTGTTTTCTCCGCTTCCCAATCCACTTTTAAAAACTGCTTCAACCAATTATATGATATCTTCATCTGTATWCTATTGTTTGTTTGTWYNTACNGTNNATAAGYACTGATACTTATMCYGTTAATTGTTTATTTWRATKNCTRWWGWTMTMCAKYTRACACYMCAWNTASSRMAATKKATWTCAAAAGYAGCTGCAAATATAATTATAACCATATAAATAGTAGGTATAAAATCGGGTTAATTTGAATAGATAAAAGGAATCGTAATTAAAGCTAACTTTAGCTTCTAAATGATGTTCCTAATGTTATTAGTGCCAGTCAAATATTAATAATACTTTCTCTTATCTTTGCTTTAAAATCAACCCTTATGAATTCTAAAAAAACTCCCTGGTATTTCTTGTTTTTACTAATATTAGCAGGTGAAGCCGTTTTTGTACTTCCTTTTNGTGTTAGCAAGAGTATTTAGACCTACGGTTTTAGAGGTCTTTGACCTAGATAATATTGAATTAGGAATTTGTTTTTCGATGTATGGTATCGTTGCTTTTTTTTCTTACTTCTTWGGAGGTCCCTTAGCCGACAAATRCCCTCCGAGGAAATTAATTGCCGTCGCTTTATGGGCCACTTCTATTGGCGGACTCGTCTATGCCACATTTCCTGATTATACGACTTTAAAATTACTGTACGGATACTGGGGATTCACTACCATTTTTTTATTCTGGGCTTCCATGATAAAAGCTACACGTATGTGGGGAGGTTCTAAATCCCAAGGAAAAGCATTTGGTTTTCTAGATGGTGGACGCGGATTGGTAGGTGCCCTATTTGGTAGTTTAGGTTTGCTTGTTTTTATTTGGATGATTCCTGCTGAAATTGCACCCCACAACACCGCAAACACAAGTATTGCTTTTAGAAAAGTTATTTTAGCATCTAGTGCTTTGGTAAGTATTATCGGAGGTCTAGTTTGGTTATTTTTAAGATTAAATGTTGATCAAGAACAACAATATTCTTCTGAGAAAATAGACACTAAACGGGTATTAGAAGTWTTAAAGTTACCTGCCGTATGGCTCTTAATGATTATTATTTTATCCGCTTATGTATGTTATAAAATCACCGATATAATCTCCTTATACGCAGTAGACGTGATGGGATACAACCAAATAGAAGCAGCGCAAGTAGGAACCTTACTCTTATTTATTCGACCTATAATAGGGCTTGGAATAGGGCTMTTAGCGGATAAATTTCAAATCACAAAATGGTTGGTAATAGGCTTTGTCATTTCCTTTTTAGGAGCGGTATTATTTGCTTCTGGAATTGTAGTTAAAAGTACTTCAATCCTCTTCTTTTTTTCTATTGCTATAGTAGCCACAGGTGTTTATGCAGTCCGCTCCTTGTATTTTGCAGTGATGGAAAACGGACAAATTCCGTTAGCAGTTACCGGAACTGCCGTTGGATTAATTTCTATTGTAGGGTACACTCCTGATATTTTTGCTGGACCTTTAATAGGAATGCTATTAGAAAATTCACCCGGAATTCAAGGACATCAAYATGTTTTTTGGTTGTTAGCTGGGTTTTCGATGATAGGAGGCCYTTTTAGCATGGKATWKWWSMMRMRMYYYRWMCGKAWRMMACAYYYMMRKAAAMTKAYARWRMWYWAWWAAAACTCACTCTAAAAATGAGTATAAAAAAAGCCTTCAACTATACATTGAAGGCTTTTCTAAAAATAAATAATATTTCTATAGCTACTCTTTTAATCGTACCCTATTTTTAAATACTTCTTTATCATTTATAAATACTTTTATATAGTATCGTTTCTTAGCTAAGTATGATAAATCAAAATTAAAATCACCCTTTGTATAATTAAAGTACGTATGTTCTTCTACCACGTTTTTCTCATCATCTTCTGCAACAATTTTCACCTTAACGGTAGCCGCTGTATTTGAAAAATAACTGATTGTAACCGGCCCTTTAGTCCGAGAAGGATACAAAGCGATGGAAGGCGTATTGTCCAATTCATATACATGATTACCTACTTGAAAATTATACCGTATCCCACTACCAAAATCTGAATAAAAATGCTTGATTGCTTTCCCTTCTAGATCTAATAATTTCAGTTCGCCTCTCCCTGCCTCTTTATTATACCAAAACTCAAGACCATCATTTCCATTATCTACGATACTAAAATTATAATTTCCTTTAGTAAGCGAAATCGTATCCAAATACACGGTATTCGGTGTTAAGTCCAATGAATCTTTTTGAAACAATACTTTCCCTGCATTATTTTTAATAGTAACCATTGTTTGTTTTGGTTCACCATTTGTTTTTAAATAAACCACAAATTTTTCTGGAAATAAATGGGGTCTCTTATAAATAGATGTCAGCGAATTATCACTTTTATAAGCATCTCTTTTTCCATTTGGTTTGCTTATCTTAACCTTAAATTCGGCTTCTTTATTCACTGAATAAATATCCGTTGGTAAAATAATTTCTTGTGTTTCCCCAAAAGGAATATTTCCTTTCCAATAGTATTTTTCTGGTTTTTGAGTTGAAATCCCATAAGACACCGTAAACTTTCTCAATATTTTACTTCCATTATTTTTAACTTTAATCACAGGATATCCTCCAGACGGGTTTATTCTGCCGTATATCAAACTACTACTTGGATTTAAAACAGCTACTAATGTAACGTCATTTTTAGCATTGACAGCTCCATATTCAATTACATATGTTGTGAGTAATTCTTTAGCACTAGGTTTTTCCGTTTCGTAGGGTTGCATATTCAAATCTACCGTATACAAAGTACTTCCTTTAGTATCCAATAACACTTCGTCTGGTTGTAATAAATAACCAGGACACCAATTGGCTCTATCAAAAATCCAAGTTCCAGCTTGTGGATATAAAGGATTATCTCCACAACTTTTCCAAATACTCTTATGATCTACAATAGTTCCGTTAAACAGAATGTCTCGGTATTTATTACAAAATTCACCACAGCCATTGGCATCCATCCCATGCCCTGTTTGATGTACTTTTATTTTAGAAAATTTAGTATTGTTTGTCGCGGTAAAAGACATTGGTATTAAATGATTCTCTATAGGGTCTTTTTTGTCTCCATAGGCATAATTACCATCATAAACTTTATGAATTGCCAATGGATTCGCAACTGGCCTACCATAGGTAATTTCAAAATCTACCGTCACTTTCCATCCACGTTTCTTATTATCTTCGTAGCCTGTATGAATATAATCAATCACCACTTCATCTCTTAAAACCTGACTGAAATCGGTAACATCTACCGTCCATTTAAACATCCAATCATCCTGGAACCTTCCTCCATAAGGTGTTAACATCCTSGCTATTTCAWACACTTCRCCTCCATTTRCSGATTGCGCCTTAATATGATCTACATAATCCCAATCCGCACARCGCATTTTATCAGGACATTCAAAAGTTAAATTTAAAATGATACTTCTTATTTCCCGTGTCTTTTCAGGGAATTTAACACTTCGTTTGTAGCTATTAAATCCTTTCGCAGGATTGGTAACAATTGTCTCTCCGTTATGGGAAATAACATGTACTACTTCTTGGGACTTCAAGGAAGTCACCATTAAAAATAGCAATCCTAAAGTACTGCAAATTGTTTTCATATATTAACGTTCGTTTTAGAGTGTATAAATTTACAACAGCAAGGAACAATCCTATTAAAAATTCGACCAAAGCGAGTTCTCCCCAGTTATTGGGATATTTTTTAATAGTTAAGTAAAATATTATTGCTAATATGTTATTTTAGCCATTCAATTATACATCATGAAAAAATACATCCTATTTATGGCACTTATTTATGTTAGCTCCTCCAATGCACAAAATGAGCTTACTAAAACTATATTTTTAGAGAAATGGGAAAACTCCAAGGTATATCTAATGGAAATAGCTGAAACAATGCCAGAAAACCATTATGATTACGCTCCTACATTACGTCAAATGACGTTTAAGGCACAGGTCCTTCATATTACTAAAAATATGAATTGGTTGTCTACTACTTATTTCGAAGCTAAAAAACTGGAGGCAATTAAAGAAAATGCAACTAAAGCAGAGGTAATCGCGTTTCTAAACCTATCATTTGATCGTGTAGCACAGGCCATTATTGCAACAGATTCGGYATCATTCAGTGAAAAAGTAGACTTTTTTGCAGGAGAAAAAATTAAACTACAAATATTAAATTTATTACAGGATCATGTTACGCATCACCGAGGACAATTAATTGTCTATTTAAATTTAAAGGAACTCACACCTCCTAAATATACAGGATGGTAATCTAAATTAACAAACACTGTACACGCTCATTATTCGTCCRCTTCCCACTCAAAAACAATCATGCATAAAAAAGTATTGAATATAGGCATAATAGCACATGTAAATGCAGGTAAAACAACACTTACAGAGCAATTATTATACAAGGCCGGTGCGATTCACCAACTGGGAAACGTAGACAAAGGTTCTACCACCACAGACCATTTAGCATTAGAAAAGGAACGCGGTATTACCATTCAAAACACCTGTGTAAGTTTTGATTTCAAAGACCTTAAATTAAATATCATTGACACTCCCGGCCATGCCGATTTCTCTGATGAAGTAGACAAAGCCTTACAGGTATTAGATGTTGTAATTCTACTCGTATCTGCCGTAGACGGTATTCAAGCCCATACCTTAAATTTATGGGAGAATTTACGAGAACAGCAGATCCCTGTGCTACTATTTATCAATAAAATAGACAGAGACGGTGCCGCCATAGAGACTGTATTTTACGAGTTAGAAAATGAGCTTGGCATCAAAGGATTCTGCCTAAACTACCCTACAACTCAAAATGAATTAACGTCCATCTCTTCCGTAAACAAAGAAGAAGAAATTATTGCTAAAAGTTTCGAAAACCTAGCGGAGTTAGATGATGAACTATTTGAACAATACCTAGAGGAAACACTTGACTACACAGATATAGTCGCCGCTAAAACGCAAGCATTCATACATTCCCAAGCACTTATTCCTATCGTATTTGGCGTAGCAAAGCAAGGGATTGGTATGGAGGACATCATCGACATAATTAGTTCCTTTCCTAGTAAGAATACCGTACAAAGCTGTCAGAAAAACGCCAAGGTATTCAAAATTGAACAGCATCCTAAATTTGGAAAACTCGCACATATACGTGTATATTCTGGTACGATATCATCAAAAGATATAATTTCTTGCAAGCGACTTCAAGCGGAGGTGAAAATCAACCAATTATTACAAAATACAGTTGGTAAATTAGCTCCAATCACCACTTTAAAAACGAATGACATAGGCATTATTGCCATTGCAGACAACTTAATAGTTGGAGATATTTTAGGAGATGACTTGCCTCAAAACCAAGATCAAAACAAGTTGAAATCCGTTCTTTCTGTACAAGTAAGTGCTCTTACAGAAAAAGACTATCATCCGCTTGCGAAAGCCTTACAGTTGTTAGACACCGAAAACCCTGCCCTCAATTTTACATGGTACAAATCCGAAAAAGAATTTCATGTACATATTTTAGGCCCCTTACAATCTGAGGTACTCATCCATACATTTAAACATCGTTTTGGAATAGAAGTATCCATTAATGCACCCAAAATAATTTATAAAGAAACCCCTAAAACCACTGCCGAAGGTTATGTTCGTTATTGGATGCCAAAACCTTGCTGGGCAATTATGACTTTTAAAATAAGTCCAGGCGCTCCAAATTCTGGTGTTACATTCTCCTCATCTGTCGGGGTAAACGACATCAGTCAAAAATACCAAAACGAAGTAAAAAGAGCCATTCCTTGGAGCTTAAAACAAGGAATAAAAGGATGGGAGGTCACTGATATAGAGATTGAATTAGTAAAAGGAGAAGAACACACGGTACATTCAAACCCAGGTGATTTTTTATTGGCAACCCCTATGGGTGTACTCCGAGGAATTGAAAATGCTGACACCCAATTATTAGAACCCTATTATCAATTCGAAATCAAAGCACACCAAGATTTGTTAGGGACTATTCAAAGCAGTTTGGTAAAACTAAATGCGCAAATAGAAGCCCCTTATTTTACAGATGAGATATTCCGTTTAAAAGGTACAGTAACCGTGGAGAAAGCGATGGATTACAACATTGTTTTCAGTTCCATAACGTCTGGAAAAGGACGTTTAAAATTGAGTATAGGAGGCTATCAACCCTGTGATTTCACCGAAGATAAATCACGAGAATACCGCGGTGTAAACCCTTTAGATGAAGCCCAATGGATTTTACATAACCGTGGTGCTTTTAAGGCGGATGACCGAATGAGATAAGGGAAAAATAAATATAGCAATGAATGGAAAAAACACTATTTTTGAGTATGAAAAAAATTAAGTTACGTACTATTTTAGTAGGGCTACTATTCGTACAATTACTATTGATACAAATAACGGCTACATATCCATTGTTTATCGAAACGTATTATTCCAACGGTATCTACCCTTATATCGCTCAATTCTGGAGAGGAATGTTGGGATGGATTCCCTTTTCTATCGGAGACATTTTTATATTTACACTTATTTATTTATTGATAAAAAGCATTTTTAGATTATTTAAAAAGAAGGTTTCTTTTAAAAATGTACTTTTAAATGGATTGGCTTGGGCATCTGTGTTGTTATTTTTCTTCTATATAAATTGGGGTTTCAATTATTTCCGAGTGCCACTCTCTGAAAAGCTAAACCATTCCATTAAAGAATATACGAATACAGAATTAGAAACATTAGCTATCTATCTCGTTCAAAAAACCAACAGTTTACAATTAGAGCTGACAGGAAAGGATAGCCTTAAAGTGGTAGTTCCGTATAATTATACAGAACTCTATAACATGGCTCCAAAAGGCTACCAAACCATTAAAAATAACTATCCGTTTTTAGCCTACCAAACACCATCCATTAAAAACTCCTTAATGAGTACCTTTCAAAGTTATATAGGTGTAGGCGGTTATTTAAATCCTATATCCGGAGAAGCGCATGTTAATATAAACGGTGTTAAAACAAGCGCTCCTAATACTATAAGTCACGAAATGGCACATCAAATTGGCTATGCAGCAGAAAATGAAGCGGAGTTTATTGGTTTCTTAGCAAGCACGCATCACCCAGATACGTTTTTTAAATATTCCGGTTATAAAAACGCTATGTTACACAGTGTTTTTGAGATGAAAAGAAGAGATACTGTTATTTTTAAGCGCTTACTCAAACAATTAAATACAGGTATCAAAAAAGATTTGGAAGATAACCGCGCCATGTATTTAAAATATAAAAATCCTTTCGAACCGTATGTAAAAAAAGGCTATAACTTGTTTTTAAAATCAAACAAGCAAAAACACGGCATCCATAGTTACAATCGTATGGTATTGTTACTCATAAACTATTATGCTCAAAATGAAGTCATCAAACACAAAGAACAAACGCCCGCTAAAAAAGAGTCCATTGAAGCCACTTTGCACTCGTAATTTTAACCTATTTTTGTCCCATGCATAAAAAAATTGAAAGCCTACAAAATCCATTGATTAAGCAATTAATTAAATTGAAAGATAAATCGCGAGAACGTAAAAAAACAGGATTGTTTTTGATTGAAGGAGCACGCGAAATATCCTTGGCATTACTCGGTAATTACACGCTTAAAACCTTGTTATTGTCTGAGGAAGTAGACATCAGTGGGCAACTGAATTCTTTAAACATTGACACAGAGGTAGAAATTATAGAATTGTCTAAGGAAGTGTATAAAAARATAGCCTACAGAGAATCTACRGAAGGACTTATAGCTGTTGCTCATAGTTTACCGCTGGATTTAAATACGCTTACATTTAATACCGATACCCCTTTAATTCTAATTGCAGAGGCCCCAGAAAAACCTGGGAATATCGGCGCGATTTTAAGAACTGCCGATGCGGCAAATATAGACGCTGTAATTATTGCAAATCCAAAAACAGACTTGTACAATCAAAATGTGGTTAGATCGAGTGTTGGCTGTGTATTTACTACGCAAATTGCCATGGCAAGTACTACAGAAATTCTAGCTTTTTTAAAAGAGAGAAACATTGCTATTTACGGTGCTGCTTTAACCGCATCCATCCCCTACACCGACGTGGATTTCAAGCCAGCAAGCGCCATTGTTATGGGAACAGAAGCGACAGGACTGTCGGAGGAATTTTTAGCAAACACCACTCAAAACATCATCATTCCWATGCGTGGAAAGATAGATTCAATGAATGTTTCCGTATCCGCCGCTATCCTAATTTTTGAAGCCACAAGACAACGAAATTTATAACATGCAAAAACTCCTTTTTTTCAGCTTAATTCTCATACTTTTTAGTGCCTGTGGCGCTAAAAAAGTGACATCTACAGTGCGTACGCTGAGCAATGAAGAAAAATTAGACCATGTTTTTGAAAGATATGAACACAGCCCTTATCAATACGGAGGGACAGACGCAAGAGGCTTTGACTGCTCCGGATTTGTTCAAAGAGCGTATTCAGAAGCATTTAATATCCATATTCCGCGCACGACCAAGGAAATGATATCAACAGGAAAAAAAGTAACCAAAAATCAATATAAAATAGGAGATTTACTCTTTTTCAAGCCCTCAAAAAAATACTATCACGTCGGTATTTACAGTGGTAATAATACGTTTATTCATAGTGGATCTTCTACGGGRGTGACTAAAACAAATTTGAATAATCCGTATTGGAAAAAATACTACCTCCGAGCTAGACGCATTTTAAACAGCCGCTAATGACACCATCATTTTACTATTACCTAATTCTAGGACTGATTATCGCTAATTTTATTTTCGATAAATATACCAGTAGACTCAATGCTAATTATTTTTCTAAGAACATTCCTGATGCATTAAAAGGAATCTATACTAACGAGGAATACAAAGCTTCCCAACGCTATAAAAARACCAATTATAATTTTGAACTAATTACCAGTACATTCTCTTTTATATTGATACTATTATTCATCATTTTCGGAGGATTTAGTTTGGTGGATACCTTCGTGAGAAACTTCACCCAACARCCYATATTCATTAGCCTTCTCTTTTTTGGAATACTCGGATTTGCGAACGAAATAATCACACTRCCTTTTGCCTATTACCRAACTTTTCACATAGAAAGCAGCTTTGGTTTTAATAAAAGCACAACAACTACTTTTTGCTTAGATAAAATAAAAGGATTGCTTTTAGGAATTGTTCTAGGAGGACTTATTTTGRGCGCMATAAATTGGTTTTACTTACAAACCACGAGCCTATTTTGGTTGTATACYTGGGGACTTATCACMGSATTTTCCTTGTTRATGAATCTTTTTTACGCACAATTCATCGTGCCTATATTCAATAAGCAAACACCCTTAGAGAGCGGRGAATTAAAAGAWGCCATCACTAAATTYGCCWCTTCCGTAGGYTTTTCTATTGACAATATTTATGTAATCGATGGTTCTAAACGCTCYACYAAAGCAAACGCTTATTTCTCGGGATTTGGTTCGCAAAAACGCATCACTTTATACGACACTYTGATCAATGATTTAAGTACGGATGAAATTGTAGCGGTGCTGGCACATGAAATAGGTCATTATAAGAAGAAACACATTGTTTATAATATGATACTTTCCACCCTTCTGACGGGACTTACCTTTTATATTTTATCCTTGTTTATTGGAAATGAYACTATTGCCATGGCATTGGGGGTAAAAAAGGCTAGTTTTCATATTGGATTGGTCGCTTTTGGATTTTTATACGCTCCTATTTCGGAATTAACAGGGATAATGATGCATTTATTCTCTAGAAGATTTGAGTATCAGGCGGATGATTTCGCAAAAAAATATCATTCAAGTGATTCGCTAATTACGGCACTCAAAACACTTTCTAAGAACAGCCTCAGCAACTTAACACCGCACCCTTGGTATGTTTTTATACATTATTCTCATCCTACCTTATTAGAACGGATTCACAATTTAAAAAAACAACAGGATTAGTTTGCTTTCCTTGTAATAAATAGTACATTTAGTCATGAGCTATTCAATGACGAAAGAAGAAGAGAACAAGGAAATCGCACGGCGATATAAAGACTTGTTAAAGAACTCCTATCAGAGTTTCACTACAGATGATAAAAAATTAATACGAAAAGCTTTTAATCTAGCCCTAGAAGCACATGCTCCACAACGGAGAAAAACGGGAGAACCATATATTTACCATCCAATAGCCGTTGCCAAAATTGTTGCCAACGAAATAGGTCTAGGAAAAACTTCCATTGTCTGTGCTTTGCTACATGATGTAGTAGAAGATACGCCTTATACCTCTGAAGATATAGAGCAATTATTCGGGGAAAAAATTGCACGTATTGTAGCTGGACTTACTAAAATATCTCATTTAAAAAAAGACCAAAACGCCTCTCTACAAGCAGAGAATTTCCGAAAAATGTTATTGACATTAAACGATGATGTCCGCGTTATTCTGATTAAAATAGCTGACCGTTTGCACAATATGCAAACGATGGATGCAATGCCGCCTCACAAACAGGTAAAAATAGCCTCTGAAACCTTGTATATTTATGCGCCCCTCGCCCATCGCTTGGGATTGTATAATATTAAGACGGAATTAGAAGATTTGGGCTTAAAATATACAGACGCCAAAGTATACAATGATATTTTAGGTAAAATTTCCAACAGTAAAGAGCAACAGGCTGCCTATATAAAATCATTTTCTAAAACCAYTGAAAATTCATTGGACGAAGAAGGRTTTGAYTATTATATAAAAGGACGCTCYAAATCTATTTTCTCYATTCGAAAAAAGATGATGACWCAAGGGGTTGGTTTTGAAGAGGTTTACGACAAATTCGCCATTCGAATTGTATATAACTCATCTGATAAAAACGAAAAATTTGATGCGTGGAAAATCTATTCCATTGTCACCAATCATTTTCACCCAAATCCTGTGCGACTACGCGATTGGATCAGTCAACCGAAAACAACAGGTTACGAAGCCTTGCACATTACTGTAATGGGACCAAATGGCCAGTGGGTAGAAGTACAAATACGTTCAGAGAGGATGAACGAAATAGCCGAAAAAGGCTATGCCGCACATTATAAATACAAATATAAAAACGAGCGAGAAATAGGCTTAGATGGTTGGTTAAATAAGCTAAAGGAAACCCTAGAAAACTCTGAGATAAGCGCTGTTGATTTTGTAGAAAACTTCAAATTAAATCTGTATTCTAAGGAGATATTTGTGTTTACGCCAAATGGAGATTTAAAAGCTATCCCGAAGGGTGCCACCGCCTTAGATTTTGCTTTTTCTATTCATACACAAGTAGGAATGACCTGTAGAGGAGCGAAAGTAAATGGAAAATTATTACCAATAAGTCATGTGTTATCAAGTGGTGATCAAGTAGAAATAATCACTTCAAACGCTCAAAAACCAAATATAGGATGGTTAGATTTTGTGGTTACAGCAAGAGCGAGAGCAAGAATTAAAGCAGCCTTAAAGGAAGATCAAAAGAAAATAGCCGATTTAGGGAAGGAAACATTGACTCGAAAATTGAGGCATTTAAAAATTCCGTTAAATGAGAGGACCGTAAATGAATTGGTATTATTTTTTAAACTAAAAACAAGTTTTGATATGTTTTATCAATTTGGTATTGGATCCATTGATAATAACCAACTAAAACAATATGTAGCTTCCCGGAATAATGCCATCGTAAGTTTCTTTAAAAACAGAATGAAACGCAGTGCTCCAAATCCAGATTTTAACAAACCTGAAATTACGGAGAAATTTGATTTACTTGTATTTGGTAAGGAAGAAGAACGCTTGGACTACAAACCAGCCCAATGCTGTAATCCTATTCCCGGTGATAAGGTATTTGGTTTTATCACCATTAACGATGGAATAAAAATACATAAAAAGGATTGCCCTAATGCCATCAGCCTTCAGGCTAATTTTGCCTATCGTATCATACTTGCCAAATGGATAGATTCTTCCAAACAAGAATTCAAAGTAATCCTGGACATAAAAGGCGTAGATCATGTAGGAATGGTAAGTGATATCTCACAGGCTATTACAGGAAGTATGAATGTTAATATTCACAATCTTTCGATGAACAGTAACGATGGAATATTTGAAGGAAAAGTGACCATCAGTATTAAAAACAAAACCCAGTTAGATAAACTTGTAGCCATCTTAAAACGCTTAGAGGGAGTCTCAAAAGTGAGCCGTATATACAAACACACATAATATAGATTGAATAGACAAATAATTTATGTGTTTTTCTAGTAAATCTAAATAAAATTGAATTATTTTTGTAAAAAATATAAAGTATGAGTAGCGATAATCAAAAAATTGTTAAAAAGGTGTTCATCAATTTTTTAGAACAGAACAACCATAGAAAGACGCCTGAACGTTTTGCAATCTTGCAAGAGGTATATGCGTTGGTGGAACATTTTGACATTGAATCGCTTTATATTAAAATGAAAAACAAAAACTATCGCGTAAGTAGAGCTACCTTATACAACACGATAGAACTGTTATTGGATGCTGGATTGGTACGTAAACACCAATTTGGACAATCACAAGCACATTACGAGAAAAGTTACTTTGACAAGCAACATGATCATGTAATTATTACAGATACGGGTGAAGTAATGGAATTTTGTGACCCTCGAATTCAAACAATCAAAAAAACGATTGAAGAGGAATTTGGGATAGAAATTCACAATCATTCAYTWTACTTYTACGGAACAAAAAAGAAAAAATAATTAAACAACAACATAATTAATACAATACAATGGCTGTAAATTTATTACTAGGGCTACAATGGGGCGATGAAGGAAAAGGAAAAATCGTAGATGTTTTAACTACTGATTACGACATTATTGCTCGTTTTCAAGGGGGACCAAATGCGGGACATACCTTAATTTTTGATGGTCAAAAACATGTATTGCATACAATTCCATCTGGAATTTTTCGCAAGGATTCAATCAACGTCGTTGGAAACGGTGTCGTAATAGATCCTGTGATCTTTAAGAAAGAATTGGATAATTTATCTCAATATAAAATTGATTTCCCAAAAAGATTGTTAATCTCTAGAAAAGCACATTTAATCCTACCTACACACCGTTTGTTGGATGCTGCAAATGAAGCTGCTAAAGGAAAAGCAAAAATTGGTTCTACTTTAAAAGGTATTGGTCCCACTTATATGGACAAGACCGGTAGAAATGGAATGCGTATTGGTGATTTAGAAATGGACAACTGGAAAGAAATTTACAGTGCCCTAGCGAACAAGCATTTAAAAATGTTAAGTCACTATGATTCACAAATCGAATTTGATTTAAACGAATTGGAAGCTGAATTTTTTACTGCTATTGAGGCATTGAGAGAATTGCGTTTTATTGATAGTGAAGAATATTTCCACCAAGCTATGAAAGCTGGTAAAACCATCTTAGCAGAAGGAGCACAAGGTTCTTTATTGGACGTTGACTTTGGAACGTATCCATTTGTAACATCATCTACTACAACTGCCGCAGGTGCTTGTACAGGTTTAGGAGTTGCTCCGAACCAAATTGGTGAAGTATTTGGAATTTTTAAAGCCTATGTTACACGTGTTGGATCAGGACCATTCCCTACGGAATTGTTTGATAAATACGGTGAAGACATGGGGAGAATTGGAAACGAATTTGGTGCAACCACAGGACGTGAACGTAGATGTGGATGGTTAGATTTAGTTGCCTTAAAATATTCTATTCAAATTAACGGAGTTACACAATTAATGATGATGAAAGCGGATGTTTTATCTGGATTCGATACATTAAAAGTATGTACTAAATACAATTACAAAGGAGCTGAAATTTCTCACTTCCCTTATAATGTTGAAGCCCATAACGTAACACCAATTTACGAAACTGTTCCATGTTGGAAAGAAGATTTAACCGGAATGGACTCTAGTAGTACATTGCCAAAAGAGTTAAATGATTACATCAAATACATAGAAGATTTTGTAGAAGTGCCTATTACAATTGTGTCAGTAGGACCAGACAGAAAACAAACAATCAATAGATAAATTGATTTAAAATATTTATCATAAACCTGTAGATTTTTCAATCTACAGGTTTTTTTTATTTTCTAACAGAACTTTAATACTCATTCTGTTCAAAATAGTTATTTTTACCACAAATTACATCCTTTGAAAAAAATCCTTTTTATACTCTGTATCCTTTTCGCAACCACTACTAATGCACAAGCAAAAAAGATTAAAATTCTAAGTGCGGACAATACGTTTAGCGACGAGGAAAAATATCCAGGAGCAATCATCTCTGTTGACAACGTGTTTTTAGAGCACGAAGGGGCTACCATGCGCTGTAAAATGGCCATTAGATATGAAAGTGATAATAGATTAATAGCCATTGGAGACRTAGTTTTTAACCAAGGAGATACCATTACTCAAACAAGTGATTTTATCGAGTATTTTGGAAATACTAAAATGGTAAAATCCTATAGTAACGTTATATTAAAAGACCCATTAATTACGTTAACAACGGATACTTTATATTTTGACAGAACATTACAAAAGCTATATTATCCAACAAATGGAACCATTATAGACAGCACAAATACATTAAAAAGCAATAAAGGGACTTATYATTTACAAGAGAATAAATTTGTAGCTAAATCTCAGGTAAGGGTTTTTAATGATGAAAATGATTTGGTGTCTGAAAAGTTGGAGTATTTTACAAATTCTGGAATTGTAAATATACAAGGCCCATCAACAATCATCAATAAAAAAGATAGTACCGAAATATATACAGAGAGAGGCAACTTTAATTCCAAAACAAGTGTATCTCACCTCCTAAAAAACTCTACAATCTACTTTAAAAATAGAACCATACAAGGAGATAGCATATATTACAACYAWCYRAAGKAAYWSKMYNCWYYTACAGGAAATATAAAAATTGTAGATACTATTAATAATTCGGTAATCAAGGGTGGTTATGCCGAATTATATCGCTTCAAAGATTCTGTATTTATCACTAAACGAGCTGTAGCAATCTCGTTGGTAGGAAAAGATTCGATGTATATACATGGAAAAAAGTTGATGATAACTGGAAAACCAGCACACCGTATTTTACGTGCCTTTACAAATGTAAAGTTTTTTAAAAACGACATGAGTGGYAAATGTGATTCTATGCATGTAGATCAAAAATCAGGGCTGACTCAATTGTTTAAATTTCCGGTATTATGGGCACAAGGCAATCAAATTACTGGAGATACCATCCAATTATTATCAAACCCTATCACAGAAAAATTGGACTCTCTTAAAATATTGAAAAATGCTTTTATGATTCAGAAAGATTCTGCAGGCTATAATCAAATTGCAGGTAAACGAATGTTAGGAAAGTTTATTGACAATGATTTACGCACCTTACATGTAATTGGAAATTGTCAAGTGGTTACTTACGATAGAAACGAAGCAGAGGAACTATTGGCTATTTCTACGATGCGTAGTAGCCGGATAGAAATAGAGATGAAGGACAAACAAATACAATTCATAACACATCTTAGAAGTGTAAAAGGGAATACATATCCACTCGAAGATTTCCCTAAAGAAAACAAAGAAATCAAAGGTTTTTTATGGCGAGGTGATGAACAACCYTTAATAATGGAAGATATTTTTATCCATGATAACATGGCTGAATTATTACAAGAATTAGCYCCAAAAGAGGAACCATCYATAAGTGTTGCTCCAAAATCACCACCCAAAGGATTTAAAGATAAAAGAGCMGCTATAGAAGGAGCTAGRAAAAAAGCTAAAAATAAAGGATTTCAAAAAAGAGACTAATGCTAAAGACAGATTTTTTTAACTATCAAGCACAAACATCAGAACATCCATTGGCATTAGAAATAAGTCATGCGAAAGGTTCTTATGTATATGATATTGATAATAAAGCCTATTTAGACTTTATCGCAGGCGTTTCCGCCAATACCTTAGGGCACAATCATCCTGCCATAAGTGCTGCTATTATCAAGCAAGTGAGTAAATACACCCATGTAATGGTCTATGGTGAATTTATTCAACAGCCGGCGGTCAAATTATGTAAATTTATTGCCGACCACTGCCCTGCTCCACTGGACACTACCTATTTGACTAATTCAGGTACCGAAGCGACTGAAGGTGCTTTAAAATTAGCAAAGCGCGCTACAGGAAGGCACGAAATTATAGCCGCTAAAAAYTCTTACCACGGAAATACCCAAGGCTCCATGAGTGTTTCTGGAGCAGAACAACAAAACAGGGCTTTTAGACCCTTAATTCCAGGTATTAAATTTATTGGATTTAATAACATTGATGATTTAGAAAAGATAACAAGCAATACGGCCGCAGTTATTTTGGAAACAATACAAGGAGGTGCTGGTTTTATTGTAGCACAAAACAACTATTTACAAAAAGTCAGAGAACGATGCAACCAAGTAGGTGCCTTGTTAATTTTAGACGAGATTCAATCAGGAATTGGACGTACAGGAAAGCTTTTTTGCTTTGAACATCACAACATAGTACCAGATATTATAGTTACGGGAAAAGGCCTTGGAGGAGGCATGCCTATCGGTGCTTTTATAGCTTCCAATCAATTAATGAGCTTGTTAAAAACAGCGCCAAAATTAGGACATATCACCACTTTTGGAGGGCATCCTGTTATTGCAGCAGCAGCATTGGCAACCTTAGAAAGTTTGTACCAAGAAAATTTGATGGTACAGATTTCTGAAAAAGAAGCCTTATTTAGAAAATTATTACAACATCCCGCCATCCTAGAAATCAGAGGACAAGGACTAATGTTGGCGCCACTATTTAAATCTCCAGAAATCGCCACAAAGGTGATTTTAGGATGTTTGGAAAAAGGATTATTCCTTTTTTGGTTGCTTTTTGAAGGAAGCGCAGTACGAGTGACACCTCCTCTTACTATATCTAGAGAAGAAATAACAAAAGGATGTGCTATAATACTTGCTGTGATATATGAGTTGGAATTAACGTAAAATTTCAGCCATAATCCTTCCTTACATTTCATTAAAACAACGCGTATTACATGTTTTTACGCCCTTCTTTATACCAACCCTAATTCTCCCCCACTAAAAGTCATACTATTGCATAAATTGAAAGATAAATAGTAGGATAGAAATAGCTATTATTGAGCCTCCAAAAATATGGAGCACAATTTTATGTAATAACACTTAATTTTTTCATACTTTTATTAAAAAAGTGCAACACTCCTTTTGTTATGCAAAAAGTAGGACTTCGCACATTAATTTATCTGCTATGAAACCAATTAAAATCTTCTTTTTATTTGTAACCTTTTTATGTTTATTTTCTTGTGAAAAGGACACAAAAAACACCAATAATTTATTTAAATTTAGAGACTATATTAGTTATACAACATCAGGAATCGTCTCCGTAACAGTACCTATAGAAATTAGTGTTTCCAATGATATAATAGGCTGGGAAGCTGGGGAAGAAATACCCTCAGCGATTGTACGTATAAAACCTGCAGTTTCAGGAACCCTTTTAATAAAAAACAGCCACACCTTAACCTTTGTTCCTGACCAACCATTGGCCTCCGACACAGAATATACCGTAGTAGTAAAATTAGATGACATCTATAAAAACATAGATTCCGAATTTAAAACCTACCGTTTTCAGTTTAAAACCATCGCAGCTAATTTTAACATTGTCACTAATAATTTACAGTCTTACAGTAAAGAAGTACAATATATTGAAGGGCGTTTAAAATCAGCTGACATTATCTCAGTTACCCGTGCAAAACAACTATTAGAAGCTTGGCAAAAAGGACGTAAATTAAGTATCCAATGGAACGAATCATACAAAAACGCTAGCACATTCGATTTTAAAATAGATAGTATACGTCGTTTTGTAGACGACAGTGAAATTACAGTAAAATGGAATGGAAAAGCAATACAGTCCGATAATATAGGGGAACAAACCATTGTCATACCCGGAAAAAACAATTTTGTAATCACAAAGCTTGATGTTATTCAGTCACCTGAGCAATACCTCTCCATTAATTTTTCAGACCCCTTAAAAAAGCAACAAAATTTTGATGGTTTAGTAAGCATACAAAATATCAAAAACCCAAAATATATAGTAGATGGAAATGTATTAAAAGTATATCCTAATACTAAATTAACGGGGACTATTCAAGTCGATGTATTTCAAGGTATAAAAAACTCAGAGAACTATAAACTCAAAAAACCTTTTTCAGAAACCATTGCATTCCATGAGTTAAAACCGCAAGTACGCTTACTTGGAAACGGAACAATCTTACCGAATTCTAAACAACTAAAGTTTAACTTYGAAGCCGTAAATTTAAGTGAGGTAGACGTGAGAWTTATTCAGATCTATGAAGATAATGTCCTACAATTTCTACAAGACAATAATTTAAACAGCAACGATGAGCGCAGCATAAAACGAGTGGGACGGCGCATCGCAAAACAAACCATAACATTAAGCGATAATGCCCTCGCTAACACTGGAAAATGGAAAGCTTATAGTATCGATTTAAACAGGTATTTTAAGGCCGATCCCGGTGCTATCTATCGCGTAGAAATAAGTTTCAAAAAAGAATATTCACTTTATAATTGCAACAGCAACCAAAACATCACAAATTCTGAAAATAATGAAGATTATTATGAAGAGGATTATTACGAAGAAGATATTTACAATCAAAACATCACAGAAGATGACGATTTACGTGAAGAAGAATATTGGGATGATCTAATATATCGCTATAAAAACTACTCCTATAACTGGAGGGAAGAAGAAAACCCTTGCCATAAAGCCTATTACAAAGATAGTAGGTTTATATCTCAAAACTTACTCGCTTCTAATTTAGGAGTCATCGCAAAAAAAGCGGCTAATAACACCTACTATTTTGCAGTAACAAACATTTTAACTACGGCCGTTGAAGGAAATGCAACCATTAAACTGTTTAATTTCCAACAACAAGAGATAGCTACAGTTATCACAAATTCAGAGGGTTTAACAACAATTGAAACAAATAAACGTGTCGCCTTTGCCATCGTATCAAAAGGAAAAAACACCACCTATCTCAAATTGAAAGATGGTAATTCTTTATCCTTGAGTAAATTTGATGTTTCGGGAAATCATTTACAACGTGGACTGAAAGGATACCTATATGGTGAACGCGGTGTTTGGAGGCCTGGTGACACCATGCACTTAACATTTATGTTAAACGATGCTGATAATAAATTACCTTCAAACCATCCCGTAAAAATGGAGATAACCGATCCTAATGGAAAATTGGTGTATAAAAAGGTCAATACAACAAGTATTGATAAATTTTACAAATTCACAGTCCCTACGGATATACACTATAACACGGGGAATTACAGTGCCCAAGTTACTGTAGGCGGTGCAAAATTCCATAAAACACTAAAAATAGAAACCGTAAAACCCAACCGTCTAAAAATTGAGGTTGATTTCGAAAACGAGGTCTTAACAAACTCGGAAGCACTCCGTGGAACTTTAGCTGTAAAATGGCTTCATGGAGCACCTGCAAAAAACATAAAAGCAGAAATTAAAGCAAAAATAACAAATTCAAACAACGGCTTTAAAGGCTACAAAAAATATGTATTCAGTGATCCATCGCGTTCATTTAGCATGGAAGAAATGAATATTTTTGAAGGAAAACTCGATGCTGACGGATTCTCAAAATTCAATCATAAACTAACCGTGGGCAAAAATGCTCCTGGTCTTTTAAAAATTCAATTTTTAGTACGAGCTTTTGAAAATGGCGGTGATTTTTCTATGGATGCATTTACAAAAACATATGCCCCCTACACTTCGTTTGTAGGCCTACAATCCCCAAAAAGCACTAGGCACGGTTCGTTTTTCACAGATGAAAACCACACTTTTGACCTTGTCGTAGTAGATGCAAAAGGAAACCCCGTAAAACGAAATAACTTAGAGGTAAAAATATTTAAAATAGAATGGCGCTGGTGGTGGAGCTCCTCTTTTGATAATTTATCTAGTTACGCTTCTAGCAATTATCACAGACCCTACAAAAATTTTAAAGTWAGTACCAATTCTAAAGGAAAAGCTAGCTTTAATTTAGACATTCCTGAGAAAGATAGAGGTCGTTATTTAATAAGGATTACGGATCCAGTAAGTGGTCATGCTACAGGACGTACCGCTTATTTTTATAAAAACTGGTGGCAAAAAGCCTCTTCTAAAGATAAAGAAGCCGCAAAAATGCTGGTATTTTCTGCAGATAAAGAGACGTATAATCTGGGTGAAACTGCAAAAATCACATTTCCATCAGGAACCGAAGGCCGTGCATTATTAAGTATAGAAAACGGAACAGAAGTTTTAGAGTACTACTGGGTAAAAACGACCAAAGGAACCACCACAGTAGCAATTCCAATAACTTCCCAAATGGCTCCAAATGTATTTATTAATATTTCCCTATTACAACCACATGCCTTATCTGAAAATGATTTACCCATACGATTATATGGGCTAATCCCCTTATTAGTTGAAGATCCCAATACAAAACTCGAACCAGTGTTGAGTATGCCCGATGCATTAAGTCCAGAACAGGAATTTGAAATTGTAGTGAGCGAAAAAAACAATAAAGCAATGACGTATACCATCGCCATGGTAGAAGAAGGATTGTTGAGCTTAACACGATTTCAAACACCCAATGCATGGCATGAATTCTACAAAAGAGAAGCMTTAGGCGTAAAAACATGGGATATTTATGACGATGTCATAGGTGCTTACAGCGGAAGTATCGATCAGGTATTTGCTATTGGAGGAGATGGAAATGCAGCCAGAGGAAAAACAAAAAAGGCAAATCGTTTTAAACCCRTAGTCACGTATTTAGGMCCCTTTTCMTTATCTGCTGGAGCCAGTAGATCACATACCCTTACATTACCYAATTATATAGGTGCCGTACGTACCATGATTGTTGCCGGAAACAACAACCACGAGGCCTATGGGAGCACCGACAAATCTGTTCCCGTAAAAAAACCATTAATGGTACTGGCATCACTTCCAAGGAAATTAAGTCCTGGCGAAAAAGTAACACTTCCAGTCACCGTTTTTGCGATGGAATCGAAGGTTAAAAAAGTAACTATTAAACTAAAATTAAGCAACGGAATTACAATTGTAGGAGATAAAACAAAAACAATAAGCTTTGCAAATCCAGGCGAACAAATGACTTATTTTAAGCTGGATATTAGCAAAGCCAATGGCGTGAACAGCATAGAAGTAATTGCCACAGGAAATGGAGAGAAATCGACTTATAAAGTGGCAATAGATCTACTCAACCCAAATCCAATTACCTCTAAGTCATTAGACCTTAACTTGGAAGCAAATGGAACAAAAACCATGGACTTAACTACCTTTGGCGTATTGGGTTCCAATAGTGCTACGGTAGAGTTTTCTACCATGCCACCAATGGATTTCTCGCGTCGTTTACAGTATTTAATCCAGTACCCTCACGGTTGTGTAGAGCAGACTACTTCCAGCGTTTTCCCGCAACTATATTTGAACGATATTTTTGATTTAACCTTTGATAAAAAACAAGAAATTCAACAAAATATTGAAAACGGAATCAAACGACTCGCCTATTTCCAACGACCAAATGGAGGAATGAGTTATTGGAGCGGTGAAAACAATACGAATGACTGGGGAACTAGTTATTCWGGTCATTTTATGATTGAAGCCGCCAAAAAAGGYTTTGTTTTACCCTTGTCTTTTATGCACAATTGGTTGTCCTATCAACAGCAGGCATCTCGAGATTGGAGACCTAGTTATAAATCCTATCATTCAGATTTAGCACAAGCATACCGCCTTTATACCATGGCCCTCGCAGGGCAAGCAGATTTATCGGCCATGAACAGGTTGCGAGAATTTACAGAAATATCAAACGAAGCAAAATGGCGCTTAGCCGCAGCTTATGCATTAGCAGGACAAAAAGAAGCCAGTAMCGCAATATCTAAAACGGCAAACATTGAATTTAAARCTTCAAAAGGAAATTATTATACCTATGGTTCCGTAGACAGAAATAGAGCGATGGCCTTAGAAACAATGACCCTTACCAATGATACACGTGCAAGAGCCYTGTCACTAACCATTGCAAAAAAATTATCTAGCAATCGGTGGATGAGTACACAAACAACRGCCTATAGTCTACTYGCWATGGCAAAAATGGTTGTARAAAATGGAGGAAAGTCCCTAAAYGTAAGCTATACCATTAATGGAAAAACCGAAACCATCACCACTAAAAATGCGATTGCCCAACGYACTYTAAACATAATTGATGGTTCAAACGCTTTAAACTTTAAAAATAACCAAAACAATAGTGTCTTTATCACAGTGTTAAATTCGGGAAAACTCCCTTTAGGAAAGGAACTATCAGAACAGCGAGGTTTAGGTGTTACCGTGGAATATAAAGACCTTAAAGGAACTATAATAAATGTATCTAAACTTATACAAGGACAGGATTTTGTAGCAACGATTAAAGTAAGTAATCTTAAAAATGAGCCCATATACAATGTGGCCTTAWCACAACTAATTCCATCGGGTTGGGAAATTGTAAATACACGTTTTACAGRTTTTGGAGCGGCCAGCACAAACCAAGCTCGTTATACAGACATTAGAGATGATCGAGTACATTATTATTTYGACTTAAGTAAAAAAGGGAAATACGGTACAAAAACATTTAATATTCTGTTAAACGCTTCGTATTTAGGAACCTATTACTTACCAGGAACTCAAGCCGAAGCGATGTACGACAACGATTTTTTAGTACGCACCGAAGGACGATGGATTGATGTTGTAAAATAGGATAACTCCTTACATATAAAATTATTAATTGATACTAATCACCCCTTTTTAGAAAGTGATAAAAAATACTGTAGCCTACATAAAAAAGCATAAAACGATGACTGTCATAGTTGCCGTCTTGCTCCTTGCCTATTACTTTTGTTTACCAAAACAACTGTTTAAAGCACCTACTACAACTGTTATTACCAGTAATAACAACCAATTGTTAGGTGCTTTAATAGCCACGGATGGACAATGGAGGTTTCCTAAAAATGACAGCGTACCAGAAAAATTTAAAACCTGTATCCTTAATTTTGAGGATGCATATTTTTATAAACATCCTGGTTTTAATCCTGTCTCCATATTTAAAGCATTAAAAGGGAATTTACAATCGGGAAAAATAAAACGAGGAGGAAGTACCATCACCCAGCAAGTAATTCGCTTGTCCAGAACGGGTAGACCAAGAACATATTTAGAAAAATTAAAGGAAATTATACTCGCCACACGTTTAGAGTTTCGGACCTCGAAAAACAACATATTATCATATTATTGCAGCAATGCACCCTTTGGAGGCAATGTAGTAGGATTGGATGCCGCCGCATGGCGTTATTTTAATCGAAACCCAAGTCAATTATCCTGGGCCGAAAATGCAACTTTGGCAGTATTACCAAATGCGCCAAGTTTAATTTATCCCGGAAAAAATCAACAACTATTATTAAAAAAAAGAAATCGATTGCTGCATAAACTTTTAACTAAAAATAGTATCGATAGTTTAACGTATCAGCTCTCGATTGCAGAAGGCTTGCCTCAAAAACCCTATCCT
>NVSD01000015.1 GCA_002401105.1 Flavobacteriaceae bacterium | reverse complement strand
GTTTTTTTTAAAAAAAACAAGCAGTAAACCTACAAGAAGTAAGCGTCAATTCGAGTGGTTTTTAGATGGTTTTTCAAAAAAATCATCTGAAAATTATATCGAGAATAGCGGATTTATAGAAGAACATCAATGCTAGTAAATCAAACAATAACACCAAGAATCATTTTGGCTACATAGAATCTAAAATCAACTAATTAGGCTTCAACTTAGATCATTGAATTTAACTAGACTGTTCTCGATACAATTTTCTAGTAAACCCTTTGGGTTTCTAGAAAACCACTCGAACTGACGTAACATAATCAAGTCACTTTAATGGTTTAGACAAACATATCAACAAGCGTTAGTGCAAGATATAGTTGACAAGTTTTTAACATGTCTAAAAACAATAACGGTTGCATAAAACACTGCTATTACAGAGGGAAATCAACATAAAACACGTACTTTTACAATCAGAAATAGAAGAGCATACAAGGGATTTTGAGGGGTGTAATTACTACCTAGGTTAAAATTCTAAATAAGAACTATTTTTAGTACAAGGCATATGAATAATAAAAGTACCATTGTTATAGTTGGAGGGGGATTTGCAGGATTAGAACTCATCAACAAATTAGACAAGTCCAATGCATTTGACATTGTTTTAGTAGACACGAACAACTACAATTTTTTTCCACCATTAATTTATCAAGTATCGGCGGGCTTTATGGAGCCATCGGCTATTAGTTATCCTTTTCGAAAAATACTAAGGAAAAAGAAAAATGTTCGTTTTTGGTTGGGAACGCTAGAAAAAGTACTCCCATCTGAACAAAAAATCATTTTGAGTAATGGCACACTGAACTACGATATTTTAGTGATGGCAACTGGAGTGGAAACCAACTATTTCGGAAATAAAAACATAGAGACATTGAGCCTTCCTATGAAGAGTATCAGTGACGCCTTGTCCTTACGAAATGTTATTTTTACTCGTTTGGAACGGGCTACGCGTTTAAAGAGTACTGCGGAACGTAAAAAATTACTGACCTATGTTATTGCAGGTGCAGGACCTACTGGTGTAGAGCTCTCTGGAATTTTTGCAGAAATGCAATTACACATTATACGGAAAGATTACCCTGAATTGAGTCCTGAAGATCTCGGTGAAATATATTTGATAGATGGTCAAGATACGGTGTTGGCTCCCATGTCAAAAAAATCACAGGAATATACTTATAAAAAATTAACAGAACTCAACGTTACTATAAAACTAAACACCTTAGTAAAGGATTTTAAAGACGAAATTGTTTACTTGTCTGACGGCAGTGAAATTCATACTAAAAATCTGATTTGGGCGGCAGGAATTACGGCGAGAACATTTGAAGGCTTTAAACCAGAGTGTCATGGTCCAGGGAAACGTTTTAAAACGGATGTTTATAATTTAATTGAAGGCTATGATGATATTTATGCATTGGGAGACTGTGCAATTATCACTGGTGATGAAAATGCTCCGAAAGGACATCCTCAAGTAGCACAAGTAGCCATACAACAGGCGCAAAATTTAGGGAAAAACCTTCTCTTAGAAAAAGAAGCTTGGAAACCTTTTCAATATACAGACAAAGGATCCTTAGCCATTATTGGAAGGAATAAAGCCGTGTTAGATGCACCCAATCACAAGTTTCACATGAATGGATTTTTCGCTTGGTTTATTTGGATTTTTGTCCATATTATGTCCTTGGTGAACTTTAGAAATAAGTTAAGAGCAGTCTATGATTGGACCGGATATTATATCCATAAAGACCAATCATTTAGAATGATTATTAAGCCGAGAGAACGCCCTCAGCAACCCCCTAAATAAACTAAATGATATGGATTGATCAAAGGACCTTTCCAACTCATTTTAATAAACGCGTTTAACAATGGTCTAGAAATATTACTATAGGATGCTATAGTTAATCCTCTTATATCACTTGCTAAACGCGTCTATTTTTATTCGTTACTTCCCTGCTACTTTATAAAGACCAGGCGTAAATTTGAAAGTTCGTACAAGCCGTGTCCACGTATTTATTTGAGCGATAGCCACTGTCAAATTGCAAATTTCTTGGGTTGTAAAATAGCATGATAAAGCTTTGTACAGAGTATCAGAAATTTCTCGGTTTGAAATATTTGTGAGGGCCTCTGTAAAGGCAAGTACACATTTTTCCTTCTCCGTGAAAAATGATGTTTCACTCCAAACAAACAGCATATTTATGCGTAATTCTGTCTCTCCGCAATGTTTTAGCTCCTTATAATGCATATCTATACAATAGGCACATTTATTTATTTGTGCCACTCTTAATCGCATTAACTCTAAAAGCTGTAAATCTTTAAACGACTTGTTTACATAATGTTCCATGGCCATTAAATGAGTCATCATTTCAGTAGGCATTTCTTGGTGTGTGATACGTTCCATATTGTAATTTTAGGATGATTAAAGCACAAAATTACACACAAGGAATGATTTAAAACTTAAGCTAGTTTAAGAAAGCAGCTTCTTATCTATTTCTGAGTTCACTCAAATATTCTGGAGTAATTTCTAAATAGGAAGCAATCATATACAAAGGAACACGTTGAGCAAAAGAAGGAAAATTACCCACTAAATCATCATACCTATCCTTACTTTTCATTTGTAAATACCGATTATTTCTGCGTTGTTCGGCAATCAATGTTTTTTCTGTAATCATTCGGAACAAGCGCTCTACTTTCGGAAGTTTTATAAATAAGGATTCTTGTTGCTCTTTTGTAAGTACCAGTACTTCCGTTGGCTCAAGGGCCTGTATGGCAGTATACGAAGCAYTCCCTGTCACATAACTTTCCAAATCTGTAATCCACCAATTCTCCAAGCCAAATTGAGTTATTTTCTCTTGACCATTTATGGTGGTATAATAAGAACGCACCAAACCACTCATAATAAAGTAATACGACAAGCAAGCTTGCCCTTCTTTCAAAATATACTCTTTTTTATGAAAAGATTGTACCGTTAAATGCGAATAAATAAGCGCCATTTCTGCTGTAGAAAAAACAACATATCTATTTATATACTGATGTAACTTTTTTATCATAGACTTCTTTTTTTTTTCAACAATAAACAACATAGGTTTTATAAACGTGTTCTTTACTGGGTTTATTTTTTAAAATTGTATTTTTGTTAAGTAAGTAGTTTTAATAAAACCCAATTTTAAGTTCCATGAACGATAAAGAAGAGAACAAACTTTCCACAAGTGGTATTCGTCCAACTGCCATGCGAATTCTGGTGCTCAAATATTTGACCAATTTGGGACATACCACTTCGCTCTTAGATTTAGAAACACATTTTTCAGTATCAGACAGAAGTACTTTGTTCCGAACACTTAAAACATTTGAAGAAAACGGTATCATTCACAAAATTGACGATGGCACTGGAGTGATTAAATACGGTTTGTGTACAGAAACCTGTACCTGTAGTTTAGAAGATCAACWTTTTCATTTTTACTGTGAAAAATGCGAAGAGACTTTCTGTTTAAACCATGTCAAAATTCCAAGCTTAGAATTACCTACCAATTTTATTTTAAAGCAATCCAACCTTGTTCTTAAAGGCGTTTGCTCAAATTGCAATTGAGTTGCATCAATTATATCCTAGCTTTGCAATATCAAACTGGTATAAAAGATGAAACATACAGAACTACATACACAAGATAAAAAAAATATCCAACCTCAAGTTACAGATTGCTGTGCTAGCGATACTTGCTCGTTGACAGATGATACTCCAGAGAAAGATGCACATAAGTATCGTTTTGGAATCAATACTACGGTGTTGACTATATTCAGTTTTATACTGCTTATTACAGGACTTGCAATAGAACATTTATGGAAATCATCATTTTTCGAAGGATGGATAAAAATAGTTTGGTATAGTATTGCCTACTTACCTGTAGGCTATCCAGTACTGATCGAATCTCTGAAATCCATAAAAAAAGGCGCCTTTTTTACAGAATTTTTCCTAATGAGTATCGCGACTATCGGTGCTTTTGCTATCGGAGAATATGCAGAAGGTGTAGCCGTGATGTTGTTTTATTCCGTTGGCGAATTATTTCAATCCAAAGCGGTAAGTCGTGCGAAAAACAATATTAAAGCCCTATTAGACGTACGTTCAAAAGTTGCACATGTCTACAGGAATATATCCTTTGTTACCGTTCATCCTACAACGGTRGAGATCGGAGAGAAGGTTCAGGTAAAAGTTGGTGAACGCATCCCTTTAGACGGCCTGTTGCTTTCAGAAAAAGCGAGTTTAGATACCGCTGCATTGACAGGAGAAAGCAAGCCAAACACTGTATACAGAAACGAAAAGGTATTTGCAGGAACTATCAATCTAACAAGCGTTATTGAAATTGAAGTCACCGCCCTATTTCAAGATAGTTCCATTACAAAAATYTTAGAACTGGTACAAAACGCAACGAATAAAAAAGCRAAAACCGAATTACTCATTCGAAAATTRGCAAAAATATACACCCCTATTGTTGTGTATTTAGCCATTGCCATAGTGATACTCCCCTACTTTTTTGTAAGTGACTATCTCTTTTCAGATTGGTTGTACAGGGGCTTGGTATTTCTAGTAATTTCCTGTCCTTGTGCCTTGGTAATTTCCATTCCACTGGGATATTTTGGAGGACTGGGTGCTGCCTCTAAAAATGGAATTCTTTTCAAAGGTGCGACTTACCTGGAACTTTTTACAAAGGTAAACACCGTTGTAATGGACAAAACAGGAACCGTGACCAAAGGTGAATTTGCCATCAAAGAAATAGTCCTAAAGAGCGCCATTTCGGAGCGTGAATTCATGCGTCATGTTATCTCTTTGGAAAAAAACTCCACCCATCCAATTGCAAAGGCACTATTGGACTATGCCTTGGATACTAAGGTCTACCCGGCAACTGAGATTATAGAAATTGGAGGTAAAGGACTTTCAGGAATCATTAATGATAAACCTGTGCTTGCTGGAAATAACAAACTATTACAGCATTACGGCATCACTTATCCAGCTTCTATCGATAATATCGTAGAAACAACGGTACTTATCGCTATAGACGATACCTATGTAGGGCATATAGTAATAGCAGATGGCCTTAAAAAAGATGCGCTTGCAACGATTAATGGTATTAAAAAAGCAGGAATCAAAGAAATTATAATGCTCTCTGGTGATAAAGACAGCATCACTCAAAAAGTGGCTAAAACACTTGGAATTCAACAAGCAAAAGGAGGATTATTACCAGAAGACAAACTAAAAGAACTCACAATACTTCAAGAAGATGAATCAAAAGTAGTGGCATTTATTGGCGATGGAATTAATGACGCTCCTGTCTTGGCGGCAAGTCATATAGGAATTGCTATGGGAGCCATGGGAAGCGATGTTGCCATAGAGACTGCAGATGTAATCTTTCAAACCGACGAGCCTTCCAAATTTATAACTGCACTACAAATTAGCAAGTCTACACAAGCGGTGATTCGACAAAATATCTACCTCGCCTTTGGTGTAAAAATCATTGTCCTTACTCTMGGTGCTTTGGGGATGGCAAATATGTGGGGAGCMGTTTTTTCAGATGTAGGGGTCGCTTTTCTCGCCATTTTAAATGCCGTAAGATTGCAATATATGAAGTGGGAATAATAATGATATGTAACAAGGTTTTTCTTTCAATAAAAACCTTGTTACTATTATCCTTCACAGTTTACGTAAGAAAAGCAAAGAATTAGAACTCACTTGCTTTTCGGTGTAACACTAAGTGGACTTTATTAAATGTACTGAACTTTGAGTTGAGTACTAAAACCTCTACTGTTTTTTACACGTTGTGTGTCGTTTATTTTATTCCTCTTGCAAAATCTTCCAACGTTAATTTGGGTTTTCCGAGTGCTATCCAAGTTTCTTTTGCTTCAAATTTTTCAGGGTAATTGTTTATTGCTTTTGTAATATTGTATGCATAGTTTAACGTTGGAGAAAATTGCCCAATTACTCTTAAAATTCCAAGCGGAGCTCTYGAGACAGCTAGTTTTTCCTTCTTATAATTATCTACAAATATTTGAGCGGCCTTCTCTGACGTATGTGCTTCAAGGCCTTGAATAATGTAGTTTTTACTTGAACCATTAAATAACTTAAAAGCATTGACTAATTGCTTTCCATAATCTGCACCAGAAATAAAATAGATTGGATAGTTAGATTTTCCAGCCMAGCTAATTCGTTTGCCTTGCCTGTATCCTGATTCGCTATATCCTTCCATAAAGTTTGAAGGATAAAAACATAAAGAAGGTATTCCTGAGTTTTTGATATTTTCAAGGGCTTTTTGTTTTATTTTAAAAACCCACCAATTAAAATTATTTACATCTTGATATTGGTGCAATAGTGAAGATAAATAACTAATAAACTTAATATTGGTTTTTTTTGCTACGCTAATAATGTTTTCAATTCCTTTTTGTTCTGAATGAAAATCATTTTCTTTTGATGATGGAAGAATAGAAAGGCTTATATATATTCCCTCAGAATCTTCAATAGCACTCTTAATATCAGTTAAGTTATTAAGGTTTCCTTGTACTAATATTATATTGCCAAGAAATGTCATTTTTGCTTTTTCAATGTCTCTTACCATTACGGTTACCTCAAAACCTGCGTTAAGCATTTCTTGAACAACAGGCTTCCCTATCATTCCTGTTGCACCAAATACTGTTATTTTCATATTTCTATATTTTATTTTAGGCGAAGATATTTATTAGTGATTTATTTAGACAGCTCATAACACTAACATAAATGTCCGTAACTTTATGCCCTAATATTCAAGAGAATGAAAAAACAGTTTACTTCAAAATTCCCAACTAACTTAAGTAGTATCGATAAGGAAGGAAATCCAATGGATTATTGTGGTATTCGTTGCACAATGGAGGTAATAGGCGGTAAATGGACACTTAGGATTGTTTCTTCTTTATTAGAAAATCCCCTGCGATTTTCGGAAATTAAAAAGGAAATTCCTGAAATAAGCGAAAAAATGCTTGGTCGAACGTTAAAACATTTGGAATATCACAAGTTGATTATTAAGAATGTTTTAAGTAAAAAACCTTTAAAAACAGAATATAGTCTAACTGATTATGGACAAACAACGATTCCTATAATTGAAATTTTAAATAATTGGGGAAAACAGCATATTGAAAAACATTGGGATTTAGTATTTCAGTAAAGGAATACAACTAGTATACAACCACAGCATAAAGCATCTTTTTGTAAAATAAAAGTATATTTAATTGATCAATATACTTTTATTTTAAATCAATAATTTATTTTACAATTTCACAATCACCCGCCCTTTACTTTTCTTAGCAAGCATCACATCTATATGACTTTGTATCGTTTCCAAGGAAGCTTCTTGTACTAAAGAATCGTTGCTATCAAAGGCCCAATCACTTGCTAATAGATTCCAAACAGTTTGACGAATCTCCATTGGACAGTTTTGAGAATCAATTCCTAACAGGCTGACTCCTCTTAAAATAAAAGGATACACCGTCATTTCCAACGCTCCAGAACCAATATTACCGCAAGTAGTCACGCTTCCTAAAGGCATACATCCTTTTAGCATAGTAGTCAGGGTGTTTCCTCCAACCACATCAATAGCACCGGCCCATTGAGGTTTTAGCATAGGACGTCCAGAAAGGTCATCGGAAACACTACGGTCTATTTGTCTACTCACTCCTAAATATTTTAATTCGCGGTCAGTAGCCAACTCGTAGTTCGCTGCAATTACTTCAAATCCTAATTTTCTTAGAATCTGACAAGCAATACTCCCCACACCTCCTAATGCACCTGTAACTGCAATTGCACCCATGCAAGGTTTTTGTCCGTTTTTCAACAAACGATAAACAGACAAAGCCGCTGTAAAACCAGCCGTACCAAAAATCATCGCTTTACGAGCATCTAAATTTTCAGGCATCGCTACTAACCACGCTTCTGGAACTTTAATATACTCCGCAAAACCACCTGGATGATTCATCCCAAGATCATAACTGGTCACAATCACTGCATCTCCAACTTTGAATTTATTACTTTCACTAGAGCTAACAATTCCCGCAGCATCTACACSTGGAGTATGGGGATAATTTCGCGTCACTCCTTTGTTCCCTATGCTCGACAAGGCGTCTTTATAATTTAAAGAGCTGTATTCCACCTTAACCCGTACTTCTCCCTCGTCCAAAGGTTCAAAAGGCATATTTTTTATAGCTGCTTTAAAAACTCCTTTTTCCTCCTCTATTCGAAATGCTTTGAATGTTGATGTTAGATTCTTCATTGTTTTATGACAAATTTTAATTAATTTCGCCTCAAAAGTCGCTATAAAAACCCTTATAAACAAGGACTTACAAAATATGCAGCTACGAACATTTATTGCCTATTTACGTATAGCCTAGCCTATTGATATAAAAATTATGGAAAAAAGTTACTGCCCTATAGATACTTTCACAAATGTCATTAAAGGAAAAAGAAAAGGAACAATTATTTTGCACCTCTTTCAAGGGACAAAAAGATACCACGAATTGGCAAAGTTAATAACAGACATCAGTGATAGAATGCTCACAAAACAGCTAAAAGAGCTCAAGGATGATGGATTAATTACAAGAACTATTTTTCCAGAAGTTCCTCCGAGAGTTGAATACAACTTAACAGCACTTGGAAAAACAATACAACCTGTATTAAAAGCCATGTACAAAGGAGGCTTGCTTTTTGAAAAAGAAATTACTGCAACCCCTAAAAAATCTATTCAAATTTAGGGTACACACAAATAGAATAGCATCTTCCCGTATTTGATTTTTTAATCATTTGAATACGCCCATTCAAACCAATGCTTAAAAGAGGTTACTACTTCCTAAAACGAGAATAACGGACACTCAATTTACGTTTTGTATTTATAAAATAAACCCCCGTAAGTAATACAGCCGCCGCTAGCATGGATTGTTGCGTTACTTGTTCATTTAAAAAGTACCAACCCAACATCATGGCGATTAAGGGATTTACATAGGTAGACGTAGCTACTTTTTCAGGGGAAACAGTTCTCAATAAAAAATTAAAAGCAGTAAATGCTACAATTCCCCCAAAGATAATCAGTAAAATCATGGATATTTGAACGTCTTTACTCCACGTAGTCGGTAAACTCCATTCTTCCCCAAAACCTATACTGGCAATGCTCAGCATAAGTCCACCAAAAAACATTTGATAGCCTGTGTTTACAAAATAACTCTTTGGTAAATCAGCCTTAGCAGCCAATAAACTACCATAGGACCAACTTATTAAACAGGTAAATATCATGACCATTCCAATCACACTTTCTCGAGAGCTTATCAATTCTTTTTGGCCTACCAATAAATAAATACCAATAATACCAAGTACCACCCCTATTACGGACATGGCCTGTATTTTTTTACCCTCTAACACTCGCATCATAATTAAAACCACTAATGGCTGCGCCGATATTTCTAAGGCAGCAAATCCACTATCTACATATTTTAAGGCCCATACAACAACTCCGTTTCCATAGGTTAAAAATAGAAATCCGATGATAATGGTATTCAATAATTGTTTTTTTGTTATTTTTAATGACATTCCTCTGGCCTTAGCAATCCCAAAAATCAAGAGTCCAGCTGTGACAAAACGAATGGATGCCAACATAAAAGGCGGCAATTCGGTCACCGCAATTTTATTGAATAAATACGTAGAGCCCCAAATCACATAAATGGCGAAAAAAGCGGCAATTATTAAGACTGGATTTTGATTTTTTTGCATACTAAATTATTTTACTTCTAAGAAAGCACGAAATTAAGAAATTTAAATACAATTGATTCCAATCTAATGGGTTCATTTTTATAGTAAGATGCATTACTTTTGTCAATAGTAAATTAAAGTATACAATGARAAACGAAATTATAGAAAATCTCTTTGAGTTTTGGGATCATATTAGCACTTTGACAGGGCAATCTAGCAAAGTACCGGAATTTCAAATGATCCAACAAGAAGATTTTATGTGGCCGAGTAAAATTTATAATATTTCACCGACTAAGGAAACTATCAATTATTTGTATCAAGAAATTRCTTCGGRAACTATTCCWAATAGCATGAATGTTGTTGGTAACATAAATACGGACGATGTAATGGAGCAACAAGGATTTGAATTAAAGTCTACCTTGGAAGCCATGTTTGTTACTGACATACCTCAAAAATTTCTCAACACGGATACTTCRGCTATTCATCYTGTGAACTCTAAGGAAATGGCTACAACATTCGCAGAAATAGCGAGTAGTTCTTTTAGATACCCCGTGGATTCTAACACCATTATAAATATCAGTAAAAGTGATGTACTTCACACTTATATTGGGATGCACAAAGGACGTTACGTAAGCTGTGGGATGTTGTTTTTAGACAAACAAGGCCATGYAGGATTACATATGATTGGCACTTTAGCAGCAGTAAGAGGACTAGGTATAGGAAAGATTATGACCCAACATTTAGTAAAAGAAGCCTTGGCTATCGCTAAGGGAAACATTGTGCTTGTGGCCTCAAAAGCTGGAGCATTTATCTATCAAAAAATGGGCTTTGAAGTAGACGGAGCACTCAAAACATATCACATAAAAAAATCCCAAACTAACTAAGTTTGGGATTTTATTTTATAATTGATTTGAAATTTACAAATCTATTTCTTTTAAGTTTTTGATGCTGTTGCGTTCTAAAAAGGCATCGATCGTTTCAAAATGCTCAATCACACGTTGATCTTTAAATTCGAATACTTTTTCCGACAACCCTCCTAAGAAATCCCTGTCGTGAGACACCAATATTAAAGTTCCATCAAAGGCCAATAAGGCATCTTTTATCACTTCTTTTGAGCGTAAATCCAAATGATTTGTTGGCTCATCCAAAATCAATACATTCACAGGATCTAGTAATAACTTCACCATAGCTAACCTAGTCTTTTCACCACCAGAAAGCATCTTTACTTTTTTATCTACAGCATCACCTCCAAACATAAACTGCCCAAGGATGTTTTTAATCTGAGTTCTAATATCTCCTTTTGCAACCTGATCTACGGTTTGAAATACCGTAAGGTCTTCATCCAATAAAGAGGCTTGATTTTGTGCAAAATAGCCCACTTTGGCATTGTGACCTAAGCCACATTTCCCYTCAAAGTCTATTTCACCCATAATGGCTTTTATCATGGTAGATTTCCCTTCCCCATTTCTTCCTACAAAAGATACTTTCTCTCCTCTTGCAATAGAGAAACTCGCATCTTTAAAAATGGTTAAATCACCATATTTCTTGGTCATTCCTTCCACTTTCACCGGATAATCACCCGATCTCGGAGCTGGRGGGAAACGCAAACTTAGCGAACTTGTATCTACTTCATCAATCTCTATCGGCACCACTTTTTCCAACATACGTTCTCTAGAAGCTACCTGGTTAGATTTAGAATAAGTACCTTTAAATCTGTCGATAAATTGTTGATTATCGGCAATCATTTTCAGTTGTTCCTTATAGGCTTTCACCTGATGTGAACGGCGTTCTTTTCTCAATATTAAATAGTGAGAGTAGTTGGCCTTATAGTCATGGATGGTTCCCATGGTAACTTCGATCGTCCTATTGGTTATATTGTCAATAAAAGCCTTGTCATGTGAGATTACAACCACAGCCTTCGCTTTGTTGATTAGAAAATCTTCCAACCACATTACAGATTCTATATCCACGTGATTCGTTGGCTCATCCAATAAAATTAAATCGGGTTTTTGCAATAGAATTTTAGCCAATTCTATACGCATACGCCATCCACCACTAAACTCCGAAGTAGCACGATTAAAATCACTTGCTTTAAACCCCAACCCTTTTAAGGCTTTTTCTACTTCTCCCTCATAGTTAACTTCTTCTAAAGCATAGAATTTCTCTCCTAAATCAGAAACACGTTCTATAATTTTCATATACTCGTCAGATTCGTAATCCGTGCGTGTTTCCAACTGCTTATTTAAGCCATCCATCTCTGCTTTCATGGCAAAAATACTTGCAAATGCTTTAGACGCTTCCTCCATTACGGTGCAATCGTCCTCCATTAATAAGTGCTGTGGTAAATACGCAATAACGGTATCTTTAGGATGTCTTACACCACCTTTGGACGGACTAGAAACACCTGCTATGATTTTCATCATGGTAGATTTTCCTGCTCCATTTTTTCCCATAAGGGCAATTTTATCATTTTCATTAATCACAAATGATACATCTTTAAACAATGTATGCCCACTAAATTCTACCCCTAACTGGTCTACTGAAATCATATTCAACTATTTTGAGCCGCGAAAATAAGCAATTAATAGGAGTTGTTTTAAAATCTTTTATTTAGTTTTTTAATCAATGCTTAAAATAGTGTTCTATTGTAAACTGTTTCGCAGCTTAAAAGAGAGAAAAAACACAGTTCCTAGCCAATAATTCCAATTACAATTCAGAATAACCGATACAAATGGTTTATTTTTAAATGGTCACTTGGAAATGTAATTGGTATAATAAACGATTGATTCCTTTTTTGTCATCTTTAAATAAATTTAACAAATTAAACATTAAGAGTTTGTTAACGTCCTTTACAGTGTCGTTCGACTAAATATATTGTCAGTTACTAATAATTCACGTATATTTAACCGTAAAACTTACATTTATTCACAAAATCCTCAATATGCTTCAAAGCCTAAAAAAATTAATTGTATTCAGCATAAGTATCTTAGTAATTACCTCTTGTGCTCGAGACAAAAAAGAAAGCAAAAATACCAAACCCAACATTCTATTTATAATGAGTGATGATCATACTTCGCAAGCATGGGGAGTATACGGAGGTGTTTTAAAAGATTTGGTACATGCGCCAAACATCGCAAAATTAGCAGAAGAGGGAACGGTACTCAACAATTCGTTCTGTACAAATTCCATCTGTGTACCTAGTAGAGCGACCATTTTAACTGGGCAATACAGCAATAAAAACGGAGTCTATACTTTAAATGATGCGCTACAACCTACACAAAATAATATTGCGAAGGTATTGAGTAAAGGAGGCTATCAAACAGCCATCATTGGAAAATGGCATTTAAAAAAGGAACCCACCGGATTTGATTATTACAATGTATTACATGATCAAGGACGCTATTGGGATCCCATTTTACGTACGGCTGAGAATTTTCATAAAGAAGCTTCTTCATGGGATGTACACAAGGGATTTTCTACGGATGTGATTACCGATTTATCCATAGATTGGCTAAAAAAGAGAGATACTAACAAACCTTTTATGTTAATGACTCATTTTAAGGCAACCCATGAACCTTTTGATTATCCAGACAGATTTAAGGACTTATACAAAGACATAGAAGTACCAGAACCTGTTTCCTTATTAGATTTCTCAAAAGAAACTACCGGACGTAGCTTTATTGGACAGCAATTAGAGAATCTCTCTTGGCGCTGGGGAAAAGCATCTGAAAATCCAGATAATTGGTGGTGTAAATACCCCGATTTACCTTTTTCTATAGAAGGAATGGACAGTATCGCAGCACGTAAGAAAACCTATCAAAAATTGGTAAAAGACTTTATGCGTTCGGGAGCGGCCATAGATGATAATATTGGAAAATTATTAGACTATTTGGAATCCGCTGGCTTAGCAGAAAACACGGTGGTTATTTACACCGCAGATCAAGGGTATTTTTTAGGAGAGCACGGTTTCTTTGACAAACGTCTTATTTATGACGAATCCTTACGTATGCCATTTGTGATTCGTTATCCCAAAGAAATTGGTGCAGGAAAGCGATTGGATGACATTATTTTAAATATTGATTTTGCCGCTTTGATGGCCGATTATGCAGGCGTTCCAATTCCTRAAAGTATGCAAGGAAAAAGTTTTAGAGAAAATTTAAAAGGTAATACAGCTACGGATTGGAGAACCACTGCTTATTACCGTTATTGGCAGCACTACCCTATCCGTCCGGGACATTTTGGGATTAGAAACAAGCGCTAYAARCTAGCGTTCTTTTATGGACAATCCTTAGATATGACAGGGAGTTCAGATCAAAGTACCGCACCTGCATGGGAGTTTTACGATTTAGAGAAAGATCCTCAAGAAAATAACAATGCGTATASYAACCCTGCTTATAARGACATTATCTCAARCATGAAAATTGAATTGAAAAAGCAACGAGAAATTGCAGGAGATACTGATAGTAATTACCCTAAAATGCAAGAAATATTTAAAAACCATTGGAATAACTAAAACACATAAMCCCCTCAACTTAAGATTATGACAAAGATATATTTCTTTTTATTTTTTTTAGTATTCGCTTTCAATCCCATAGTAACAGCCCAAGAAAAACCAAATATTCTTTTCATTTTTGCTGATGACTTAACGGTCGATGCGATTGGAGCATTGAGTAATAATGAAGTTAAAACCCCTAATTTGGACCGTTTGGTAGCAAATGGCACCTTGTTTACCCATGCCTTTAACCAAGGTTCTTGGACGCCTGCGGTATGTGCTGCAAGTAGAGCTATGTTAAATTCGGGTAGTTTTTTATGGGAAGCACATCAACAAAGCTTCCGTAAAAATAAATCAAACTATGTAACTCCATGGTCTATCCAAATGAAAAATGCGGGGTACACCACTTATATGACAGGGAAATGGCATGTAAATGCCAATGCAAACGATTTGTTTGACGTCGCTAAAGACATCCGACCAGGAATGCCGAATCAGACTAAAGAAAGATACAACAGAACATTTAATAAAGGAGAGAAAGACAGCTGGTCTCCTTATGACAAAAGCAACCAAGGCTATTGGAAAGGTGGAAAACATTGGAGCGAAATAATAGGTGACAATACGATTTCTTTTATAGATGAAGCTTCTAAAAAAGAACAACCATTTTTTATGTACATCGCATTTAATGCCCCACATGACCCAAGACAATCGCCTAAAGAATTTGTGGATATGTACCCTCCTAATTCTATTAAAATTCCAAAGAACTTTATTCCAGAATATCCTTATGCAGAAGCCATGGGAAGCGGGAAAAATTTAAGAGACGAAAAATTGGCTCCTTTTCCTAGAACCCCTAATTCTGTACAGGTGAACAGGCAAGAATATTATGCAATCATCACCCATATGGATGTTCAAATAGGACGGATATTAGATGCTTTAGAATCCACCGAAAAAGCAGACAACACCTATATTATATTCACCGCAGACCACGGGCTTGCCATTGGAGAGCACGGTTTAATTGGAAAGCAAAACATGTACGATAGCAGCATAAGAGTGCCTTTAATTATTACTGGGAAAGGAATAAAAAAGGGATACCAAACAGCTGCATTTATCTATTTACAAGACGTGATGGCTACAAGTCTTGCATTGGCGGATGCTCCTAAACCAACAAGTTTAGATTATAAGAGTCTTCTTCCGTTGGCAAGTGGAAAAACGAACAAGGGTAACTACAAAAATATGTACGGGGCCTATTTGGATAAGCAACGAATGATCCGTACAAAAACACATAAAATGATACTGTACCCAAGTATCAAAAAACTAAGATTGTACGATTTAAAAAATGACCCCAATGAAATGTTTGATATCGCAGAAAATAAAACATCTAAACGAATTATAAAAAAACTGTTTAAACAATTTCAAAAACTACAAAAACAAACTAGCGACCCGTTAGTAATCGATTATATAGAAAAATACACCAAATGAAAAAACTAATCCTCTTAGTATTCCTGACATTATCTATTAGTATCCAATCTTATGCTCAAGATTTTATAGGCATTATTCCACAACCGAATAATAGCAGCTATACAAATAAACCCGCTTTTGATTTCTCTAAAACAACGTATATAAACAGCAATACTGCCACTAAAGAAATTGCAAAAATTTTGCAAGTTGCATTTAAAAATGATGTGAATTTAGACCTCAAAATAAAAAACAAAAGACGAAAACAAACCATTTATTTTCAATTAAATGATGCCTTGGCAACCGAGGCTTATGAACTTATTATTGACACAAAAACGATTGTTATAAGTGCCGCTGGAAAAACCGGTTGGTTTTATGGGGTACAAAGCTTGCGTCAGTTAGTTCAAAAATCCTTGCAAATTCCAACAATGACCATTAAGGACAGTCCTCGTTTTTCTTGGAGAGCCTATATGTTGGACGAATCTCGCTACTTTCATGGAGAGGAATTCGTTAAGTTGATATTGGATCAAATGGCCTTGTTAAAAATGAATGTGTTCCATTGGCATTTAGTAGATGATGGAGGATGGCGTATAGAAATTAAAAAATATCCCCTATTGACCACCATTGGTTCCAAAAGAAGAGATTCCGAAATTGAAACTTGGGGAAGTGGCAAATTTTCCGGTGTACCACATGAAGGGTTCTATACACAAAACCAAATTAAAGACATCGTAGCTTATGCTACAGAAAGAAATATCACTATTGTACCAGAATTTGAAATGCCTGGACATTCTAGTGCGGCTATCGCATCTTACCCTTGGCTTGGAACTTTAGGTAATGACATGGAAGTTCCTGTTAAATTTGGACGTCTTTTTGACAATTATGATGTTACAAAACCTGAAGTAATTGCCTTTATTCATGATGTCTTAGAAGAGGTTTTTGAATTATTCCCTTCAAAAGTGATTCATATTGGAGGTGATGAAGTAGGCTATAAAGTTTGGGAAGAAAGCAAATCCGTCCAAAAATACATGCGTGAAAATAATATTGAGACTCCCGCTGATTTACAAATTCAGTTTACCAATAAAATTTCTCAGTTTATAGAAAAAAATGGTAGAAGAATGATGGGCTGGAACGAAATAATGGGAACAAACATTCATACTGGATTTTCAGAAAAAAAAGATGATAAAGAAGCGAATACCCCATTGGCAAAAAACGTTGTTGTTCATTTTTGGAAAGGAAATATTGACCTTTTAACCAAAGCAGCAAAAGAAGGCTATGGTATCGTAAATTCGTTGCATAGCAATACCTATTTGGATTATAGTCACAAATCTATATCATTGGAAAAAGCCTACAATTTTAATCCAATACCAAAGGATCTAGCAACTGAATATCACAAAAACGTATATGGATTGGGTTGTCAAATGTGGAGTGAATGGACGCCAACAAATAAAGATGTAGAACGACAAACATTTCCTAGAATAGCTGCTTTTGCAGAGGTAGGATGGACAGAAACAAGTAGAAAAGATTTTAATACGTTTAGCGTTTCCTTAGAACAACTCCAACAACATTGGGCAAAATTCGATATCAATTATTACACAAAATAACAATTCACAATTTATTATATGCGATTTATATATTCACTTTTTATACTTGTATTGCTAGCCTCTTGTAGCGAACAAGGTCCCACGTTCAATCAGGAGAACATTGCAATTATCCCTCAACCCAATGCTCTAAAATTACTTGAAGGTTCCTTTAAAATAGAAGCATCAACAAAAATATATGCTCAAACAGAGGAGCAACTTAATGCAGCAAATTTATTAAATAAACTTTTAAAAAACAGCAGTGGTTATACCTTAGAAATAAGTGAGAACGATGGGTCAGGAATTAAATTCAACCAGGATACATCTATTGCTAAAGAAGGATATACATTACAAGTAAGTCCAACTGAAATAACCATAAACGCCAATGATGCCGCTGGTTATTTGTACGCCATTCAAACCATACGTCAATTGCTACCTAGCACTATTGAAAAAAAGACGTCTAGCATACAAACTTGGTTTGTTCCAAGCGTAAACATAAGCGATTCTCCTCGATTTAAATGGAGAGGTATGCACATGGATTTCAGTCGTCACTTTTTCAGTTTGGAAGAAGTGAAACTGTTTTTAGACCATATGGCCTTGTATAAACTGAACAAATACCACATGCATTTAACCGATGATCAAGGATGGCGTGTGGAAATTAAGAAATACCCTTTATTGACGGAAAAAGGTGCATGGAGAACAGAAAACGCCAATGATAAACACTGTAATGAAATGGCGAAAACAAATCCGTTATTTATTATAGACCCTCAACATTTTCAAGAAAAAGAAGGCCTTAAAAAATATGGAGGTTTCTTTACTCAAACACAAATCAAAGAAATTATTACTTATGCCGGTGATTTAAATATCGAGGTAATTCCAGAAATAGATATGCCGGGACATTTTAAAGCGGCCATCGATAATTATCCGTACTTATCTTGTACAGGCGAAGCAGGCTGGGGTGAACAATTTTCGAGACCTGCCTGTTTAGGAAAACAACAATCATTTGAATTTGCAAAAGATATCTTATCCGAAATAGCCGAACTATTCCCGTCTGAATACATACATATTGGTGGTGATGAGGTAAATATTCAATCGTGGGAAGAATGTGCTAACTGTCAAAAAGCTATTGTAAAAAACGGCTTAAAAAACGAACATGAATTGCAGTCCTATTTTAATAAAGACATCGCTGATTTCCTACATTCTAAAGGAAAACGTTTGTTAGGTTGGGACGAAATTGCAGAAGGTGGATTGTCTAGTGACGCGACAGTAATGTGGTGGCGTAATTGGGCTCCAAAAGCCAGAGACATCACAGTAAACAATGGTTCAGACCTAATAATCACACCAGATTTTGAATATTATTTTGATTTTACACATGAGTCTACTCCTTTGTCTAAAGTATATAATTACGAGCCTGTACCAGCGCTTTTCAATCCAAAACAAGTAGCACATGTAATTGGAATTCAAGCGAACTTATGGTCCGAAAGAATTCCGAATTTCAAGCGTTTACAATACCAAGCTTTCCCAAGATTACAAGGATTGGCAGAAACGGCATGGTCTTCTAAAGAACAGAAAGATTTTGAAGATTTCTCAAATAGATTGGAGTCTCATTATCCAAGAATGGATGCCTTAAACATCAATTATTACATCCCTTCTGTTTTAGGATTGGCAAACAAAATTGCGTTTATCGACAAAGCAATCATCAAATTAAAAGCCCCGATAGACGGGATGGAAATTTATTATACTTTGGATGGAACACAGCCTTCCAATACAACTACTAAATACACAACGCCTTTGGAAATAACCGAAGACACAAATATTCAAGTAATTGTGTATAAAGGAGCGATTTTCAGCGAAATAAAATCGGCTTCTATAGAAAAACAAGTGTTTACAGATGCCGTTAGTATCCAAGCTACTGTAGGTAAAATAAAAAGACAAGGTTTTAAAATTAAAGCTAAATCTGTGGAGCATGTTTCTTTTGACGACAACAATCCATCTACGTTAGTTACAGAAATTAATTTGGGTGAATTTGAAAACAAAGAACATATCGCCTTACAATTTAACGGTTATTTTAAGGCTGAGAATGAAGGTTTGTATGAATTTTCAACAAAATCCGACGATGGCAGTTTGTTATATATAGGAACACAATTAGTGGTGGACAACGGAGGAAACCATGCAGGAATTGTAAGAGAAGGAATGATTGCTCTTAAAAAAGGATGGCATCCAATCACCATAAAATACCATCAAGGTGGTGGAGGAAGTGAATTGGCTGTTTGGTTTAAAGGGCCAACTAAAGAAAAACAATTATTACAAGGGGCCTTTATTGGCTATTAAAACATGACTATGAAAAATAGATTTTCGTTTTTATTCGTTGGATTGATTGTACTTACGAGTTGTAATCAAGCAAAAAACACTACTGTTGWAAAACCCAATATCATCCTGTTTATGGTGGATGATATGGGCTGGCAGGACACTTCTGTTCCATTTTGGGATACAATTACTCCGCTTAACAAAACATATCATACCCCAAGTATGGAACGCTTGGCTTCGGAAGGATTAAAACTTACACAAGCCTATGCTACTCCCGTTTGTTCGCCTACACGAGTGAGTTTACTTTCCGGGATGAATGCCGCCAGACATCGTGTAACAAATTGGACCTTAAGACGAGGGAAATATATGGTGCAACCTCCAAAAGGTCTGCAAATGCCACAATGGAATTTAAACGGTGCACAACCAACCGATAGTATCGAATTGGCTGTTCATATTACTCCTTTCCCACAAATTCTAAAAGACAACGGTTACCATACAATTCACGTAGGAAAGGCACATTTCGGAGCGCAAGGAACCCCTGGCGCTAATCCAAGTAATTTTGGCTTTGAAACCAATATTGCAGGACATGCTGCAGGTGCTCCAGGAAGTTATTTCGGGAAAGAAAGCTTTAAAAAAATCCTAGGAGAAAATAATATTTGGGATGTTCCAAACCTTGAAAAATATCACGGTAAAGACATTTTTTTGACGGAAGCCTTAACACTAGAAGCCATGGACGCCATGGATACGGCCTTAGAAGAGGAGAAACCGTTCTATTTATATATGTCCCATTATGCCGTCCACACCCCAATTATGGGTGATCCAAGATTTGAAGATAAATACATTGAGAAAGGATTAAATCCTATTGAAGCTAAATACGCCTCAATGATAGAAGGCATGGATAAAAGTCTTGGTGATATCTTAGATTTTGTAGCTGAAAAAGGTATTTCGGACAACACAATCATTCTCTTTATGTCAGACAATGGAGGTTTAAGTGCTGTAGCAAGAGGCGGAAAAAAACACAGTCATAACAAACCACTGTCAAGTGGTAAAGGATCCATCCATGAAGGTGGAATAAGAGAACCTATGTTGGTGAAATGGCCCGGAGTTACCACTGCAAACACGATAACTGATAGCCGTCTTATTATTGAAGATTTTTTCCCTACTATTTTGGAAATGGCAGGAATCAGTGATTATAAAACAGTACAAAAAGTAGATGGTAAAAGCTTTACGGCAATTCTTAAAGGTGAATCAATAAATGATGATAGACCTTTATTCTGGCATTACCCTAATAATTGGGGGCCATCAGGACCCGGAATTGGGGCTTTTAGCGCCGTAAGATTGGGGGATTTTAAACTGATTTACTACCATATAGATGAGAGTTTTGAGTTGTTTGACATCAAAAATGACATAGGAGAAAACACAAATTTGACAATTAACAACGCATCAAAAGTAACAGAATTAGCCAAGGTTCTAGGTGATTATTTACGTAGCGTGGATGCTCAAATGCCAATACATACGGCTACAGGAAATAGGGTATCTTGGCCAGATGTAGTTAATCACACGCCTAAAAGTAACACATGAAAAAAATAATAGTATTCTTTGTAATTCTAATAGCAACATGCCATATTACAAACGGTCAGCAAGGTGAAAATAATCCTATTATAAAAGTACTATCTTTTAACATCTATCACGGTGAAAACACCCAAGGTAAAAGTAATATTGACGCTATTGCAACACTCATAAATCAATTACAACCCGATTTTGTAGGCTTACAAGAAGTGGATGTTACTACGGAAAGAAGTAATTTTACTGACATTAGTACACTGCTTGGGTATCGCACAAAAATGCACCCTGTTTTTGCTAAGGCTATGGATTTTAATAAGGGTGAATATGGCGTGACACTCCTTTCGAAACATAGTTTTAAGGCCGTCCAACGCCATAATCTACCAAATACAACCAACAGTGAACCCAGAGTGTTAATCGCTGTAAACACGATGTTTAACAAGCAAGAATTACGCGTTTTGAATACACATTTTGATCATGATAAAAACGATAGTTTACGCATCATTCAAGCAAACTATATCAACAAACTATTCTGTCAAGATAACTATCCTAAAATTTTAATTGGAGATTTAAATGCGTTGCCAAATAGTAAACCAATTCATCATTTGAAAAAATATTGGAAGCTTTCGGATGAGAGTAATCCACCTTTGGCAACTTACCCCTCAGATACTCCTTCAAAGAAAATAGATTATATAATGGTATACCCAGCAAATAAATGGAAGGTACTAGAATCACGGGTTATAAATACAGGAGAAACATCTGACCATTTGGCGTATTTTGTAAGCTTACAATTATTGTAGCCATAGTCATAAATAAAATTGAACATTGGATGTTCAATTACCAACGAGTTCTTAAGAGAGCAAAATTAAAAACTGTCTTAATTGTTACTATAATGATACTATAAACAATTAATTTAAACATAAAAAGCGCTAAAATCAATTGATTTTAGCGCTTTTTAAATAGAAGTAACTTCTAAAAAACTAGTTATTAAAGTGAACAGCATTTGGTCCAACTCCAACTGAAACTGTATTCAATAGTTCTGTACTCATATAATTATACATTGTCAAACTTCCTTTACTTGAATAATCTTCATAATGAGATGCAAACAAATAATTTCCACTCGCTCTAAGTCCATATAAAGTAGCTGTGTCTACGGTTAATAAAACCTCCGTAGGAAGTTCTGTTGCATTGGCACCCATACCATATACATCTGAATTGATTGCATATAAAACATTGTTACCATCCAAGGTTACATGATCAGGGTGTGCATTATCAAATGTAAATGTTTTTTCTACTACGTCAGCAATTGTATTAATCATATACAAAGAACCAAAAGTTTCATTCCCAGTCCATGCAGGAATTCCACCGCAAAGTACCCATAAATTACCAGCGCTATCTACTCCCATAGAATTAGGAACCTCTCCAACTTCAATCACAGAAGAAATTTCATCCGATCCTGTGTTTATAACAGATACTTTATTATTAATTCCCCAAGCTCCTTCATGAGCAATAAAGATTTTAGTTCCAACAACATTCATTTTTTCTGGTCCTAATACAACAGAAATATCTTTTTCATGCGTTAAGGTTTCTACATTAAATACGGCTATAAAATCATCCGTTTCACTAGCTGTATCACCCCAGTTAGAAACATACAATTTGTGATTTGCCACTACTGCATAACGTGGGTTTACTAGATGCTCATCGATGGTATTTTCTCTTAAAAAAGTAAAACGATTAACCACTTCAATTTTATTAGAAACRTTTACCACTAAAAAAGCTTGATTTCCATACAACACCATGGATTGTAAAATATTCCCTATTTCCACTCCATTTTCTGCATTGTAGATGTTATCTTTTTTTTCAGAAAAATCACCTGAAACATATGTAATTGTTCCTGTTCCTTCTCCAAAAGGACCTTCATTAACTACTAATATTCCTCCTTCATAATCACCTCTTGGTGTGTACACTGGTAAGTCTGAGTCCGTATTACAAGACGTTAAAAATAAAGTAGCTGCTACTACTGTCAGTGCGATTCTCTTAATGTTCATTATATTTAGATTTTAATTTGTATTTGAAATTGATAATTGGTTCCAGGCATTGGTCGATGACTGATTACCGCATATTTGTTGTTTAGAATATTATTTACTTGTAGTCCTAAAACCGGCTGTACCTTATTAAAAGTCTTTAACGTATAGTTTAGTCCAATATTATGTAATGCATACGCTGAGACAAAGGACGAGTTATCCGTGGTTGTATAGCTTTTTCCATGGTATAATAGATGATAAAACCCTGAAAACCTCTTATATTTAGCTGCCAATTTATAGTTCAACTTATTTTTTGGAACATACATTAACTGCTTCTTTTTTTCCACATCTTCGGCAATCGTATAACTGTAGTTTAATTGTGATGATAGTCGGATGTTCAAAATAGAAAATGGAATTTTAAGTCCTAACTCTAGCCCATAATTTACCGCTTTATATATATTTTTAGGAGTCCATGCTCCCACTCCTCCACCTGCTCCATTTTGGACATCTATGCTACTGTTAGGCGACCATTTAATCAAATCTTTAGAGGCTATATAAAATGCGTTGGCTGTAGCATACACTCTTTTCTTTTGAAATTCAATCCCTACTTCTCCTTGGTAAGAAGATTCTGGTTTTAAATTTGGGTTCCCTAAAACAGTCCAGAATAAATCATTAAAAGTAGGCACTCTGTAATTTTTAGAAGCATTTATTTTATACACAAAATCTCCCTGCTTATATGCTGCATCTATACCAAAAAGGAAGGGAACATCAAAGGTGTTTGAATATTCCTTACGCACCGACACGTCGTAATGAAAACGATGTGAAATGCGAYGATTAAGCATCGAATACAAAGAGTAACTTGTTCTATTGACCGCCTCTAAACTATCTCCATCTCCTTTATTATGACTTAAATCGATCCCTGAAAGGACTTTTAATGATGGATTTAAGGAATACTCCACTTGATATTTTAACAAACTATTTTTTGAACTACCAACGGAATATAATTCCGGAGCACTCCGTTTGGCATAATAGGTAAACTCATCATACAAATACGCCAATTTCAACATAGATGTCAACCTATTTTGGGTAAATTTCCATTCCAATAATAATTTGTAATTTTCATCATCTTGTTTGGATTCAGAAGGTGCTGTTGTAGTATTAGAAAGTCCTCTTTCGGACATGGTACCATCTAAAAACAGACTCAACAGATGCGTATCACTCAGTTTAAATCCAACAACTGCATTCAAATTATTGTTGAAAAAATCTCCGTTATTATTATAAACGTCCGTATCCCAATATTGATAATCATTGTCTGAAGACATGCGCCCAAAACCAATCTGAGCAAAGGTTTTTTTCGTACTCGTCTTAAATTTATAATTTACTTTGTAGGTGTTATAGCTGCCATAAGAACTTAATAAATGATGGCTTTGTTGGCTATTAAAATCAACATTGTTTTTTAAATGAATACTTCCACCAATAGCGCCACTCCCAAATAGAATGCTTCCTCCACCAGCCCTTACGGTCATTTCGTCAATAGAAACAGAATTAATCATATTAAAATCCGTTTGTCCATTCAAGGTAGAATTTACTGGAATTCCATTCCATAAAACCGCAGTATGACTCGCACCTGTACCTCTAAACGATGGCGATGATAACATAGCAACCCCATAACTCTTAAAATAAATGGAAGATTCCGTTTGTAACAAAGCACTCAAACTCTGATGGTTTGAATTTAGTATGGAATCGTTGAATTTAGTGATTTTGAAGCCTACAGAATACGTTTTTAATTTACTCGAAGGTAGCAGTACAGCGTCTAATTGTTCTACTTTTTTGTCCTGTGCGAACAAAGAACCTAATGTAATTATAAAAAGTGCAGTAATTGTAAATTTATTCATAACAAACCTTTCTTCCCGAAAGTCTTTAAAATTGATACTTATTTGGTAGGTCTCCTGGCTTGCATCATATTCACTTCCTTCCCGTTTTTAAGCAGTGGATTTATTGTGAATATTTTACCTTTCGGCAATGCGTACAGTTGCGGGTACAGCTTCGGATTAGAACCGAATTCCCTGTTATTTCTTCTCTGAAATCATCAGAATTGAAACCAAATACTAGGCAAAGATACTTTATAAAAATGAAAAGATGTTTAAATTCCTTGGAATCTTAAAAAAAAACTCGCAATATTTGTACTGTAATTAAAGCCCTTAATAATGATACATTATATTTCCGGAGGCGAACGTTCAGGAAAGAGTTCTTATGCGCAAGGTTTGGTAGAAAATCTATCTAAAACCCCTGTGTATTTAGCCACCGCCCGCTGTTGGGACGACGATTTTAAAGCACGTATACAACGCCATAAAAACGAAAGAGGTCCTCAATGGATTAACATCGAAGAAGAAGTAAATTTAGCAAAAGTTTGTCCACAAAAGAGTGTTGTTTTATTAGATTGCGTCACTTTATGGATTACCAATCTCTACTTAGATTTTGACAATGATGTAGAAAAATCACTGCAATTTGCCAAAGACGAAATCGATAAACTTGTTGAGATAGACAGTACTATTTTTATAATTTCCAATGAAATAGGCATGGGCGTACATGCTCAAAATCACATGGCTCGAAAATTTACCGAATTGCAAGGTTGGGTAAATCAATACATCGCAAAAAWAGCAAMAACYGCCACTTTTATGGTKTCMGGAATCCCYYTAAAAATAAAAGAATAAYATGRYACARYATAAGATTACTCCCGTTGATAAGAACATTGAAAAAGCTTTACAACACAAAATTGATTTTAAAACAAAGCCTCAGGGTTCTTTAGGCGATTTGGAGCGTATTGCTTCTCAAATTGGCTGTATTCAAAACACCCTAACTCCTAGCATAACCAAACCTACGATGGTTGTTTTTGCAGGTGATCACGGTATAGCAACAACAGGTTTGGTAAGTCAATATCCCCARGAAGTAACCGCTCAAATGGTATTAAACTTCTTACAAGGAGGTGCTGCAATCAATGCTTTTTGCAGTCAAAATGATATGGATTTAAAGGTCGTAGATGCCGGKGTAAATTTTGATTTTCCAGCAAACGAYCARYTGATTGATGCAAAAATTGCCAAGGGAACACAAAACTATTATGAAGTGCCTGCAATGACTCCTGAACAATTAGAACAAGCACTTTTAAAAGGACGTCAAATTGTGGCAACACTTCAAGAAAACGGCTGTAATTTRATYGGTTTTGGAGAAATGGGAATTTCTAATACTTCYTCCGCTGCATTAATAATGAGTAGTATTTTAGACATTCCTGTAGYGGATTGTGCCGGAAATGGTACGGGTCARAATGATGCCGGAATGACMAAAAAAATCAACGCTTTAGAAAGTGTTCAAAATACCCATGGAATTTTAAACAATCCAAAAGATATTCTWGCCACCTATGGAGGGTTTGAAATCGCAATGATTTGTGGAGCKATGTTAGAAGCGGCTGCCCGTAACATGGTGATTTTAGTGGATGGATTTATTGTGACAAGTGCCTTATTAATTGCACAAGCTATTGATAAAAACACCTTGGATTATTGTTTATATGCTCACGCTTCCGATGAACAGGGTCACCAAAAGATGTTAACCTTTTTAAAAGCAAGGCCCATTTTAAACCTTGGATTGCGCTTAGGAGAAGGAACCGGAGCAGCACTAGCGCTTCCTATAATCCGTGCCTCTCTAAATTTCCTACATCAAATGGCAAGTTTTGAAGAAGCAGGCGTTAGTAACAAAGAATAACGTTTCATATAGATTAAAAAACAACTAGACCTTGTCGTTATTAGATAAGAGAATCATCTAAAAAAAGTGTGCTATGAAAAAAGAATTTGATATATTTTTAACCGCAATCATGTTTTTYACTAGGATTCCTTGTCCTAAATGGGTAGATCATTCAAAGGAAATCTYAAATAAAAGCACGCGTTATTTTGCCTTGGTCGGTATTATAGTAGGTGCATTTGGAGGCGCTGTTTATTTCGGAGCTAGCTATCTTTTTGACCAAAATTTAGCCTTGCTTTTAAGTATGATAGCAACTATATGGATTACAGGTGCTTTTCACGAAGATGGCTTTGCCGATATGCTAGATGGTTTTGGTGGTGGCTGGACCAAGGAAAAGATTTTAACGATTATGAAAGATTCCCGTCTGGGAACTTATGGAACTGTGGGGCTTATTTTTTTACTCGCTACAAAGTTTTTGGGTTTACAAAACATACATGGAATACAGTTTGTTTTTTTACTAATAGCAGGACATTCTGTGAGTCGTTTTTTTGCAACTGTATTGATTTATAAATTGCCTTATGTAAGAGATGATGGTACGGGTAAAGAGAAACCATCCGCTGACAATATGCAATTAAAATCACTTGTTTTAAACGGAGTTTTCGGATTGTTACCCTTGTTATTATTTCAAAATATGTGGGTCTTTTTTGTGCTCATTCCTTGTGGAATTGCTACTTATTTAATGGCGCGATTTTTTAACAAATGGATCGGTGGACATACCGGAGATTGCGCAGGAGCTACCCAGCAAATTGTAGAAATAGTTTTCTATTTAAGCATGCTTGTTTTTTGGAAAGTATTTTGTTTTTACAGCTGTTAAATAAACATTTTCGTCACTTTTAATAGTCATAAACCCTACTATTATTTTTATCAACAATTGAATTATGAAAATCATTAAAATACTATTTAGTTTATCTTTTATACTACTATTTACAGTCTCTTGTAATAAAGAAAAGGATGTAAAACACAAAGAAACCAATCAGTCTGTAAAATACGCGAAAGGTTTTAGTATTTCACATGCTGATAACTATACTAAAATTGAAATAACGGCACCATTTCAAGGAGCCGATAAAGCCATTTCTTTTTATGTGTATAAGCAAGGTGCTGAGATAAAAAAAGAACATAAAAAAACGGATTATATCCAACTTCCTCTCCAACGATTTATTCCTACAAGCACTACCCATATCCCAATGATAGAGCTGTTAAATTCAGAAAAAAAAATAGTTGGTTTTCCTGACACAAAATATGTTTCTTCTAAAAAAACAAGAGCACTTATTGACAGTAATAAAATTATTGATATTGGAGGAGAGCAACAGATAAATACCGAAATATTATTGGACTTAAATCCACAATTAATGATTGCGTTTTCGGTGAAGGGAAATCATCGAAATTTTGATATTATTCAAAAAATGGGAGTTCCAATTATATACAACGGGGATTGGTTAGAACCAACTCCTCTAGGTAAAGCAGAATGGATAAAATTTTTCGGAGTATTACTCGATCAAGAAAAGCGAGCTGATAGTATTTTTAATCAAATTGAGAAAAACTATTTGGCAGCTAAAAAACTAGTAAAAAACACCAAGCATCAAAAAAGAGTGTTGTCTGGAGGTCCTTTTAAAGACATTTGGAACAATCCAAGAGGAGAAAGTTACGAAGCTCAATTTTTAAAGGAYGCWAATKTKRATTATSTWTKKARWCAYACMAMAGGAARMGGWAGCCTSTCTTWMARTKTKGAAMRWGTTTTTGAAMAAGCMAAAGACATAGATATTTGGTTGACACCAAGTTTTTACAATAGCATGGAAATTCTAGGAAACGGAAACGGCATTTTTAAAGAATTTGATGCCTACAAAAAAAACCAAGTCTATTCCTTTGTAAATACTAAAGGAGCTACCGGAGGTCTCATCTATTACGAACTGGCAGCCACACGCCCAGATTATGTACTAAAAGATTTAATTAAAATTGGTTACCCCGATTTACTCCCTAATTATAAAATGCATTTTTATAAGCAATTGAAATAAATCATTCACAGTATAAAAACAATTTTAAAAGGTATTATTTATTAATAATACCTTTTAAAACTTCAATCACTGTATCTATTTCTGCTGTCGTATTCAGTTTACTAAACGAAAAACGCACCGAGGTTTTATCCGCATTCTCAGCTGATAAAATAGTATTCAATACATGTGATCCTTTATTAGATCCGCTTTGACAGGCACTCCCTCCAGAAGCTGCTATTCCTTTTAAATCCAAGTTAAATAGCATCATAGCATATTCCTTTTGAAAACGAACACTTAATATAATATGGCTTGTTTTAGCAGAATCGTCTGAATTTCCATTGTAGGCTATTCCCTTAAAGTTTTTATTTAAAGAACTTATAAAATAATCTTTTAAGGATTGAATAAATATTGTTTCTTCATCTATTTGATCACAGCCCAATTGCATGGCCTTTCCCATTCCAATAATCGCATGTACGTTTTCCGTTCCTGCCCTAGCTCCTTTTTCTTGTTCTCCTCCATGTAAAATTGGCGCAATTCCAAATCCTTTTTTAATATAAGCAAATCCGACTCCTTTAGGTCCGTGAAATTTATGTGCACTGGCTACCATAAAATCGATAGGTGTCTCTTTTAAATCCATCTTAAAATGAGCCACGCCCTGTACAGTATCCGAATGAAAAAGAGCCCCGTGTTGTTCACACAAACCACCTACTTTTTTCAGATCCAACAAGGTTCCTATTTCGTTATTTATATACATCAAGCTCACCAAAACTTTGGTGTCCGTGCTCGCTAATAAATGCACTAAATGGCTGTAATCTACCACACCGTATTCATCAACATTTACTTCCAAAACATTGATTCCAAAATCCCTTTTTAAAGCAGCGATGGTATGCAGTACCGCATGGTGTTCTATTTTAGAAGATATAATCGTCTGAACGCCTAAATTAACAACTGCGTTTCTTAAAATCAAATTGTCTGCTTCACTCCCTCCTGCGGTAAAAATAATTTCACTAGAGGACACATTCAAATATTTTGCAATAGTCTTTCGAACTGTTTCCACTGCAGATTTAGCCGTACGACCGAATTTATGCGTAGAGGACGGATTTCCAAAGTTAGTTCCCATAGACTCAGTAACAGCCGTAATTACTTCAGGAATAATTGGTGTTGTAGCTGCATTGTCAAAATATATTGTATTCATCTTTAGTATAGATTTTAAAAGCACAAAAGTAGTTAAAAAATGGAATTCCTTGCTTTTTAAAACAGCACAATCGTAAAAAACAAGTACATTTGTCCTAGTAAAAACTAGAAACGAAATTAAAAATGAGAAAAGTCCTTTTATTACTAAGTGTTTTTGTATTGTTTTCGTGTAATGATGGCAATTTTGAAGTGCCTTCCATGGAATTTGAAACCAGTATTTCTGAATGCGGGGACTTATTACTATACCGATTAAATAGTTCGAAAACAGAAGCAATAGCAATATCATTGTCAGAGGACAGTTTTCCAACAGAAGAAACAGAAACAATCATATCTTTAAGTAACAGTATTACTGTAACCTATTTAATTTTTGATGCTAAAGTTGGGACTTCATATTTTTGTAATGATATTCCTCCAACGACTCCTAAAGTGTTACAAAACTATACTGCTACCAACGGAAACATTGTTATAACTACAACAGCCATTACAGATGCCGATGATATTCTGACTGGGTATAGCCATAGTATCATATTAACCGATTTGATTCTTGATAATGGTAACGAAAAAATAGGCTTTGAAACTTTTGATTTTGGAGATCTAGAACGCGATTTATAAGCCCGAAACAAAACTTTCTTTAAAATAAATTTTTCCTATTTTACTACTTCTATACACACTGCTCTTTTAGCAAGGGACAAGGCTACTAATGTTTCTTTGGAAGTGCATGCTTTATTACATGTTATTTTTTCAGAAATCTAGTGGAGTTTATTTTCGAAGATTCCCAAGAAATATTTCTGACCTGCTCTTACATAGTATCCAACAACCGCACGAAAGCAATCGATTTAAAAAGTTAGCTACGTGTTCCTAATAATTATTCAGGCAGACTATCTCAAGTATCTACTATAGTTATTCAACAAGACCCAGTGAATATCTACCTCTAAGACTGGTGTATTTTCCTTATTATTATTATTATTATTATTATTGCAGTTCTCTTTTGTTTAAGAACAGTTTAAAGTATCCGATACTCTTAAGATATAGTAACGGTAGAAAAAACAGCTTTAAGTCCTTTTATTTTGTGCTTTCTAACTAGTGTTGGAGCATTATTCCGATAATACTATATTAATTTCAGTAATGATCTCATTCATTTTAAATGGCTTACAGAAGTAACTCTTCAAAATTTGAGAATCGACTAAATGAGTGATTTTTTCGTTGATATCATAACCCGTCACCATATAATAGGCAATGCTTGGTTTTAACGAATAGGCTCTATTAACAAATTCATAACCATCCATTTTAGGCATTTTTAAATCACTAAAAACTATTAAAATATTAGGATTATTTTTAATGATTTCTAAACCTGCTATTCCGTTATCTACTGTGATCACATCAAATTGATTTTCCAAGTAGGCCTGAAACAACATTAAATTAAACGGTTCATCGTCTACATATAAAATTTGTGGCTTGTTTTTATACATTTATTTTTATTTAGCGGGTAACACAATAACTACTTTTGTCCACTTATTAAGTTCTGAGGTAAAACTCAAAGTACCTTTATGAGATTGAATTACATTATAAGTAATAGAAAGTCCAAGTCCAGTACCTGTCCCAGGTTCTTTTGTGGTAAAAAAGGGATCGATAATATTAGGTAATATATTTTTTTCTACTCCACAACCATCATCCAATATTTGAATTTGAACTTTGTTATTTCGTACTTTGGTCGTAATTGAAATAACACCTTCATTCTTTATGGCCTGACTTGCATTTATTAAAATGTTTAAAAATACTTGATGTAATTGACCAATATTCCCTAAAACAACAACTTCATTATTACTGTAATCTTTAACGATTTTTATCCGGTGCTTCAAATGACTACTGACAATTAATAAACAGTTTTCTATAATATCATGGATATCACAAGTTTCACTTAAACTATCATTAGTTCTACTCATTTCGTTCAAGCCCTTAACAATAGCACTCACTCTATCAACCCCTGTGTGAATTCCTTTTATAAACATTTTCACTTTGTCATCATTACATTTTTTTGCTTGGCAATATTTTTCCAAGCATGTAACTCCACCTAGAATAAAATTTAGTGGGTTATTAATTTCATGAGCAACACCAGCAGTAAGAATTCCTAAAGATGCCATTTTATCTACTTGGCATAATTGATTTTTGGTGTTTTTTAAATTATACAAAGACTCTTTTAGCTCTTTATTTTGGCTATTGATTATAGCGTTTTGAAATAGCAACTTATTATTCACTAGTTCCAACTTTTTAATAGCAGCATCTAATTCTATTGTCCTATTCTCCATTGCCATTTGCAAATTAACCTTATTCTTTTCTAATTCAAACTCAATTACTCTCAATTTAGTAAGGTGTTTTTTTAAGAATAAAAAAGACAAGCTACCTGTTAGAGCAACAAAAAAAAATCCTTTATAGGTCTGTATAGTGGTGAGTAAATCAACATCCTCAACAAAAAACGATACCGTCTTGTCTGAAAATTTAATCCAAGACATTCCTATAATAAGATATAATAGAACAATTCTATATTCAAATTTCATCTTCAAATCCAACTCCATTATACACCAAATT
>NVSD01000014.1 GCA_002401105.1 Flavobacteriaceae bacterium | reverse complement strand
AAAAATAAATTATTATGCTTGTTTTGATTGTCACAACATCATTAACACGAGCACTTGCACAAAAATGTAAACCAAAAGTATCTGAAGTCGATGGGTTTACAGAACATAAAATTGAAGGTTGTGGAGTTACTTTTTACTTTACTGTTAACAATGKSARMTAMMATKAAYTCAAASAATWTYACAAATGAAAACAWANTNNAATSGARTTTTRACGCTCTTRSTRGMGTTAGTKGTGYAATTYRCWTTTGCMCARGAAARACAAATTTMTGGAACYGTRTCSGAYSAAACWGGTCCRYTWCCAGGAGTAAGTGTAATTATTAAAGGTACCTCTACTGGTGCAGAAACAGACTTTGATGGTATCTACCAAATAACAGCTAAACAAGGAGATGTTCTTGTGTTTAGTTACGTAGGTATGAATTCTGTATCTAGAACAGTTGGGAATTCATCAAAATTAAACGTAACCATGGAAGGGTCAAACTTACTTCAAGAAGTAGTTGTAACGGCTTATGGTACACAAACAAAAGAATCATTAACCGGATCTATTACAGAAATTAAATCTGCAGAATTTGGAAAAGTAGCTTCTGGGAATGCCGTAACTGGATTAACTGGTAAAGTAGCTGGAGTACAAATTTTCTCTAACTCTGGACAACCTGGAGAAGCACCAACAGTTCGTTTTAGAGGTATTGGTTCTTTAAACGGATCTTCTTCACCATTATACGTGGTGGATGGAGTACCATATTCGGAATCAATCACAAACATTAACCCAAATGACATTGAGACTATGTCTTTCGTAAAGGATGCTTCTGCAGCAGCTTTATATGGTAATAGGGGAGCAAATGGTGTGATCATCATTACCACTAAAAAAGGAAAAACAGGTAAAGTTAGAGTTACCCTAGATTTAAAAACAAGTATGACCAAGAGAGCTATCAAGGATTACAATGTAATGACTGGAGCTGGAGAGTATATGGAAGCCTATCACAAGATGTTAAAAAACAATGAAATTGTTGAAGGTGGAGCAACTGTAGAAGAAGCAGGTATTTTTGCAACTGCTGAATTGCTAGACGGTAATTTAGGATTAGTTTACAACCCTTTCGGAGGAGACAGAACAAACCTTGTAGACCCAGTAACTGGTCAAATCAGAGACGGAAGCACACTTTGGCAAGATGACTGGAGAGACTATTTATTTGAAAGCTTTAGCGGTATACAAACTGCATACTTAAGTTTATCTGGAGGTACAGATGACACCAAATACTTTGTATCATTAGGTAATGAAAAAAACGATGGGTACAATATTAATACCGGTTTTAAAAGAACTACCTTAAAAACCAATGTTGAAACCAACATCACAGATAATTTCAAAACAGGGCTATCTCTAAACTATACTAACAGAGAACAAACAGGAACACTTACCAATAACATTACAGGAAACTTTGCATGGGTAAGAAACATTGCTCCTATTTACTCTGTATACGCTAGAGATCACGCAACTGGTGAAGTTGTAACAGACTCAAGAGGAGAACCAATGTGGGATTGGGCAGATGTAAAATCACCTAACGCGACAGCAGGTAGACCTTGGAGTGGATTCTCTAATCCTCACGCCTTACAATCGTTGAATGTAAACAAATCTGTAAGAGATAACTTTGGATCAAAAGTATATGCTTCATATAGTTTCTTAGAAGATTTTAACTTTACATATAACTTTTCTTATGACTTAGCAAACTACAATTTAATAGATTATACTAATAAAATTGTTGGTAGTGCAAGTTCTCAAGACATTGCTGGTAGATTAAGAGAAAGATACGGTCGTCGTACAACAATCACTGACCAACAATTATTATCTTGGAAAAAAACAATAAACAGTACACATAACATAAATATTCTTTTAGGACACGAAGCAACTAACAGAAGTTCTAAAGATATTGATGTGAATTTACGTCAACAATTTTTAAGTAATGATTTATCACCTGACCTATTTGCAGTTCCTGATGGAGTTGACGCTATAGGAGGCGGAAGTTCCGAATACAAACTAGAAGGATATTTTGCACGTACAATGTATGACTACGATTCGAGATACTACTTAAATGCAAGTTTTAGAAGAGATGGTTCTTCAGTATTCCATGAAGATAACAGATGGGGTAACTTTTATGGTATTGGTGCTGCTTGGAGAGTTACAAACGAAGATTTTATGTCTGACGTAACTTGGTTAAATGAGTTTAAACTTAAATCTAGTTTTGGACAACAAGGGAATGACATTGTATACTACGATGGAACAGCAACAAGAAACTACACACCATATTTAGATCAGTGGGATGTTTTAAAAAATGGAGACTACTTTGATATTGGAAAATCCGTATTAGGTAATAAAGACTTGACATGGGAAACATCTACCAACTTTAACGTTGGATTTAACGCAAAATTATTCGAAAACAAATTAACTATTGAGACTGAATATTTTGTTAGAAAAATAACAGACCTATTACATAATAGACCACTACCTAGTTCAACAGGTTTACCATCTATTCCTGAAAACGTTATGGATATGGAAAATAGAGGACTAGAAGTATTCATTGCTTATGACATTATACGTAACGAAAACTTATTTTGGACAGTAAACATGAATGCAACTACCTACAAAAACAAAATCACTCAATTAGTTCCTGGTAAAGAATTCTTAGACAATGGTAGCTACCGTTGGACTGTTGGAGGAACTGCCTATGACTTCTACATGAGGGAATATGTAGGAATCAATGCAGAAAACGGAAATGCAATTTGGAGAACAGACACAGAAACTGTTGAAGACCCAGACGATTCTACATTAGAAATCCCTACAAACGGAGTTACAGAGGATTACGGAATTGCAACACAATATTTAACAGGAAAAACTGCATTACCTGATGTATATGGAGGTTTATCAACAACAATAGACTATAAAAACTTCGACTTTGGAATTGATTTATCATTTCAATTTGGTGGACATGCATATGATGCTATTTACAATGATACTTTTGCTGGAGAAATAGGAAAAAACTTACATAGAGATTTTTCTAAAACTTGGACATGGGACAACACAACAGCTAATTTACCTAGAGTTGATACAAATACTAGAAACTGGTCTCAATTCTCTGATTTCTTCTTGGAAAAATCAGATTATATCAGTTTAAATAATATTTCATTAGGATATAAATTACCTAAATCTACTATCGATGCAATTGGGTTATCAAGTGTACGTTTTTACGTTAACGCAAATAATTTAGGATTATGGACTGCTTCAGGAAGAGAAGGATTTGACCCTAGACAACGTGTTACAGGGGGTAATAATGCAGTGAGATACGCAGCTTTGAAAACATTTACTTTCGGAGTAAATATTAATTTCTAAATTCAACATAATGAAAAAAATATTTTTAATACTTACAATAGCAGCTTTTATAACAAGCTGTAACGAAGATTATTTAGACGCAAGTTTAGCCAACACGGTAACTGACGACGACATTGCTAAACTAGCTGAAGAATCGCCAGAAGCACTATTAACAGTAGCATCGTCATTTGACGCTGGAACGGTAAACAACCTGAGAACATTCGGTGTTTCAGGATCAACAGGACACTACGATTACGGTCAAAAATCAATTGATATGGTCATGGACTTAATGTCAAATGACATGATTAATGACGGTAACGGATGGTGGTATGACGACTATTATAAATTTATTGGTCGTGGACTCGACAGAACAGAAACAGTTATTATTTGGAATTTCTATTACGAAATTATTAAAGGTGCCAACCAAACCATCAGTTTAATTGGAGGTTTAGAGGAAGCTCAATTAACGGATGATCTTAATTATGTTCTAGCACGTTCAAAAGTAATTCGTGGGTTTGCATACCTTCAGTTAATTCAAATTTATCAAAAAGGACAACCAGCTTTATCTGACGCAGGTATACCTATTGTAGATCCTACAGCCGATTTAATAAATGGCCCTGGATTTGGTAGACTAACAGTTGGAGAAGTTTATACACAAATAGAAAAAGACTTTACAGAAGGGTATGACGCATTAGATGGCTATTCAAGAGATGACAAAACTTCAATTAACCAAGATATTACTGCCGGTTTTTTAGCTCGTTACTATTTATTGATAGGCGAAAATGATAAAGCAGTTACTTTTGCTCAACAAGCTCAAAATGCAGGATCTCTAGTTGGTGGACAAACTATTTTAGACGGTTTTCAATCAATTGCTAATCCTGAGTGGATTTGGGGTGCAGATTTAGATGAAGATAAATCTTCTTACTATGCTTCTTTCTTTGCGCATATTCAAGCTTATTCTCCTGTATTTTTCGCGAATAATGGATACACTCCTGGATACACAGGACAATTAGGTCACCATAAAACTGTTGATAAAAGATTGTACAGTGCAATTTCTGACACCGACACTAGAAAACAATGGTTTGGGCCAGACAACGGATTTATCTTTGGAGGTAGCGAAGATCAAATTTATAATTACAAATTTTATGACGATACTTTCTTCGAAGCTGATTATGTATATATGAGAGTGGCTGAAATGTACTTAATTGAAGCGGAAGCAAAAGCTAATTTAGGTGACGCCGGTGGAGCCGCACAAGCGTTGTATAATTTAGTTAGTACAAGAGACGCTGAATATTCTAAATCTTCTGCAACAGGGACCGCCCTAATGGAAGAAATTAGACTWCACAGAAGAATTGAACTATGGGGAGAAGGATTTGGATTGCTCGACATGAAACGATGGAATGTTGGACTAACAAGAGTATATGAAGGTTCTAACCATCCAAATGTAACTGCATCTTACTTCGACTTAATTGCCGGAGACAAATCATTTACTTTTCAAATTCCAGAAGATGAAATAAATACAAATGATGCTATATCAAGTGGGGATCAAAACCCATAACATCAATATAAATAATCTTATTTGAAATAAGATTAATCGAAAAACCGTTGAATTTATTTTCAACGGTTTTTTTTTGGTTAAAAAAACCAGCTTACAACTTTCCTAGTAAACTTTTTCACAACAAAACTATCACTACAAAAAAGAACTCACTTAATCAAGACTAAAAATCAAACGGAACAAACCTCTAACTAACAATTAATAAAAACGTAACAAATACGAATCATAGATTCATTTTAAATAATTCCTAAACACTTTTTAAGCACATTCTATAAAAGCAATAAACATACATTTTTACACATTTCTAAACAAACACCTCCTAACCCCTACTACAACTACAAACAACAATAACTATTTCAGACGTATCACAACGTTTTTAACTACTTCCTTAATGTTTTCATAAAAAAACCCGATTCCTTCTAAATTATAATTACCCTAGTTTTACTACACTTTATTAGTGCAATACCCCAAATAATTGAGTACGTGATTCTAGAAATAAAATTTCAATTTTAAGGTATAGTACTATAGAGGCCAAAAAAAATTAATTCAAACAATTTTACAAATGAAAACAAAGTTTAATGGAATGTTAACGCTCTTGTTAGCGTTAGTTGTGCAATTCACATTTGCACAGGAAAAGCAAATTTCTGGAACCGTGTCCGACGAAACAGGACCACTACCAGGCGTTAGTATAATAATCAAAGGTACAAGTACCGGAGTTGAAACTGATTTTGATGGTATTTATAGCATCATGGCAAAAACAGGAGATGTATTAAATTATTCTTATGTAGGAATGAATAATACAAGTAAAACCGTAGGAGATTCTAACACAATCAATGTAAAAATGACCAGTTCAAATTTACTTGATGAAGTTGTTGTAATTGCGTTCGGTACTACTACAAAAGAAGCATTTACTGGATCTGCAGAAGTTATTGGATCAAAGGAATTAGAGCTTCGAGCATTAACCTCACCTATTGGTGCCATTGAAGGTGCTACTACAGGTATTCAGGTTTTATCCGCTTCTGGTCAACCAGGATCATCTCCTAGTATTATCATTCGTGGAGTAGGAACCCTTAATGGATCTTCAGACCCATTATTTATTGTAGATGGAATTCAATTTGAAGGAGCACTTACAAGTTTAAATCAGGACGATATTGCTTCTATGACTGTTTTAAAGGATGCTGCCTCTACTGCTTTGTATGGWTCAAGAGCTGCAAATGGAGTGGTATTAATTACCACAAAATCAGGAAAAAAAGGTTCAGGACTTACCGTAAACTTTAACACAAGCTACGGTGTTGTAAGTAAAGGAATTACTGAATACGATGCTGTAAATCCAGGACAGTATTACGAATTAATGTGGGAATCTTACAAAAACTCTTTAGATGTTGCTAATCCAGCAGCTGAGGCATCTGCTACAATTTTCAACAGATTAGGATACAATCCATTTAACGTACCTAACGATCAAATTGTAGGTGTAGATGGAAAGTTAAATCCAAACGCAAGTGTCACTTCTAAAGGATTAAATTGGTACGACGCATTAGAACAAACAGGAAGCAGAGTAAATCATTCATTAAGCCTATCTAGTGGTGGAGAAAAACACGATGTTTATTTYTCTACTTCTTACTTAGACGAAAAAGGATATGTTATTACAAGTAAGTATGACAGATTAACCACTCGTTTAAACGCAAATTTCCAACCTAAAAAATGGTTAAAAATTGGAGGTAATATGAACTTGTCTTTTACCAACCAAGCAGGACCAATGTCCAGAGGAGCTTCTATTGCAAATCCATTTTCTTTTGCAAAAGGAATGGGATCTATTTACCCAACACATGTTGTAGATCCAAATACTGGAGAATTTATTCTTGATATCAACGGAGAAAAACAATATGATTTAGGAGAAGGTTATCAACAATACGGWATCCAATCTAGACCTGTACACGTAGGAAGACATGCTATTGCCGAAGCTGAATATAACAGCGATATAACGGAAATAAACAATCTTGGGTTCAGAAATTATGCTGAATTCACTATCACTGAAGGCCTTACAGCAAAAATAATCTATGGATTAGATGTAAATGATTATATCAACAAAAGTTACGAAAACAACATTGTTGGAGATGGAGCACCAACGGGAAGATATAGCGAAGACCGTTATAGAAGAACCGTTGAAAACTTTAACCAAGTAATTAACTATAAAACTAATATTGAAGACCACAATATTGAGATTACTTTAGGTCACGAAAGTTTTGATCGCCACTACTCTCTTGTCTCTGGTATGAAAAACACACAAACAGCTGTTGGAATCTACGAATTTGACAATTTCTCTCAAGTATCTAATTTGAGTGGATACAGTACAGATAAAAAAGTTGAAGGGTATTTTTCAAGAGTTAACTACAACTACGACAATCGCTTCTACGTAAGTGCATCTGTAAGAAGAGACGGATCGTCAGTATTTGCAGAGGATGTGCGTTGGGGTAACTTCTATTCTGTTGGTGGATCTTGGAGAATAGACCAAGAAAAATTTATGGAAAACGTAGATTGGATCAATAGATTAAAATTAAGAGCTTCTTTCGGACAAGTAGGAAATGATGATCTGAACGATTACTATTTATCTCAAGCAAGATATTCTTTATATCCAAATGCAGGAGAACCTGGTATCTACTGGTCTAACTTAGGAAACAATGCGTTAACATGGGAAACTGTAGAGAGCTGGGATATAGCCTTAGATTTCGGATTCTTAGATAATAAAATTGATGGATCATTCGAATACTACCGTAAAACATCTTCAGACTTATTATACAATGTACCATTGGCTTTATCTAACGGATTTAGCGAAGGAGTAGACAACATTGCTACTATGTACAATGAAGGTTTTGAATTAGGAATTACCGGACATATTATTGATAAAAATGATTTTAGTTGGGATTTGAGCGTTATGGCTTCAACACTTAATAACGAAATTACAGAGATCCCTCAACCTTTTGTGGATGGCTCTAAAAGATGGGATGTTGGACGTTCTAGATTTGACTATTACATCTACGAATACGCAGGTGTAGATAGTAGTAATGGTGATGCTTTATACACAATTTGGGAAGATGCAGAAAACGGAGATCGCGTTAGAAAACTTAACGAAGACGGAACTGTAGCAACAACACATAGCTACCAAGATGCTGGAAAAGGATACGTCGACAAAACTCCACTTCCAGATGTAGTAGGATCTGTAACAAATAACTTTAAATACAAGAATTTAAGTCTAGGCGTTACCGTTCTATACTCTTTTGGAGGTGAATTCTTAGATTACGGGTATGCAGCAATGATGCATGAAGGAGAGTTTGGAGAATCATTACATCCGGATATGTTAAATGCATGGAGAAAACCAGGAGACATTACAAATGTACCTCGTTTAGAAAATGGTGCCGCCAACCAATTGGTATCTCAATCTACACGTTTCTTARCAGATGCTTCTTATGTAGCAATAAAAAACATTAATATAGCTTATAGTTTTAATCAACAAATCACTGAGAAGTTAGGTTTAAATAACCTTAGGTTATTTGTGTCTGGAGAAAACTTGGCAATGTTCACAAAAAGAACAGGTCTAAACCCTCAGTACAATGTTGCAGGAACTCCTTCTGGAGATGATTATAATCCATCAAGAGTAATAACTTTAGGTGTAAAAGTTTCATTTTAGAACACCTACTAATAAATAATAATGAAAATTATGATACGAAAAATATACCTACTGTTATTAGTAGTTACCTTAGTAACAGTAACCAGTTGTAAAGAAGATTTTCTTGACACAACACCAACAGAYGCWATYTCTGCAGARGACGCATTRTCWTCWCCAGAAAACATGATGCTTGTCCTTAATGGATTACACCGTCAAATGTACGCACAGTCTCCGTTAGATGGAGGAAGTTCTAGTAGATCTGGACAAAGTCACTTTTTACCATCATTTGATGCTATGGGAGGAAGTATTATCCACTCATCTCCCGGAAATGGTTGGATGAGAACTGATTTACGATGGTTAACCCAYACAGACGCCACCTAYACTACACCMAAAAAYTTATGGTTTCAACGTTAYCATTTTATCGCAAGTRCAAACTCTATTATTAATAAAGTAGCAGATGATAATTTAACAATTGATGAATCCATGAATAATATTCTGGGACAGTCTCATGCATATAGAGCTTGGGCATACCATCAATTAGTGATTACCTATGCAAAAGGGTACATTATTGGGAGTCCTTCTACAGATCCTGGAGTGCCATTAGTATTTGCAACTGAAGCACCATACAACAGTGCTGGAAGATCTTCTGTAGAAGAAGTGTATACACAGATGGAAAAGGACATTAATTTAGCTATTGGTTATCTTGAAGGAGCTACCGCTGCTAAAAACAAGTCTCATTTATCTCTAAATACTGCATACGGTATCAAAGCGCGTATCGCTTTATCTAAAGGAGATTGGGCTACAGCAGCAGCAGCAGCAGAATTAGCACGTCAAGGATTTCCATTATTAAACGAAAGCGGATGGAAATCTGGTTTTAATACGTATGATTTATCAGAGGTTATTTGGGGAGGTCATGTAATTGACTCTGAAACCAACTATTATTCTTCTTACTTCTACTACTTATGTTCAACATTTAACGGAAGTCAAAACAGAAGTAATCCTAAATTGATCAATAAAGAAATGTACAATAACATTCCTACTACTGATTACAGAATTGACGGATGGTTACCATTAGCACCAAACACAAACCCTTCGGCCTCAAATGGACAAGGTGGTGGTTTTGAATCTGATCCAAATTATACTGACGAAGATGTATTCTGGGATGCCTGGGGAGATATAATTGAAAAATATGGAATGACAAATGGACACAATACACACCCATACATGTCAGTTAAGTTTTTACAAAAAAACCCTGGAACTATCGACCCAGATGATGTGATTTTTATGAGATCGTCTGAAATGGTATTAATTGAAGCAGAAGCAAAAGCGATGTTGAATGACATTGCAGGAGCTCAAAATGCATTAGCAATATTAGGAGAAGAACGTGATTCTGCTTTTGATAAAACTGCTTTTACAGATAAAGATGCTTTGATGACACAAATTAAATTTCAACGTGCTGTTGAGTTATGGGGTGAAGGATTTAGTTTCCACGATAAAATTCGTTGGAACGATGCCATTGACCACACTAATTCAGGTGCTTCTCAAGTATTGTACAAAGATGGATTCATTCAAGGAAAACCTTCTGAAAACCCACGTTGGTTATGGAAGATTCCTCAAGCAGAGATCGATGCAAATCCAAATTTAACCGAAGCAGATCAAAATAAATATTAATATCATTTATTTAATATTAAAACTAACCCACCTCCTATCGAGGTGGGTTTTTTATTTGAAATACATTTTTACAGTAATGTAAAGGATGTAATTTATAAGCCATAAAAAAACTCACTACAACTCATTTAACATACATTTTTAAATGAAGTAGCAACAAGTAAAAGGATCTCAAGATAAAATTTAGTCTAAATATAAATAAGAAATAAAACAACATTGAGGCACAAAATCCAGCTTTCCACATTTTTACAACAGACGACTAAAAGCACGCATTTATTAACAATCTTTAACAATATTTAACATTTCCCTCTATTCTGTTGAATACTACAAATTCTTGTTTTTTACAGTTTCCTAATAGACACATCCAAACACCTACAACAAAAACAATCCTAGGACAAAACAACTAGCTATTCAATCAAAATCCTTAGTAACACTCACGAATACCGCAACCGTAGCGTTTTCCTATTAAACATATATTATGTTAATTGTTCTGAACTTTACTAGGCTAAATTCCCTCCTTACATTTTTAATAGAACAATTAAAAGCATATTGATGATTTTTTTTCTGATAAAGCCCCACTAAAATAATTCAAATATTTTTAAAAATGAAAACAAAGTTTAATGGAATGTTAACGCTATTATTAGCGTTAATTGTGCAATTTACATTTGCACAAGACAAGCAAATTTCTGGAACCGTGTCCGACGAAACAGGACCACTACCAGGCGTTAGTGTAATTATTAAAGGTTCTAGTACTGGAGTAGAAACTGATTTTGATGGTTTTTATGCTATCACAGCAAAAGTAGGAGACATTTTAACTTACAGTTATGTAGGTATGGAATCTGTAACTAAAAAAGTAGGAAATGCAACTACCATGAACATCGTAATGGCTGGTTCTAATTTATTAGACGAGGTTATTATTGTAGGATACGGTACTACTACTAAAAAATCATTTACTGGATCTGTTAAAACAGTAAAAAGTGAAGATTTAGCCGTAAAATCTGTATCAAATATTTCTCAAGCATTGGCTGGTGAAGTTTCAGGTGTTACCGTTATTAATACATCAGGACAACCTGGTAAAACAGCTACAATTCGTATTCGTGGTTTTGGATCAGTAAATGGAAACAGAAGCCCTTTATATGTTGTAGATGGAATTCCTTTTTCAGGAGACATTAGTTCTATTAACCCAGGAGATATCGCTTCTACCACAGTATTAAAAGATGCTACTGCAACTGCCATTTATGGTGCCAGAGGTGCAAATGGGGTAATTTTAATTAATACAAAAACAGGAAAAAGCAATAGCTCTTCCGTAGAATTAGACATTAAAACAGGTATCAACGTAAGTTTATTACCTCGTTATAACACAATTGACTCTCCAGATAAGTACATACAGTACACTTGGGAATCTTTATTAAATAAAGGAACATATTCAGGTGAAGCTAATCCTATTGGATATGCAAATTCTACATTATTTTCTGATGGAGGTATCAACAAAAAGTACAATATGTGGAATGTAACAGACGGATCTCAATTAATTGACCCTGCAACAGGTTTAGTTAGAGATACTGCTACAAGGAAATACACCCCTGAAAACTGGGAAGACTATGGATTCCAAACTTCGTACAGAACGGAAGCCAACTTAAAACTTTCTGGAGGATCTGATGACACAAGATATTTTGCTTCATTTGGTTATTTAGAAGATGAAGGATATATCATTAATTCTAACTATACACGTTATACAACACGTTTAAACGTTACCCATAAAGTAAAAGACTGGTTATCCGGTTCTGCAAATTTTGGATATGCTGTTTCTGAAATGAATGACAACGGACAATCTGAAGATYCAGGAAGTATTTTTTGGTTCGTAGATAATATCCCTTCTATTTTCCCTTTGTACAGAAGAGATGATGCAGGAAATATTATTCAAGACCCTATTTATGGAGGTGGAGAATATGACTACGGAATAGGACGTGCTTTTGGAGCAATGACTAACTCGATAGCTGGAGCTCACTTAGACGAAAGTAAATCTAAAAAACACGAATTAAACACCAACTTTAGTTTAAACATTAAATTTAGTGATAAATTAAGTTTCGAAAATAAATTTGGATCACAATATTACTATGACAGATACCATAGTTTAAGCAATCCATTCTACGGTTCTGCCGCTGAACAAGGAGGTTCTATCTGGAAATTTGACGAAGAAATGTTAACCACTAACTTTTTGAACTTATTACGTTACAAAACCACTTGGGGAGATAACACCATAGAGGTATTAGCAGCACACGAAGCGAATAGCTGGGAACGTAAAAGATCGACTGCAAGTATGGAAAAAATGGTACATCCAGGGATTTCTGATTTAAATAACTTTGTAGTTGTTACAGCTCCTCCAACTTCATATACAGATGTGGTTTCTATAGAGAGTTACTTTGGACAAGTAAACTACAATTTATTAGACAAATATTTTGTAACAGGATCTATTCGTAGAGATGGTTCTTCACGTTTTGTAAAAGACAAATGGGGTAACTTTGGTTCTGCTGGTATTTCTTGGATTGCAAGTAGAGAAAGTTTCCTTGAAAATGTAGAGATCATCGATTTCTTAAAGGTAAAAGTAAGTTACGGTTTAGTAGGAGAGCAAGCGGGTGTAGGATACTACCCTGGTTACAACACACATAACGTAAACAACTTGAACGACGAAATTGCAATTTCACCTAAGGACATTGGTAATCCAGATTTAACTTGGGAAACTTCTAAAATGTTTCAAACTGGAGTTGAATTTAGCCTAGGATCTTTCTTAGATGCTAACATTGATTATTACATCAAGAATACTGAAAATTTATTATTTGACAGAAGAGTTGGACCATCAGTAGGGTACGCTATTCAAACAGTAAATGATGGAGAACTTAGAAACAGTGGATTAGAATTTGATATCACCACACATATCATCAAAAAAGATGAATTCACTTTAGACTTAACATTCAATGGAGAATTCTTAAAGAATGAATTAACATTAATGCCTATAGATCCTTCTACCGAAAAAGAAAAAATACTAGATCAAGCTGGTATTTACGGAAGATCAAAAGGACATTCATTATTCGATTTTTACATGAAAGAATGGGCCGGTGTTGACCCTTCAGATGGAACTCCAATSTGGAAAATRTACTATCACGATGCCAATRCAAATGGAATGGTAGATGATGGTGAAGCAATTAGTTCTTTAACAGAATACAAAAATGATAACCCTAACAATTCAGTAAGTGTTACCACTACAAAAAAGTATTCTCTTGCCACTGAAAAATATATTGATAAATCTGCAATTCCAACTGTAAGAGGTGCATTCCGTTTAGGAGGAACTTATAAAGATTTTAATTTCGGAGCACAATTCATGTATAGTTTAGGTGGTTATGCTTATGACTATTCTTATGCAAGTTTAATGCATAACAAAACACCAGGAAACAATAACTGGCATACAGATATTGAAGGAAGATGGCAACAACCAGGAGATATTACAAATATCCCAAGACTAGATGCTAACTTAACTGCTAACAGTAACAGTACATCTACACGTTTTATAACATCTACTGACTTTTTATCTTTAAACAATATCACATTTGGGTATACATTACCTAAAAAATACTTAGACAATTCATCGTTATCTGGTATTAACATTTGGTTCTCTGGAGACAATTTATTTATTATGTCTGACAAAGATGGGTTCAACCCAACAACCGCAGWGACAGGAGCATCTGACACGTATACTTATTCTCCTCTATCTACTTTTACCATAGGAGTAAGAGCTAAATTTTAATAACTGAAAAACTGAAATTATGAAAAACATATTTAAATATACATTACTTACAGTTTTTACAGCTACGCTGTTTACAAGCTGTAGTGAAGATTTTTTGGACGCTGAGCCAACTCAATTTTTGACAGATGACCAAATAAGAGAAGCCAGTGAAAACAACCCAGACGTTGTTGCAGGAAGCATGAGTGGAATATACACTTTAATGTTCGAAGCAGAAACAGGAGGAACGACTAGTCATGACGATTTTGGACAAAAAGGATACGATATCTATAGTGATATGGCTTGTGGAGACATGGCGCTTTCTGTTAGTACCTACGGTTGGTACCGTTCAAGTATTACTGAATTCCAAGCAATGGAGGATTATACAGATTTAAACAACTATAAAATTTGGAGATATTACTACCGTATTATTAGATCTGCAAATTCTGTAATCAGTGCATTAGGAGGAAATGATGTTATTCCAGAAGTAGAAGAAAACAGACACTTATTAGGACAAGCAAAAGCAATGCGTGCCTATGGGTACTACTACTTAACTCAGTTTTTTACTGAAAGTTATGAACTAGGAGCATCTATYTTACCARTSTAYATYGAYCCTACGCAACCAAATCAACCAAAAAGTACCACAGAAGAAGTATATGGATTAATCATTCAAGATTTAACAGACGCTATTTCTTTATTGGATGATTTTACTAGAACTCAAAAAAGTCAAATAAACAAACCTGTTGCACAAGCTTTACTCGCCTATACTTATGGAGCCATAGGAGGTACTGAAAACTACGCAATGGTTAAGACCTTAACCTCGGATATTATCAATAATGGAGGATTTACGCTAATGACTGCTAATGAAGTTGTATATGACTTTGAAGGAGACGAAATTGGTGGATTCAACGACGCTAACACTCCAGGATGGATGTGGGGTGTAGATCTTACATCTGACAACAATTTAGATTTAGTATCATGGTGGGGACAAATGGATTACTTTACTTACAGTTACCAAGGTGCTGGAGATAGTAAAGCCATCGATTCAGGTTTATATGCTGCAATCCCAGACAATGACGTTAGAAAAGGACAATTTTATTTTGATGAAAGTAGTTCTCATCATTTATCTGCAATGAATAAGTTTTACCCACCTATCCGYAAAGCAAGTGGACAAAGAACTGTTACAACAGATTATGTATATATGAGAATTGCTGAAATGTACTTGTTAAACGCAGAAGCAGCAGCTATGACTGGTGACGAAGCTACAGCAAGACAAAGCTTAAAAGTATTGTTAAACGAAYGTTTAGACGATGTTTCTTATGTAGATGACTTATCTGGAGATCGTTTGTCTCAAGAAATTTACTTACAAACTCGTATAGAATTCTATGCTGAAGGTAAAAGTTACCTAGCAATGAAAAGAAATAAGGCTACGGTAACACGTGGAGATAATCACTTATCAAATGTAGGTGTTCCAATTCCTTATAACGACGATAGATTAACCTTTGAAATTCCACAAAGCGAAATTCAAAACAACCCATTTATTAGTTTATAATCATACAATGGGTGGTTTACCCAAACCACCCATATAAGATTGTAAAAGTTTAAACACAATATTTAATTATGAAGAACTTAAAWTATCTTTTTATATTCGCAATATCCGTCTTAGCATTTAAAAGTTGTGCTACAGATGTTGATGTAACATCGGACCTTAACTATATTAATTTTGAATCAGCTGAATTTGATTTCGGAGTAGACTTATTTAGTACAAACGAAAGAGAAGTAGTAGTTTATTCTACTCAAGTAAAAGGTAAGGATCGTATTTTTGACATCCTTGTAGATTTAGAAGCTACCACTGCAGATGTGCAAGCATACACTGTTCCWGCAACAGTAACTATTCCTGCAAACTCTAATGAAGGAACATTAAACATAACTGTTTCTGACATAAACATTGGAGAAGAAGGAAAGAAAATAGTATTGAAACTAGTTGCACAACAAGGKTTRTTTATTGGAAATGCAATCACACTTAATATCAGTCAAGTTTGTCCTAGTAATGAAGTAATTTTAAACATTACTTTTGATGGTTATTCAGAAGAATGTTCATGGGAATTATTAGACAGTACTGGTGCTATTATTTCAGAATTCGCTTATGCAGCAGGTATAGATGTAGCAAGTAAAAAATTCTGTTTAGATGATGGCGATTATACATTTAAAGTGTACGATGCTTATGGTGATGGTTTATCATACCCAAATAGTGGAAAAGTAGCTTTGATCTATAAAGGTGCTGAATTAGGAAGTGCCGTAGGTGACTTCGGAGCTTCAGCAACTATTGAGTTTACAGTTGCTCAATAATTTTTAAAACACACAGTTAGAAAAGGTGAATATTAATTTATTCACCTTTTTTTATACCCACTCATTTCACTTGACAAATTATACTTACCTTTGCAGCCATGGAAAAAACAACATCTAAAATATTTGGTTTACGTGCTATTATAGAAGCCATCAACAACGGAGAATCTGTTGAGAAAGTGTACATGCAACGTGATTTAAAAGGATCGTTATTTAGYGAATTRAACAGCTTGATMAAACGCGAAAAAATCACCTTAAGTTATGTACCTGTAGAAAAACTAGATCGCTTATCTAAAAATAGCAATCACCAAGGTGTAGCAGCACAAATAGCTCCCATCACCTATCACGATTTAGATGAATTAATTACTAAAACAGTGGAATCAGGTGTCACTCCCCNTATTTTTAATTTTGGATGGAATATCTGATGTTAGAAATTTTGGTGCCATTATTAGAACTGCTGAATGTACAGGTGTGCATGGTATTATCATTGCAAAACACGGATCTGCTCCAGTAAATGCCGATGCTGTAAAAACATCTGCAGGTGCCGCTTTTAAAATGCCTATTTGTAAAGTTGACCACGTAAAAGATGCAGTGTTTCAATTCCAAGCTGCCGATATCCAATTAGTAGCTGCTACGGAAAAAACAGACGATTTATTATACGACGTAGATTTTAATCAACCTACAGCCATTATTATGGGATCGGAAGACCGAGGTGTAAACCCTTCTATCCTAAAATTAGTAAATGCTAAAGCCAAGTTACCAATCCTAGGAACTATAGAATCATTGAATGTTTCTGTTGCCTGTGGTGCTTTCTTATACGAGACTATTCGTCAACGTCAGTTTGCGAAATAGGAGGTTCTTCTAAACTTTCTTTTAAATTACCATCATCATCAAAATAAGTATCAAATTCTGATGATGTATAGGTGTGTTCAATTTTCTGCAGTCCTATTTTTCTATAAATAATGGCAAAGATAAACCCTACCACAAATCCAGATAAATGTCCTTCCCAGGAAATACCGTCTTTCACAGGAAACACGTACCAAATCATACTTCCATATAAAAACACCACACCCAAGGAAATTGCGACCAATCGGTAATTCTTCCGAATCACACCACTAAAAAAGATAAAACTAAACAATAAGTAAATCACACCACTCGCCCCGATATGATAATTTTCACGGGCAATAATCCAAGTCAATATCCCACTTAAAAGTGTCCCTACAAGTAATACTTTCCACGCAACCTCTTTGTAAAAAAACAACAAACATGCTGAAAGTACTACCAACGGTACCGAATTATTTAATAAATGATTTGTATCTCCATGAATAAATGGAGAGAAAAATACTCCTCTCAATCCTTTTAAAGACTTAGGATAAATACCGTATTTATTAAAATTAAAATCGAATTTCAACTCAATTATATATACAATCCACACCAAAACCAGCAATAGCATAGGAATAACCCATACTTGCTTCGAGAAGACTATTTCTTTTTCTTTTTCCATTATGTAAATATAAAACTAAATTAACGACACGCTTATAAATTTAGTATTTTTACACCATGAATGCACCATTAGCCGAAAGAATTAGACCCCAAAATTTAGACGAATATATCAGTCAAGGACATATTGTTGGACCCAATGGTTCTTTAACAACACATATCAAACGTGGGTTTATTCCCTCCTTAATATTTTGGGGACCTCCTGGTATTGGAAAAACAACTTTGGCAAATATTATCGCACAACATTCTGGGAGACCTTTCTACGCGCTGAGTGCCATTAACTCAGGTGTAAAAGAAGTCCGTGAAATAATCAATAAAGCAAAACAACAAACAGGCCTTTTTACCACAAAAAACCCTATTTTGTTTATTGATGAAATTCATCGCTTTAGTAAATCTCAACAAGACTCCTTACTTGGTGCAGTAGAAAAAGGATGGGTTACCTTAATAGGTGCTACCACGGAAAACCCAAGTTTTGAGGTGATTCCTGCCCTACTCTCTCGCTGTCAGGTGTATGTTTTAAATGCCTTTACTAAGGACGATTTAATTCAACTTCTAGAACGTGCCTTGACAAAAGACACTATTTTAGCTTCTAAAAAAATAGAATTAAAGGAAACGGAGGCCTTATTAAAACTCTCTGGAGGTGACGCCAGAAAACTCCTGAATATTTTTGAATTAATTGTTAACTCTGAAGACGAGCCTATTTGCATTACCAATGATATGGTAGAACATAAAGTGCAAAAAAACACCGTTCGTTACGATAAAACTGGTGATCAGCACTACGATATTATTTCTGCTTTTATAAAATCCATCAGAGGGAGTGACCCAAATGCAGCTGTCTATTATTTAGCGAGAATGATTGAAGGAGGTGAGGACGCTAAATTTATAGCACGTCGTTTATTGATTTTAGCTTCTGAAGACATTGGGAATGCCAATCCAACCGCTTTAATTATGGCGAATAATTGCTTTCAAGCTGTCAATATCATAGGTTTTCCGGAATCCCGCATCATTTTAAGTCAATGTGTGGTGTATTTAGCAAGTTCTGCAAAAAGTAATAGTAGTTACGAAGCCATTGGAAAAGCACAAGCCTTGGTAAAAGAAACGGGAGATTTACCCGTGCCTTTACACCTTAGAAATGCACCAACAAAATTAATGAAAGAACTCAACTATGGCAAAGAATACAAATATTCCCACGGCTATGACGGAAATTTTGTAGACCAAGAATTTATGCCAGAAGAAATTAAAGAAACGCGCTTATACACTCCCGGATTGAATCAAAGAGAACATGGAATGCGTAAGTTTCTAAACGAAAAATGGAAAGGGAAATATGGGTATTAGTTGCTAGTTGCTAGTTAACAATAAAAAAAGGTACAACTTTACGTTATACCTTTGATTTATAGTACTTATAAAAATCTGAATTTATTGTCTTTTTTTGTAGGTATTAACACCATCATCACCATCAATTTTTAAACTTCCGTCTGCTCCTATTTCCATCAATCTCGATTGATTTTTACCCGTCCATTGGACAATAAAAATGGTTTCTTTAGATGTTTTATACACATCGGCAATTTTTCCTATTTCTGGATGTATCAATTCAAAATCACTCCCTTTTGCTTTCACTTCAAAAGACATTTTATCATTTGCGTAGCTCCCCAATAGATTCGTTGTTTCACCAATAGCTCCTATAGTGTTTTCTATCACAATTTCCGTAGAGGCAGTTGAAGAAATAGTATATGTTTCGTTGGCACTAGGACTAACTTTTCTACTGTTTTTAACAAGTATTGGCGCGCTTTCCGTATACTTATGCTTGTATGTATTAAACATCTCTAAACTTATTCTAAGCGCTTCGTGATATGCTTTTTTATATTCTTTGGATTTACTCTTTCCGATGGAGGTAGCGTAAATAATTTTATTTTTACAATCTCTAAAATTCACAGACAATTGTGTACTAAACATACCTGAAATATCCACTAATTCCACCTTTAATGCCAAGCAAGGGTTTAGGGCTACATCATCAGAAAATGGATCCGTATCGAATAATACTATTAAATCACTTTTTGCTAATAAAAATTTAGTCAGTGAATTTAACTGATACTTATCTGGAGATTTTTGAAAACCATATTGTTTTTTAACAATAATATATTTGTATGCATCCAACTCACTTTGCGCATTCACACAAAACATCCCTGCGATAAAAGCWAGTAGTATTACTATTTTCTTCATGTATCTATAATTTAAGAGGTAAATATACGATTAATAAGCACCAAAAATAAAATTCATACCCAATTGTACATTCGAACTTTGCATATCATATACATTTCTCAAGCCAAGTAAATTATCAGCAATGGCGTAAACATTAAAGGCTCCTGCCCTTGCAGAAATACCAAATCCAACATTTGCAAAAGAAAAAGGGTCCGCTGTATAAGTGATTTTTGTGGATAGCATTTTACCAAATCTACGTTCATAAAATAATGTAGCAGCAACATAGGAATGCACCACATTTAACCGTGAAAATAAATGGGCACCGACTTTATGAGTGTATGGAGCAACCCTGTTCATAAAAGTACAATCGTCATTGCGTTTTCTACCAAAGGAATACGTGATAGAACCGTTTAACTTAGCGGGTCTAAAATTCATATAATTCGAATGAATAGTATCTGTTACAATTCTATCTTCAAAATTATCTTTTAAATCCTTCCAATAAGTATCTGGAGCATCGGGATCAAAATCTAACTGAAATCCCTCTAATTCATAACTCCCTCTAACACGGTACGATTCTACATTTTTAGTATAGTATATAAATCCAAGGTCCTGAATACTCCCTGTGACCATCCATTGTTCTTCAGGCAGGTATGTAAAACCAATATCTAATCCAATTCCTAAATTACCACCAAAAAGGAACTGGCGTTGAATATACGCTTGGTCTACCTCCACATTACTAGGTAAGGTAACTCCAGAAGTTTCTAACAGTAAATCTAAATTCGATAGGTGTTGTTTGTAAATATTATCCGATCCATTTTCTGTATAAAAAGAACCTGAATTCTGTTTTGTAGATGCGCTAGCTATACTTGAATATATTTTAGCACGCATACCAATGCGTGTAAGTTCATTCACTTTACGAGATATACCAACATGAAATACTCCTAACAGTTCGGCTTGACCTGCCAATTTATCGATTGAATATCGACGGTCTAAAACGGTATTCCCGTCGTAAAATAAATCCACCATATCCTTAGGGAATTTAAACAGTACATCTAATTCTTGATAGTAGCCAAAACTCAAATAATCATTATTTTTAAGCCGTATCCCTATATTCAAAAATTCCATTTGTTGGTTAAAACTCATAAACTCAGTTTTTCCAAATGATGCATAGACGTTTTTTATTTTATCATTTATGTCAACGTCATTATCCGCTAATAAATCATAGGCGGAAAAACCACTAAAACCAGTATGAAAAGATAAATTTGAAAGTCCTGGCACACCAATGTGAAACTTTCCTTGAAAATCTACCGCTGGATTTAAAAGTAATGTCTGCGGTAATTCTGCAAAATCGTATAACACTTGTTTATTCTGAGCACTCACAAAAAAGACAGACAGAAAACTACTTAATAAAATTAATTTTCTCATACTTTCTTAAAGTTAAAATAAAGTGTAATCGCGGATTTTAAGATGAATACTGAATCATCAGTTACTTTTATCGTTTCACCAGTTGTGCTCTTCCACAGWGACATATTCATGCCAAAAAAACGCGTGTTATAAATAACATTAATATCGTTTTCAGGAATTTCTAGATCAAAAGTTAATACGTCCGAATTAGAAGGTACAATGATCACAGGTTTTAACGTGTAAATTAGCTTTTGGTCTTCATCATAAAAGAGAATACTCAATGTAAAATTTCTATTAAAACTATTTTCTGTTTTAACTATAAATTCCGCACGTTTTAAATAGGGATTTAAATCACCTACTTCAGGGATGGACACCATGTCACTAGTAATAGGAATTTCATCATTAAATTCATCTAAAAATTTAGGGGCTTTTAAATTTAAGTGCACTAATGTAAACATGTAAGACGTATCCAAACTAGCATCGTCTAACTGATCAACATCTATAGGTTCTGTACATGAGAAACACAGTACCAACAAGAAGAAGTAACTGATTTTTTTGGGGTTTATTATCATTTTGAAATGGGGTTATTCTTTATAAAAACTGTTTAATCTCTAATAAATTGCTTACAGATTTAATATTTTCAGCGACTGGCTTATTATCAAAGTTACAAAAAATGGCTTCCATGCCTGCATTTTTCGCTCCCATAATATCCGCTTCCCAATTATCTCCAATCATAATAGAATGGGTCATTTTAGTTTCAGCTGACTTCACAGCTTCATTGAAGATAATTGGATTTGGTTTTTTAACACCTACATTTTCAGAGGTGATAATTACGTTAAAGTAAGGATTTAATTTTGAAGCTTTCAATTTTTCATATTGAACTTCATTAAATCCATTAGTAATCATATGTAGTCTATATTTTTTTCCCTTTAAATAATTCAAAATATCGAATACCCCAGGAAATAATTCGTTGTTTTTAGGCAGTTCTTTGATATATGCTGTTGCCAAAACTTGAATTTCAGCTTCCGAAATGCTTAGCTTTAAAATTTTAAAAGTATCTCTTAACCGACCTGTTTTTAAAGCCTCTTTAGTAATTTTATCTTTACTAAAAAGTCTCCAATATTTTGCATTTATAGGCACATAATAATTAAAAAACTTAGCCATATCCACCTTTACTTTATGCCTTTTAAATATGGCAATAAAAGCTAATTTAGAATTTGTTTCAAAATCCCAAAGCGTATGATCTAAATCAAAAAAAACATCTTTAATTGTATTCATTTATTTTACTATATTTTTATATACTGTTTTCCATCCTTTCCACTCCCCGTAATTTCCAATACTCTCATTATGAAATACTGTAATAAAAGTTCCATTTACTTTTTTAACTTCTTTTTTTAAGTCTCTAATTTTAAGCAAACTTTCATCCACCGTAAACTTTAAATTAGTATTCAATGCACGATCAGAAACCGCAAAAGGAAATAATTTTAAAGGGGTCTGAATTTCAAGATCTATATTATAAAAATAAAAAGGAGTACAGGTACTTGCCCTAAATCCAACAGCTGTATTGTAGCCCATGGAATAATCCTCTAGAATATCTAAATCTAGAAGATTTTCATACGTATCAGGAAAATTAAGTCTTAAATAATGTTGGCGAGATCTATACAATGGAACATTTGTAATACTCTCTAATTTACTCTTTTCTTTTTTAAGTTTCTCTACATTATTAAAAGTAAAATACGATGGTAATAGTCCTACTTTAGAATAATCACCCACAGATTTAATCAACGATATATAAGTAGCACTTGTAATAGAAATATTTGTATCGTAGGTGGTATAATTACTAACTAAAAAGAAAAACAAGGTATCTATACCTGTTTCTTTTTGTATTTTAATCAAGTGATTGAACGTATTATAAGGATCTCTTTTAAAATTAAAAACCACCAAAAAACGAAGCCAAAAATTCATCCACCTAAGCGTGAAAAAATCATTGACAAATCCACCTATAGTTCTCACCACTCCTTTGTGCTTAAAAGCAAAAGCCTTTCCAACATTGATAGTGGATATAAACTCAAACTCCCTTTGCTCATATTTATAATTCGGAAATTTCTCTTGTAGAAACAGCAAAAATTTATGAGCCCAAATATCGATAATAGGTTTTTCTAAAAAATTGTTTTTATAGGCTAAACTTTGGTGAGGAGAAAAACGTTCATGAGCATCCTTCACAAATGGTAAGTATTCCTCGTACCTACTTAATAAATAAAAGCTAGCTGCAAAAATATCAAAGGGGATGGTAGACTTATCACCCGCTGCWAAAAAACAAGGTTCATCGCCCCATTTCTGAACATTAATTTCAACATCGTTTACCCCTTGTTCAAATAACAAATCRTGRCTCYTWATAAAAAAYTCAGMYCCTAAMGGAGCTTTCGAATAGGTTATTTTAGGCCCACTATGCGCCACAAAATCCTCTACCTTTGTGGTAAAAGAAACAGGTATTTGTAAAATTCWAACAAAAATATGTTTGAAAATATAATTAACTCTTGGTGTTWTTTTATGCGTATATACAAGTAGCACTTACTCTAATTTTAGATTTATAGTAGCCCTTCATCGGCAAAGCTAAAATACATATTTTCTGTAATAATAACATGGTCTAGCACTTTTATATCTAAAGTAGTCCCCCCAGCAACAATTTTACGCGTTAAAATTTTATCGGATTCACTGGGAGTTACTTTCCCAGAAGGATGATTATGGCATAATATAATGCCCGTTGCTAACAAACCTATCGCCTGTTTAAAGAGTAAACGTGTATCCACCAATGTCCCCGTTAAACCTCCCTTACTCAATTGCGTTTTATACACAATCTTATTAGAATTATTTAAAAATACCACCCAAAACTCTTCGTGATTTAAATCTCCAATTAATGGTTTCATCAACACAAAAACATCTCTACTTCCAGCTATAGAAGCGGGTACTATGTCCTTTGAAACCAACTGTCTTCTTCCTAATTCCAWGGCCGTTATAATGGAAATTGCTTTCGCTTCCCCAATCCCTTTAAAATTCATAAGTTCGGGAACAGATACTTTTCCAAAAGCCGATAAATCATTATTTAAAGAGGCTAAAATACGTTTGGATAAATCCACCGCGGTTTCTGTTCTATTCCCTGAACCGATTAAAATTGCGACCAATTCTGCATTCGATAAACTTCGCTTTCCAAACTTCATTAATTTTTCTCGAGGCCTGTCATCAATAGACCAAGATTTTATAGTTAATGATTTTGAAGGCTTGTCCATAATTTAATTTTTTTACTAAAGATAAGATTTTTATATTTGTGCTAAATAAACATTAAAATGAAGATTATAATTGCAGGTGCTGGTGATGTAGGGTTTCACCTGGCAAAATTACTTTCCTTTGAGTCGCAGGACATTTATCTAATAGATATGGATGCGGAGCGATTGGAATACGTTGCAAATCACATAGATATCATCACTAAAAAAGGAGATGCTACCTCTATTAAAGATCTTAAAGATTTAAATATACACGAGGCAGATATAATGCTTGCCGTGACAGAATCACAAAACACTAATTTCACGATCTCTGTACTCGCGAAGCAATTGGGCGCAAAAAAAACAATTGCTCGAATATCTAGCCACGAATACCAAAAAAGCCCGGACATAGATTTTGTTAAAATAGGTATAGACAGTATGATTTCTCCTGGAGAATTAGCGGCCGAGGAAATTCAACGTTTATTACAACAATCTGCATTTAACGACACCATAGAATTTGAGGATGGAATTCTTAATATATTAGGAAGTACATTAGATTATTCGTCACCTCTAATCGGTTGTACAGTTGCCGAAGCACAAGCAAAATTTCCAGACATAGATTTTATTACCATCGCAATAAAACCTGAAAACAGTTCTGAAACCATTATCCCACGTGGAGAATCCATATACGGTGCTGGTGACCAAGTGTATTTTTCCACTCCAAAAAAATGTATTCCAGACATTTATAAATTGGTTGGAAAAAAGCAATTTGGAGTAAAAGACGTCATGATTTTGGGCGGAAGTAAAATCGGAATTAAAACGGCTCGTCAATTATGTAAATCTAGTTTCAATGTGAAATTAGTAGAAAATAATAGAAAACGCGCCAACGAAATTGCAGACAAAATACCTAATACCCTTGTTATTTGTGGAGATGGTAGAAATGTAGAACTCTTAGACGAGGAAAACATTTCAGAAATGGATGCCTTTGTAGCCGTTACAGGAAATACAGAAACTAATATTATGTCCTGTTTAGTAGCTAAATCTAAAGGTGTAAAAAAGACCATTGCTTTAGTAGAAAACATGGACTATATAAACATTTCACAAACGATAGGGATTGATACACTTATCAATAAAAAATTATTAGCTGCTAGTGCCATTTTTAAACATGTTAGAAAAGGAGAAGTTCTTAAATTAGTGAATTTACACAATGTAGATGCCGAAGTTTTAGAATTCCAAGTAAAAAAGGGATCTTTAGTAACCCGTAACTTAGTTAGAGATATAAAATTGACTAAGAAAGCCGTATTTGGAGGTGTTATTAGAGATGGAAAAGCATTAATGACATTCGGTGATTTTCAAATAATAGCAGATGACAAAGCAGTGGTTTTTTGCTTACCTGAAGCCATTCATAAAGTAGAAAAATTATTTAACTAGCATGAGGAATTTTAATTTTAAAATAATTCTCGGCTTTTTAGGACTGTCTTCCATGCTAAATGGATTTTTCATGTTAATGGCTGTTCCTTTTAGTATTTATTATGAGGAAGAAGCCAAATGGGGAATTTTAGCCGCTGGTTTAACGACCATACTTTTTGGTTTTTTATTGTGGTTTTTTAACCGAAATTCTAAGAAAAGTAGTCTTCAGAAAAAAGAAGGCTATTTAATTGTGACACTTGGTTGGTTAATATTAACATTAACGGGAACACTACCTTATGTTTTTACCGGAACAATAACCGATTACACCAATGCTTTTTTCGAAACCATTTCCGGGTATTCTACCACTGGATCCTCTATCTTATTAGATATAGAATCCATGCCAAAAGGAATTTTATTCTGGCGAAGTGCCACACATTGGATTGGAGGAATGGGGATTATTGTACTTACAGTAGCCATATTGCYCTTACTAGGAATTGGAGGAATGCAATTATTTATGGCAGAAGCTCCCGGCCCATCAGCCGATAAAATGCACCCTAGAATTACAGAAACAGCCAAACGATTATGGCTAATCTATTTCTCTCTTACCTTCGTGGAATTTCTACTGCTAAAAGTAGCAGGAATGACATGGTTTGACGCTTTAAATCATGCAATGGCAACACTAAGTACCGGTGGTTTTTCTACAAAAAACACTAGTATGTCCTACTACAATGGTATGCCAGTAGTACAGTATATAGTAATGGTGTTTATGTTTATTGCCGGAACTAATTTTATCCTTACCTATTTTGCACTGAAAGGAAAGGTACAACGTGTTTTACAAAACGAAGAGTTTAAATATTACTTTTTTGGTACCCTACTATTTGCTACCGTCTTAACCGTATTAATATTATTTTATCAAGACCCAAATTTACAAACTACGATACAACACCCAATGGTTTGGGGAGCTACAGAAAGCGCATTTAGGCATGCATCCTTTCAGGTAATATCAGTACTTACAACCACTGGGTTTGTCACTGCCGACTTTACTATGTGGAGCTCGTTTGCAACAGCACTCATGTTTTCATTATTCTTTATTGGTGGATCCGCAGGGTCAACCAGTGGTGGTGTTAAAATAGTACGTCACGTGATAATGATCAAAAATAGTTTTTTGGAATTTAAGAAACTGATACATCCCAATGCTATCATACCCATAAGATATGATGGAAGCAGCGTACCTCAGAATATTATAATGAACATCCTATCATTCTTTATTTTGTACATGCTTATATTTATTTGTAGTGCCGTAATTTTCACGTTTATGGGACTCGATTTTAATTCTGGTTTAGGAGCCGCAGCATCATCGCTTGGTAATATAGGTCCAGCAATTGGTTCAGTGAGCCCTGTAAATAATTTTGAACACTTATCTACCGGTGCCACATGGTTTTGCTCCTTTTTAATGCTGATAGGAAGACTGGAATTATTTACTGTTTTAATACTGTTTACCCCGTTCTTTTGGAAAAAATATTAGAAATGGACTCATCTTTGATATATAACTAACCAGGAAATAGTATATATTTGATTTTTCATAATGGAATCAACTATTTTAATCAACAAGAATATTAACCACTATAAAAACAGACTCATGAAACATTTATTTAGCACAATCTGTGCTCTTTTAATTATTGGAACCTTATCAGCTCAAGACATTTTCGGGAAATGGAAAACCATYGATGATGAAACAGGAAAAGAAAAGTCTATTGTAGAAATCTATGAAGTAAACGGACATGTCTATGCAAAAATTTTACAATTATTAGACAAGGATAAACAAGATGCTATTTGTGAAAACTGTGATGATGATGACCCTAGAAAAGACCAACCCGTAAAAGGAATGGTAATTATTGACGGATTAAAAAAAGACGGAAACGAATACAGCGGAGCAACGATCCTAGACCCAAAAAAAGGAAAAATATACAAATGTAAAATTTGGTTAGACGAAGAAGACCCGAACAAACTAAATGTACGTGGGTATATTTCATTTTTCTTTAGAACTCAAAATTGGTTTAGAGCTACTGAATAACATTATAGCACAAACTAAAAAAAGTCCAATTTACAGCTGTAAATTGGACTTTTTTAATGTGCTTATTTGAATTTTACCCTAACATTTTACGACCATCGTCACTAATCATAGCAGGCGTCCATTTTGGCTCAAARGTCAAATCGATACTCACTATAAAATCAGGATATTTCTGATTAATAGTCTCTCTAATATTAGTCATAATAGTATCTCCTAACGGACATGAAGGGGTAGAAAAAGTCAAATCTATATTCACAATTCCTTCTCCATCATAGGTTAAGTTGTAAATCAATCCCATATCCACAATATTTATTTCAATTTCTGGATCTATTACTTTTTTCAATAATTCTAATAATTCTATTTCGAATAACATGATGTCTTCTGCAGTCATAATTAAAGTGTTTTTTTTGTGGAATGAAGTAATATCTTCATCACATTTATGGTATATAAAACTCCTACTAACAGGAGTAAATAACTCGCTATTTTAAGGAGTATTGCTAGTTGAGTAACAATCCCTATCCCCATGACTATTAAACACAGGAAATAAGCATAAAATTGTACAGTGGCTATTTTTTCCGAGTACAATTCTCTAGGTAAAGGTGTTTTTGTTTTCCCTACCAATTTTTGATATTTATGCAACCAAACAATAAACGGTAAGGTCTTGTAGGTCTGACCTAAAATTAAGGTTGTTATAAAACCAAATAACACTGAAAACCCATACAGTATCACAGCCCTGTTTACAAAATCATCCGCTACAGGGAATACTTTTAAAACAATACTAAGTATAATTATTGGCAGCACAAGCAACGCCATGGCCAAAGCAGAATAGCGCATCCCCACATCTAATTTTTTACGCAGTCGCTTTTTATAAGATTGAAAAATATAACTCAAAAAATAACCTATTCCTAAAATTGAAAAACTGAAAGCCAAAATTTCTAAACTCGTTTCGTTTACAGAAAAACCATTAGCAAGCATCACTAACATGGCTAAGTTTAAAAATATAAAAGATTTCTTTAACCAATTCCTATTCAACTCATGTGATATAAAAAACATAGGTAATAAGGTAGATCCCACTCCTATAATCAAAAACAAAAACCAACCTACAAATCCAATAGTTGCATGGATTTTTAAATAATGCAAATGAATTTCACTCAAAAAGTTAAACTTAAAATTAAAGGCAATCATGGTCCCTATTAACTCTGTAATGGACAACCAAATAATAGACATTAAAATAAACTTCGATTCTATTTTATTTACGGGCGATTTCTTGTAGGAAAGAAACACGTTAATTACAAAAAGTAGTAAGGACACAAACGTCGCTAATGCAGCATAAGGTAATAAAAAGGTAAAACTATTTATCCAAAAAGCATAACATAAAAACAAGACTGAACTACCTAAACTATAAAAGGTAACTTTTGCCAATCGCTCACTATACAACGATGTTTCAAACACCACTGGTATTAGCTGATACAGCGCACCAAAAACAATCATACTTGCCCATCCTAAAATAGTTAAATGCGTAATTGCAATCATTTTACCACTAAAATATACTYCTAACAGGGCATTTTCACTACACAATAAAAGTACCGCAACCCCAATTAAAGAGAGCGCTGCAAATATAAAATGAGGAATAATAACACTTGGGTGTGGTGCATTATTGGTTTGTAATCCTTGCATTAGGCTTGTTTATAAATGAGTAACTGTAAGTGATGTTCACTAATTTCTTTATACATTATTTCGTAGCCTCTAGTTACCAATTCTGGCAATAAAAACTGAGGCACTTTTTTATGATCCACAAATAAGGCAGACGTAGTGGTAATATTTTCTAAGGCCTCCAAAATGGTAGTCATTGGYTCTGGCATTTCCAACATACGAACATCTATCTTTGTTAAATCGTTTCCGAAGGACTCCAATTTAGCATTAAAATCAGCCGTTTTAGAAGCGCTTATAGGGTCCAAATCTATAGGGTCATTTCCTGCCGTTAGCTTTTTAAAATAGGTAAATACGACACCTTCTTCAGAACGCTTGGTCCAAGACTCATAGCCTTTTTCTTTTAATTTATGGATTAAAGGAATAGGTTCGAAACTATTTATAATCTCTAAGGTCTCTTCTATCTTCAGGGATTTAATGGCTCCCATAATGGCTTTAAATGGATCCGTACCTCCTTCTAAAATTGGACGTACATCCAAACTTACTAAATGCTTTATTTCTTTATTATCTGTTGATTCCATTTTAATATCTTGTTTATTTTGTACGGCTTCTTCGGCTTCAATTTCAAACCCAAGTGCAGCCAATTTTTCATAAAAGACAGTGACTGGCACCCCACCTACTTTGGCGGCATCTGCAATGGTAATTCTGTTAGCCAACACCTTCCTTAAAATAGGATTTTGTAATTTTTTAAAGTGTTTATTAATCGAAGCAATCACATCTATTACCTTGGGATCTTCTTTTATTAAAGCAGCTATTTTGGTGGTACTATTAATTTTCATATTATTGATTATAAAAGGTTCCCTACATCTTCGAAGTTAAGTCCTCCGTAATTTCCAGAACTCATTAATAACAAGGCAACATTATTAAATTTCTTAGCAAACAAAAACTCCTGAAATTTAGAAGGATCTGTAAATACAATCAAATCTTCTCTTCCGAAAGCCTCTTTTATTTGTTCCTCACTCACTTCTTCTAAGCGTTTAATTGCAACAGCCTTTGGAGAATAAAACACTACGGCTTCATCCGCGGCATCTAATGTTCCTTTATATTCTTTTAAAAAATCGGCATTTAAACTGCTATAAGTATGCAATTCGAAACAAGCCAATACATGTTTTGAGGTATATTGCTCCTTTACGGCTTCCATGGTTGCTTTCACCTTGGAAGGAGAATGTGCAAAATCCTTAAACGCAATGTTAGTAGCCGTTTTTTTAATGATTTCTAGGCGTTTGTTCGCTCCTTTAAAACTTACAATAGCCTCGTAAAACTCTTCTTCGCCTAGCCCCATGTGAGAACAGATCCATTGTGCACCCGCCATGTTTTGTAGATTATGCTTTCCGAAAATTTCTAAAGGCACATCTCCAATACTCGTTTCTACATAGGTAATCCCCTCTTCAATTTTAAAATTCGGGGTTTTATAAGGGTATTGTTTAAAATGATGATTGCTATTTTCAATCACATTCATCACTTCAGCATCCTCTTGGTTATACACCATAATTCCACCATTTGCCAAAGAATCAGCAAAAATAGAGAATTGCTCCACATAATTTTCATAGGTTGGAAATACATTAATATGATCCCAAGCAATTCCACTAATCAATGCAATATTAGGTTTGTATAAGTGAAACTTAGGTCTACGATCTATGGGAGATGACAAATACTCATCGCCTTCTAATACCATAAAATCATTTGTATGAGTTAAATTAACCATGGTATCAAAACCATCCAATTGGGCACCCACCATATAATCCACTTCCATTTCGTGGTAATGTAATACATGTAAAATCATGGAAGTAATGGTTGTCTTCCCATGAGAACCTCCAATAACTACACGCGTTTTATTTTTAGATTGTTCGTATAAAAATTCTGGGTAAGAATATATTTTAAGTCCTAATTCAAGTGCTTTTAATAATTCTGGATTGTCTTCTTTTGCATGCATTCCCAAAATAATAGTATCCAATTCTGATGTTATCTTTTCAGCAAACCATCCCATTTCTTGAGGCAACAATCCTTTWRCKTCCAAACGMGATTTAGAMGGTTCAAAAATTGCATCGTCACTTCCTGTWACTMRATCTCCTTTTTTATGYAATGCCAATGCYAAGTTRTGCATAGCRCTYCCTCCAATGGCTATAAAATGTACGTTCATCCTTTATTTTTATAWGGGATAAATTTACAAAAAAGGACACAATTATCGTTTATTTTTAATCAATAAACTTAGGGGCTAAATATTTTTAAGAAAATACAAAATGATGGATCTTATGTGCCAAAATATCAGGTTGTTCTAAAGGAATCATATGCCCTGTTTCTGATATAATTTCGAAGCTTGCATTTTCTAATTCTAAATACATATCCTCCATACTATCTGGATTCACTAATAAATCGTTACTCGCTCCTACTAAACTTACAGGTATGGTTAAATTAGCTACTTTATCCATTAAGGAATTTCTTTGRGAAGTAGCTTTCAACTGCCTTATAAGTGTTTCTTTTCCTAATGATGCGTCCATTTCCCGTATTAATTGAGCAATCGCCGTATAATTATTGGATTTGGAATGCACAAACTGTTGTATTCTAGTGGTAGAAATCCCTTTATAATTATGAGTTTCTAAAAAACGAATCGTACTATTTCTCAATCGAATCTCCTCCTCGTTCAAACCATCTGCCGATGCACAGATCATCATTAATTTGGATACCTTTCCTGGAAACTTTAGCGTAAAATTCAATGCAGAAAATCCGCCTAAGGAAAATCCTATTAAAATACTATCTTCGTCAACAACGGTATCTATCAACTCATTTATATCTTCAAATGAGTTTGCTTGCGTAATATCGATATACACAGGATTAATGTGTTCTAATTTTGGAAACACCCATTGCCATAAACGCTCATCATTCATAGTTCCCGATAAAAAATATACTTTTTTCATTTATTTATTTCTTGTTATATCCAATTCTCTTCCTATTTTTTTGATCAAAATCTTGCTCTTTATAACTTTCAACTTGTTTTATATATTCAAAAATCAAGCTTATTTGTTCGTCGTGGGAAGTCACCTTTTCTTGAATTTCTTGAAGTTTTAATACCAAATCACTTTGAGTTAACAAAACTTCTCGCATGGCGATAAATATCTCAATTATTTTAATGGACATATTTATGGCTTGTGAACTTTTTAGCACACTTGCAAGCATCATTATTCCGTGTTCTGTAAACACTCTAGGATTTACAGATGAATATTTCAATCTATCAAGGTGGTTGCAATTTGCAACCACCTCTTCTTTTTCGCCCACTGTCAATTGAAACATAAAATGACTTGGAAAACGGCTTTTATTTCTAGTAACTTGTTGATTCTGTCTTTTGGTTGTAACGCCATATAGTTCAGCAATATCACTATCAATCATTACTTTTTTATTCCGAATTAACAAAATCCT